>NZ_CP019445.1:2168599-2478398 GCF_001975225.1 Kosakonia cowanii JCM 10956 = DSM 18146 | reverse complement strand
TCGTAGAACGCCAGCCCCTCTTCGTTCGGCTCCGTTTCATCACCGTTCGGGTATATTCGCGCCCAGGCAATCGAGGTGCGCAGGATGGTAAATCCCATTTCAGCGAAGAGTTTTATGTCCTGCGGGTAACGGTGGTAAAAATCGATGGCGATATCTTTGAGGTTGCCGTTTGTGCCCGGACGCACTGCAATTTCGCCATCGATTCCCCAAGGTTGCAGATCGGCGGTTGAGACACCTTTCCCCCCCTGATTCCATGCCCCCTCGATCTGGTTGGCGGCGACCGCTCCCCCCCATAAAAACCCGTCGGGAAATACCATTTTCATCGCTTCTCTCTCCTTGTTGTCATAGCGCCTCGACGCGAAACGTCGAACGACAGGCGAAAAAAAACCTGATTCCCTTAACGCCTGGCAGGCATTAAGGGGATCAGGTTTCGCTCGGTTTATCGATGACGATCCGGGTGGACTTTTATAACGAATCCCATTATCTGGCTCAAGCGCTCAAAACGGGAAATGTGATGATAATCAAGGATGACGGGGAGAGGAAAATAACGATAAATTGATGAAGACGCCCATTCGGGCTGCTTCATCAATGCGGGGCTAAAGCGTTAATCTGCTTCTAACGCATCCTGAATCGCATCGGCAAGCGTAGCGACTTCCTGCGAGACATTACGTAAATCCATCTGGCTGCGAATACCGGAATTTGCCGTTGTTGCAGAGACAGCCGCCTTCGAAATTTCCAGTGCTGCCTGTACGGCCAGTAAACGTTTTCTGTTTTCCAGCGCGTCATTACCGGTCGCGTCATCCAGATCAAAATATCCTTCTAACACTGTTTGCTCCTCAGTTTTCATTTCCAGTGGTCGGATATAACACCATCAGGTGCAGCAGGATGCAATCACATCCCTTTAAGATGTGAATAAAAATGCCGCCTGCCGATTAAAGGGGTAAAAAAAAAGCCGCTCGGGAAGAGCGGCGCAGAAACAGTATCAGGGTTAATAGGGGTTAATGATGATAGCTATTCAAATCATAGCGTTATATTAAAAACCTCGCTTAATATTGGGATTTATCCTGGAGGCGCCTGAGCGGCTAAGTTATTAGTTAAAATAATGATATCGAGCTATACGCAGCAGAATCGTGTATGGTTGCCGGCCATACATCAGGAAAAAATCTATGTCACAACGCAAAGATGCCAAAAGCCGCCGTAACTACCTCGTAAAATGTTCCTGCCCTCACTGCTCACAACATTCCGAACACAGTTTCTCCCGCGTCCAGAAAGGGGCAATGTTAATGTGCCCGCACTGCAGCAAAATTTTCCATCAAGATAAAAACGCTCTCGCTCAGGCAACAAGCTGAGTGTGCTATCACCTTCGGTGATAGAGATAAGGCCCGCATGGGCGGGCCTTAGCATGTGATTAAAAACGCCACGATTATGCCTGGTGCTCAATCACCTTCTGACTATTCTCAATAGCGATTTTGCGTGGTTTTTCACTCTCGGGGATCTCCTGATAAATGGAGACCTCCAGAATGCCGCTCTCTAATTTCGCGTTGCTCACTTTGGCATGATCGGGCAGCGAGAAGCTCAGGCGGAAATCCGCGCGCCGTATGCCTTTATAGATCCACCCCTGCTCTTCCTCGGAAGCCTCTTCACTGCGCTTACCGGAAATATGCAGGTTGCCGCCTACCGTCTCGATTTCCAGCTCCTCCTCCTTCCAGCCAGGCACGCTGACATGCAACAGGTAGTTGTTGGCATCGACTTTTTTCAGATCGTAGGCAGGCGTCGCCGCCACAGGCGTGTTGCCGGTGAGCTGGCTAAAAAGCGAATCAATACGGTTAAAACGATCGGCAAAAAGCGAATCTGAAAAGCCAGGGAGTGCTGACAAGGTTCTGAGTGCCATAAGTTAACCTCCTGAATAATCAATTCAAAAGCTCAAGTTAAAGGCAAGCCTTGCTTGTCCGCTAATAAAAATAATGCCATCGGCACGTTTTTCAAGAGTGGGTAAAAAAATTTTTTTTGCGGCTGTGCAATGTGCAGAAGAAGCGGTGGGGAGAAGAGTACGCGATGCCGGCATCGGCGGGAAAATGGTACGCCCTACAGGGTTCGAACCTGTGACCTACGGCTTAGAAGGCCGTTGCTCTATCCAGCTGAGCTAAGGGCGCATTGCGCGAATGTCACCACCTTTACGGTGGAAACGCCTGGAATTATACGGTGAGCACCAGGTGAGTCAATGTATTTTAGGCGGGTTGCCTGCGAAGTGAACGCGCCTGCGCGTTTTCCCGGCAATCCGCCAGTTTATGCACCGTTACGCCTACGTCCCCGCCTTAACCCTGCCCCACTTATTGGGAAATGTCGCAGATGGCTTTAAGTATCTGTACCTGTTTCTGCATGAATCAGATTGTAAGAATGTTGCTCTTAACAGGGCATAAAACAGGACATGCAGCGTGGGTTTGCTGCTGACAAAGCCTCAATGGACAGGGCGTTTTAGCCGAATAATAAAATACGTTGGCGAGGGAAAAATGCGAAAACGTATCCGTAGAGAAAAACATCGCAGCGATAAACCGACACATCGGGTTCTACCTTACCGGGGCGCAACGCCTCCCCTTTTCGATACGCTGGAACAACTGGTTCAGCAACTCAATTTCGCACTGCCGGAATATATGATTAGCCAGACGCTAATCTCTACCGACCACTACCTGAGTTATGCCTGGCGCAGTTGCCTCTTCTCCGGTAAACGCAATGCGGTCTTTCCATCGCTTGAGATGGCAAATCATCAGCTTTGCGAACCCTATCTGTCGCACTTAATTGTCGATATGGAGACCCTGACCACCTCCAGGCTGGAGGCGCTGGAAACCCTGCGGCAGCCCAATTTATGTAATCGCGGTCTGCACATCTATCTCTTAACGTCAAAAGACGATCCGGCGCAAATGAGCTTTCTGCGCGCAGCGGGCCCGTTTCATGTTATTGCCCGCGATCTCTCCGTTGTTCCGTTCCGCCAGGCGCTGTTGGTGCCCCCTGAAAGAAGTATTCACGCTCCGCTCTTTCCGGCCACAGAGTGGAAAATTCTCTCTTCACTGGCGCGAGGATTAACCATGAAACGCATCGCACGACAACTCAACCTTCCCTATCACCGCGTTGTTTACCGACTCAATACCCAACTTAAGCTGCTTGGCCTTCCCGATCGACAAAGTCTTATTCATCTCCTGCATCGTCTGACCCTTAACAGGCATCACCAGACGCTATGAATAAAACCACTCCTCATCTTGCCCTCGGGGTTAAAAGGAAGAAGAACGCACAGCTCGGCAGTGCATTTTTCACAAGACAATAACAATTCAAACAAATCCTGGAGCCAGAGAGAGCGCCTGTCTTTCTCTGGTATCCGCTCTCCACAATGCTTTGTCCACTCAGGCTGCGAATAATGTGCCATTCATCTTCTTAACACGCTGAAAACAATCAGTTTGTTATTTTGTTTTGCTCGCCGTAAAAATGATAATTCACTAAAACAAGAAAAATTGATAACAGATAGATTCAAATATCTTTTATGCGCTTTTATTCTTCAGGATTTCCTGTCGGCAAATAACTCACGCTAACTCATAAGACCTCTCCATACATATTTACCAGGTATAATTGATCTAGCGCATTAACTCGCACGCCATTTCTCTTGCGTTAATACGGAATAGATTATTTCTCCCCTTCGCAGTCTGCGAGGGGAAATAGTCTGGCAGACACCAGGATGCTACCGGTTTTCCCATGAAAATTATCTTCGTCACAGAAAACGTCAACGGCAATTACTCTTCTTAACGTCTGTGGCACACCTGCGTAGACGAGGCATAAAAAACAATCAGAGGCTAAAAAAGATGAAACCGGCTTCCGTCATTATTATGGATGAACATCCTATCGTCAGGATGTCGATAGAAGTTCTGTTACAGAAAAGCCAGAATGTAAAAGTCGTTCTGAAAACAGATGACAGCCGCAGCGCGCTTGATTTTATTCGCGCTAATAAAGTTGATCTGGTTATTCTGGATATTGAATTACCGAAGACTGATGGCTTTACTTTATTGAGAAAAATCAAAGCAGTACGCGAAGACGTCAACGTGCTTTTTCTCTCTTCAAAATCAGAGTCGTTTTATGCCGCACGTGCAATCCGCGCAGGCGCGAATGGTTTCGTCAGTAAAAGAAAAGATCTCAACGATATTTATAATGCGGTAAAGATGATTCTTGCCGGATACTCTTTCTTTCCTTCCGAAACGCTCAATTACATTAATCACCCCGGCAAACGTAAAGGGGAAACGCGGGATATGCCGCTCTCTAATCGCGAAGTCACGGTATTACGCTACCTGGCTAACGGTTTTTCGAACAAAGAGATTGCGGAACAATTGATTCTCAGCAACAAAACCATCAGCGCCCATAAATCAAATATCTTCTCTAAACTAGGCGTTCATACCATCGTTGAGCTGATTGATTATGCCAAGGCCCACGAACTCTTATAAAAAAGGCCGCAACAGGTGCGGCCTTTTATAAACCCTCGCGTTAAAAGAAAGCTTAATAATAATTAATGGTAAACGTGGCATCTGATTTAGCAATACCAGGCGTAGGGTTATTCACCAGCGCAATGTAATTGGCAAAGAACTGCAAAAGCGAATTGCCATTGTAATCCACGCTAATTGCCTGGCTGGGTGCCTCAAGATCTAAAGGCGACAGATCGTGGTCGCGCAGTTGGATCGCCACCTGATGCACCATCTTATCGTCGCTGAGTGCCAGCCATGCCGGATTACTGGCGGCTTTTCCCGAAAAGGTTATCGAAACACTTCCCGGCGGGCACCCCTTCAGTTTCAACGAAAAGGCGACCGGAGTGGTGATACTCCCTGCCATCTGCAACTTCCTGACCGGCCAGCGTCCTAACGAAACGGTTTTGTGGTTATCGCTGCTTTCCACCGCACAACCGGCGTGAATAACCCTCGCGCGCAGCTCAATGTTGCTTTGCGCAGCGGCAACATTGATCCCGTAGCCGAGCAGCAAGAAAAAGTGTAAAAACCGGGGCATTACGGCTCCTTAATTATATTCCACGCGTAAAAATCCGCGGGCGCTGAAGGGCCCCTCTGCCGGTTTCTTGCCGGTAACGCTGACGGGCCAGGCACGAATACCGACCTGTGCCGCAGCATTCTTATCGAGCTGAAGTGGGATCACACTGAAAATATTATTGGGCGTAAAGGGCTGGCCCATCTCATTGGCGACCACAAAGCCCAGATCCGGATTATCTGAGAGCAGTATGTGGTTGTCCGACTTTTCCGCTTCGAGCCGCACCGAGATGTACGCCCGGGCGTGAACATTGGTACAGCTGATTGACACCGTTTGACTTTGCGGCGTCACACCGCGTGGGCGATTCCCCGCTCCGGCCTCGCTAAACAGTGCGGCGCGAATATCACCAAAATCAAACTCCACCACCTGCCCGGCATTCACCTCGCAGCGCTGCGGCACTTCCACCACCCCGCCGAGGCTGATGGTATAGACCGGCGTGATCAGCGGATCGTTTACCCCGGTGGTGACGTAAACGGTAAAGAGGGTCTGCTGCGGGATAGTTACCTGGTTCATAAAGCGCTCGGTCACCCGCAGCTTGAGCAGCAGCTGCGAGTCCATCACGCCGAATGGCCGCTGCTTCGCCACATCCTCCTCCTGCCCCATGCGGATATAGTTACCCGGCGGATAAAATTCACCGGCAAAGCTGTCGCGGATGCGCATCGCCGCCTGCAAATGCGGGGAAATTTGTAGATAGTGGTAACCGTGCGCAGTAAATTCCACCGGGAAACGCGTGACGTAACTGCGGTAGGTATGCGTTTGTTGGGTTCCCGCCGGGCAGATTGCCCGTACGCCGATCCACGCTGATTTCTCCGATCGCGTAACCACTTTATTGAGCCGGTTACTGCTGCCATCGAAGCTGTTCGACAAATCATATGTAATATCGGTTGGTGTACCGTTGGCGTTGTAACAACTGGCGGCGAAGGCCTGCGTTGCCGCAAGCCATAACACGCCGGCAAAAATCGGTCGCATCGCGTTATCCTTTACTGACACAGTGTGCACTGGCGAGGGTGATGGGCTGCTGCAGGCTGGCTTCCGGCAAGGTATACGGGGCGAAGCAGCGTTCGTGATCGCGCTCCCCCCACTGCACCAGTAACTCTCCACGCAGCGGTAATCCGCTTAAAAAGATCTGTCCCTCCTCGCCCACCATGCTGCTGACGCCGCTGCCGCGTTCAGTGACCAGCGAGCCAAAGGGAACCGCGCGGTCTCCGCGCATGACGGTAAGCAGCGCACGCACGCCAATACGGGTCGTGAAACTGGCGCGCACCAACGCGCCCTCGGTGGGCACGACGCTGCCGACATTATTCTCAAGATCGGTATGATCGCTGAGCGTCGCCGTATCAAGCGCAACGCGATTTTGGCGATAGACGGTGGCATACGGCACCACAGCGTAACCGCGCCAGTCGGTAGTAATTGCCGGCTGATTTTCAATACGTACCCCCTGCGCGCCCGGCGCTTTTATCAGCACATTGGTATCGCCAAGCGGCTGGGCAAACGTGAGGCCATCGGCATGGGCTACCGCGCCACCACCGAATTGCCAGTTATAGTCGCGCTGCTGTTTATCGTAGTTGTAGCCGAGATTAAGCCTGCCCCATGCCGCCTGCCAGTGAGCATTTGCACTGCCGTTATAGCCGCGGGAATTACTGCTCCCCTGATTGAGGTTGTAGCTGAGGTTGCCGTCCTCCAGCAGTGTCCCGCCAATGCCGGTCTGCCAGCTGGACTGCCCGCTGCTGCTGCGGTTGAAGTTGGCGCTGGCGTAGACGTTTTGCGCCGCACTGCCGCCCGCCCCAAATCCGAGGGCGCTAAAGGGAACAGAGATATTGAGCGCTGCGATACGTTCCGCCCGCCTGTCGCCGGAAGCGTAGCTCCACGACCACGACACGGCATAGCTCATCCCTCGCCAGCCATCGGCATAGCCAAGCTGCAACCAGCGTCGGCTACGCGATTTATCCCAATAGGTTTGCTGCATGCCGGAGATATAGAGCGATCCATAATCGGTCAAGCTATGCGTGACATTGGCCTGCAAGCGCCGCTTTTTGTTCGCGCTTCCCTCTCCTGATGGTTTGACTTCACCGACCGCGTTTTCGCTGGCCGGATACGCCACCTCGTCCAGCGTGTGAAAACCGCGCGTCGAGTAGCGCCATGCCAGAAACTGAAAGTGTGTGCCAAGTTGATTGAGGGAGTTGGCATACATAAAGCGCAGCGACTCGCCCTGCTCTTTGCGAGCGTTGGCAAGGCGGCTGCGCGCATGGGTAAGATCGAGTGAGAGCGCTCCCAGATTGCCCATATTCACGCCTGCACCGCTGGCAAACGCCGTGTAATCGCTGGCAAGCTGCGTGCCGCCGTACAGGGTATAGCCATTTGCCAGCCCCGCCACCATCGTTCCCTGGGTAAAAAAGGGCGAAGCGTACTGACGGTTGCCGCTGCGATAACGCCCGGCGACCACATCATATTTGATGCGTCCTTCACGCTGCAGCAGCGGCAGCGTCGAATAGGGGACGCTATAACGCTGCTCGCTGCCATCTTTCTCCTCCAGCACAACGTCAAGATCGCCGCTGGAGGAGGTCGGATTGAGATCGGTGATGGTAAAAGGCCCGGCGGCAACCGTGCTTTGATAGATGACGTAGCCATTCTGGCGAATGGTGAGCCTCGCTGGCGTTCGCGCAATGCCGCGCACGGTGGGCGCATAGCCCTGCTGGCTATCGGGGTACATGGCGTCCGCTGAAAAGAGGCGCAGGCCGCGAAAACCAATGCTATCAAACAGTGCATTCTGCGTATTACTGTCCCCCATCACCAGCTCGCTTTTCAGCGGTACAACCGTCCGCTGTAGCCAGCTGGCAATGCTTTCCCAGCGTCGGTTGCCGGTGCCTGCGTTGCGCAACGCCCCACTGTTACGCAGCCGCCAGGGACCATAATTTAGCCCGCTCTGCAGAGCCACAAAATAGCTGTCGCGCTGCGTGCCGTGGTTACCGCTAAAGCTGTAATTTAACAACGCGGCGGGAATGCCTTCATCCCATGATTCCGGCGGGATGTAGTCACGGGCGTGAAGATGCATTGAGGCCTGTGGCAGGCCGATATCGAGCCGCATAGTTGAAAAGGTAAAGGCAGTTTGTGCCCCGGGGATAGCCTGGCTTATGTCAATACAGTCGCGATCCCGCTGCAGCTTCACCGCAGGGAATGCAGCCATATTGACGCCAAGGCGTGCTAATAGCGCTTCTGAGAAACAGGGCGTTAACCCGCCCGATGCTTTACCAGCAGCGCTGTTTGCCTCACGCTCAAAGCGGATATCCTGTGTGGTAATAAATTCATCGTTGCGCCAGATATCGACGCGGTAACTGCCCGGGCGCTGAAACCCTTTTTCCAGCAGCGATAAATCAGCGACCGAGCCGGGATCGTCAGATAAGAAAGCCGGATTGAAGTAGCGTTCAGCATAGAGATCCAGCGGGCATAGCGCGGCCAGCATGGGGAGCGCGAACCGGCGCGGAGGATATTTTATGGTCATAAATGTTTACCACTCGCCCGTCTAACGCAGGCTAACCGTTCTTTCTGCCGTCACGGCACCGTAGTCATTGACTGTCTGAAAAGTGAGATCGCCCGGGGCATCGGACGGCAACACCACCTGCGTACTATTTTTTGGCGCAACCATGACGTTGTTTAACTTCCGCTGGTTAATATGCACATTCACCAGCGAAAGATAGTAGGGCGAATTATTGGTGATCTTCAGCGCGTTCCCTTCGCGCGCAAAGCTCAGCGCCGCCGGGGCATCGCTTGCCGGATCGACGAGCGTTGAGGGGCGCACAAAGAGCTTAATGCGGGACAAAATCGCCAGATGCAGTACGTTTTTGCCCGCCATGCTCTCCTTATCCACCGAGGGGATCGCTTTGACATTGAGCCAGAACAGCGACTCCCGGTCGCCGGGCAGCGGTGGGCCGACATAAATAATTCGTAACGTATTTTCACTGTTCGGTTCACTAACGAATAATGGCGGGGTAATAGCAAATGTTTTTACTCTCTGCCCCTGCTCATTTTCAACCCATGAATTAATTAAAAAACGGGATTTCTTGTCACTATTATTCACCGCGAGAGAAGTCTGTTTCGCCTCGGCCGGATATATAACACGCGTGGCACCTAAAGAAATCCCACCTTCCGCATTTACGGCACTGGAAATAATAAATATAGCCGCAATACCCATTCGTAGTAAATTCTGCATGGTCAACTTTCTTGTAATAAGAATATTCAAGACAAAATAAACAGATGTCCACAAGAACTCATCCCTGAGAGTGTAGCCTCCTGTCCCCCATTCCTTATTCGTACTTCATAATAAACATCGTGTCAGCATTGGCCGAACCCGGCGTTACTTCTGCCGAGGTTGCTTTATAGCGGGCGGCGAAACGCAACGTATTGCTTCCGGTCGCCAGGTTTTGCGCAACAGAGTAAGTTACACCGTCGGGTTTCAGCTTTTGGGAATTACTGTCGAGGATCTCAATAGCCACCCCTTTCGCGCTGGCGCCGCTGTCGCCCGCAGTAAGCGCTAACAATGTCGGATCGACATCATCAGCCTTTCCTGCGAAAGCGACAGACGCCTGCGTGGCAACGCTGCGATCGCAGTCATTTACCGTGAGTGTAAACGGCACCAGAGGCGTCGTATCACCGACATTGCTAAACAAGGTCGTATGATATTGGCCCATGGCAACGGTCTGGGAGTTTGACTGCACGCTAATCGCGCAGGCAAGCTGTACCATTTCACCTTCAAAATGAATATTACCACCCGGAATAATGACTGGCCCGCGGGCCTGCGCTACACCGGATAACAGCATCATGCTAACTGCAAGAGAAATAACTATGGGTCTGGTGTTCATATCATATCCTTATAATTCTTCTGGCGATCTTCATCATCCTGTTGAATTTCGCCGATGACTGAAGGCATTAACTGCCCGAAAGATATTCTCTTCCGTGAAAATATTACGAAGCACTCCTCATTCGTATGCCCCCCAGGTCAAGCAAAACGAATTAAAGTTATGTAATTATCATTATTACTTGCTGCTCTATTAAATTATCCCTGTCGCAAATTTTAAAATAGACACAAATGCTGCATTTCCCCTAAGTGGTTTCTTAAGAAGAGCTAAGAAATAGCCCTGCCATATTTTATTGGAGGCTTATGAAATAGCGGCGAATACCGCACAGACGCAGGCTTAACCTTACGTTTCTTAGGGGTGATGAGTTGTTTCTTTTTTGTTAATTGATGATCAGAACTTTTCGCCTCGTCCAGGCTGGCAAGTGAAATCCGCAAACGGTAACTGACAGCGCGGCGTGCTTCTGACAGAATAGCGCGCATCCCCTTTAGGCAATTTAACAGATGGATCTTCTCTCTGATGGCAGCAAAAATTATTGATGGTAAAACGATTGCGCAGCAGGTGCGCTCTGAGGTTGCTGAAAAAGTTCGTGCCCGCGTTGCCGCCGGTTTTCGCGCGCCCGGTCTGGCCGTCGTTTTGGTTGGCAGCAACCCGGCCTCACAAATTTATGTCGGCAGTAAACGCAAAGCGTGCGAGGAGGTAGGTTTTATCTCCCGCTCTTACGATTTGCCGGAAACCACCAGCGAAGCCGAGCTGCTGGGGCTGATTGATAAGCTTAATGCCGACAGCGCAATCGATGGCATTCTGGTACAGCTGCCACTGCCCGCGGGCATCGACAACGTTAAAGTGCTCGAGCGTATTGCACCCGATAAAGACGTAGACGGCTTTCACCCTTACAATGTCGGACGTCTGTGTCAGCGTGCACCGCGCCTGCGGCCCTGCACGCCGCGTGGGATCGTCACCCTACTTGAGCGTTACAACATCGACACTTTCGGTCTGAACGCCGTGGTGATTGGCGCGTCGAACATTGTTGGCCGCCCGATGAGTATGGAGCTGCTGCTGGCCGGCTGCACCACCACCGTAACGCACCGCTTTACTAAAAACCTGCGCCACCATGTGGAAAACGCCGATCTGCTGATCGTCGCGGTGGGCAAACCGGGCTTTATTCCCGGCGAGTGGATTAAAGAGGGCGCGATTGTTGTCGATGTCGGTATCAACCGGCTGGAAAACGGCAAAGTAGTGGGTGATGTGGTGTTTGAAGAGGCCGCTGCGCGTGCCGCTTACATTACGCCTGTCCCCGGCGGCGTCGGTCCAATGACCGTGGCAACCCTGATCCAGAACACGCTGCAGGCGTGTGAAGAATATCACGATGTAAAAGGCAATTAAGATGGCAACATTTTCCCTTGGTAAACACCCGCACGTTGAGCTGTGCGATCTGCTGAAACTGGAAGGCTGGAGCGAGAGCGGCGCGCAGGCGAAGATCGTTATCGCCGACGGTTATGTTAAGGTCGACGGCGTGGTTGAAACGCGTAAGCGTTGCAAAATTGTCGCCGGGCAAACCGTGACCTTCGACGGGCAGAGCGTCACCGTCACCGCGTAATCTCCTGTGCCCGATGGCGCTGCGCTTATCGGGCCTGCGATTTCCCTGCTTTCCCTCTGCGGCAAGCCTGCCCGATGGCGCTGCGCTTATCGGGCCTACGATTTCCCGCTTTCCCTCTGCGACAAGCCTGCCCGATGGCGCTGCGCTTATCGGGCCTACGATTTCCCCGCTTTCCCTCTGCGACAAGCCTGCCCGATGGCGCTGCGCTTATCGGGCCTACGATTTCTCCGCTTTCCTTCTGCGGCGAGCCTGCCCGATGGCGCTTTGCTTATCGGGCCTACGATTTCCCGCTTTCCCTCTGCGGCGAGCCTGCCCGATGGCGCTGCGCTTATCGGGCCTACTATCTCCCTATGCTGATCCGATCCGCGTAGGCCGGATAAGGCGCAGCCGCCATCCGGCAATGCCCACTCAATGCCCCTTCACCGATAACGGTCAATTACCGATCAACCTCAAAGAATCACCAATTCCTCTGGCTGAACACCAAATTTCTGTTGCGGCGTTTTAAGAGTTATCTCACGATAAGTAGAACGTTCTACTAAAACGTTCTACTAACAAAAATAACGCGCAAAATGCGCAACTTCGGGGGAAGTCAGCATGAGTCTGATATCTGGATTTGTTAAATCGCTCTCTAAATTGTCGATGATTGGTCGCGCCTTAATGCTGCCTATCTCGCTGCTACCCGCTGCGGGCCTGTTACTGGCCTTTGGCGATAAATTCCATCTGCCGTTAATGATGAATGCCGGTGGCGTTATCTTTGACAACCTGCCCATGCTTTTCGCCATCGGCTCTGCGGTTGGTCTGGCCTCGGAATCGGGCATCGCCGCCCTCTCTGCGGCGGTCTCGGTATTTATTACCAACATCACCATCGGCACCATGCTCGGCATCACGCCGGAGATGGCCTCCCAGGGCGGCAAATACGCGATGGTGGTCGGCATCCCGACCTTACAGATGGGCGTCTTCGGCGGCCTTATCTGCGGTATCCTCGCCGCGTGGTGCTATAACCGCTTCCATACCCTGCAATTGCCCGAGTTTCTCGGCTTCTTCTCCGGTAAGCGTTTTGTCGCCATCGCCACCGCGTTTCTCTCGTTCTTACTCGGTCTGCTGCTGCCCTATGTCTGGCAACATATTCAGGCCGGTATCGATGCGCTGTCGGTGGTGGTCAACGGCGATAACCAGGCAGCATCGACCTTTATCTTCGGTCTGGTCGAACGCGCGCTGATCCCGCTGGGCCTGCACCACATCTGGTACCCTTCGTTCTGGTACTCGTTTGGCGATTACACCACTCAGGCAGGCCAGGTGATCCACGGCGATCAGACAATCTGGTTCAAAATGCTGGAAGAGGGTGTGAAATCCTTCAGCAGCGACAGCTACCACGATGCCGGTAAGTTTATGCAGGGCGAGTTCCCACTGATGCTGATTGCGCTGCCAGCGGCCTGTCTGGCGATGTACCACGAAGCGCATACGCGCAACAAAAAGATCGCCTTCGGTATTCTCTTCTCCGCCGCGTTGACCTGCTTCCTGACGGGCATCACCGAGCCGGTTGAGTTCACCTTTATCTTTGTGGCCCCGATCCTCTACGTCTTTAACGCCATCATGGCGGGCCTCGCCTATATGTCGATGTATCTGCTGCATGCCCACATCGCCAAATCCTTCTCCGCAGGCTTTATCGACTACCTGTCGTTCGGCATCCTGCCATCGTTTAACGGCTATCAAACCAACTACCTTAACGCAGTGATTGTCGGTATCCCGATGGCGGTGATCTACTACTTCACCTTCCGCTTTGTGATCCGTCGTTTTGATGTCAAAACGCCGGGGCGCACCGACGTAACGGCGACGGCAGATGATAAAACCGACAGCGAGCTGGCCGGTGAAATCATTGGCCTGCTGGGCGGCGAGCAGAATATCGCCTCCGTCGGCTCCTGCATCACCCGTCTGCGTCTGGAAGTAGCAGATAGCAAGAGAGTGGATAAAGATGGGCTGAATAATCTTGGCGCGCGCGGCGTGGTGTTTGTCGGCGATAGCGGCATCCAGGTCATTTTTGGCGCAAGGGCACAATTTATTGCCCAGAGCATGTCCACACAGATCGGCAAAGCATAAGATAGCGGCCTGGCACGCACCGGCGTGTCAGGCCCGGCTGAACAGCGTAAACGACAGGGAGCAGCGTTGAAGAAAGTCAGCATTATTGATGTGGCAAAGCACGCGGGCGTCTCCGTTTCCACGGTCTCGCTGGTGCTGCGCCAGAAAGGGAAAATCTCCGACGCGACCATCGAAAAAGTGCAGGTAGCGATTGCCGCACTCGGGTATGTGCATAACGTCGCGGCGGCGAATCTGCGCGCCAACACCTCCAATCTTATCGGTCTTATCCTGCGCGACTTCAGCGACAGCTTCTCAATCAAAGTGATGGCCAGCATCGTGCAGGAGCTGGAAAAGCACGGCTTTATGGTCTTTCTCGGCCAGCCGCTGAATGATGGCGAGCACCTCGAGCGCAGCCTGCTCTCCTTTAAACAACAGGGTGTGGCTGGCGTGATTTACCTCTCGTGCGATACGCGATCGCTCACCCTGCCCGCGCAACTGCAACAGTGTGCGCTGCCGCTGGTGGTGGTCTCGCAATCACTGCTGGAGGAGCCCTGCGATCTGGTGATGCGTGATAACCGCCAGGCCGCTGCGCTGGCGACCCGCTACCTGATTGAACGCGGTCATCGCAATATTGCCTATATCGGCG
The DNA here is from genome assembly GCF_001975225.1 of Kosakonia cowanii JCM 10956 = DSM 18146. NCBI lineage: Bacteria > Pseudomonadati > Pseudomonadota > Gammaproteobacteria > Enterobacterales > Enterobacteriaceae > Kosakonia > Kosakonia cowanii. The sequence continues at coordinate 2,464,156 of NZ_CP019445.1, read as the reverse complement.
GTATTGAGGGAGATGTGATCCGCCAGCAGCGGCTGCTCGGTTTTCGCCACGCCATGGCGCAGCACGGCCTGGTACTGCGCGAGGGCGCGACGCCCGCCTGCCGCGGCGACACGGAAGCCGCCAGCCGCGCAACTCGTCAACTGCTGGAACAGCACAACACCATCACCGCCCTGCTCTGCCACTCACCCGATGCGATGATTGGCTCGATAAGCGGCATTCATCACACCGGGCGCACCGTCGGTAAAGATCTCTTTTTGACCCAGCAGGTGGCGCTGGTCGGCTTCGAGGATATGCTGCACATCAATCTCACCTCGCCAGCGTTTACCTACGTCTCCTCCGCCAGTGAAGAGAGCGGTCGCCAGGCCGCCGGGCTGATGATGCGCAAGCTCAAGGAGCCGCAGTTACAGACGCAGCGCATTACCCTCTCCGGGCAGCTCATCGTGCGTGAATCCGCCTGATGCGCAAATCAGGCGTGAAGAGTGCGCGTTTTAGCTATAATCCCTTTTTTCTCAGGGAGATGCTTTATGCCAACTATCGTCACTCACGCTGCTGTTCCGCTCTGTCTCGGGCTTGGGCTCGGCAGTAAAGTCATCCCTCGGGGTTTGCTGCTGGCGGGTATGGGACTTGCCATGCTGCCGGACGCCGATGTGCTGGCGTTTAAATTCGGCGTTGCCTACGGTGATGTTCTTGGCCACCGCGGTTTTACCCACTCCCTGCTCTTCGCCTTCGTCGTCCCGCTACTGGTCGCCTGGCTCGGCCATAAGCGCTTTAAGGCAAGCCTGACGCGCTGTTGGGCATTTTTAACCCTCTCCCTGCTGTCGCACAGCCTGCTGGACTCCATCACTACCGGCGGGAAAGGGGTTGGCTGGCTCTGGCCCTGGTCTGATGAACGCTTTTTCGCGCCATGGCAGGTGATAAAAGTCGCGCCGTTCGCCCTGTCACGCTATACCACGCCCTACGGGCATCAGGTGATCCTCTCTGAGCTAATGTGGGTATGGCTGCCGGGCGTGGTGGTGATGGGTTTGTTGTGGTGGCGCAGACGGTAAGGCCGGTCTGTAGAAAGAAAAAGCCGCCATCCGGCACAGTGCGGATGGCGGCTTCGATAAGCGGACAGCGCGTTCGCCTGCCCGGTATGCGGGATTACTTACGGCGCCAGGTGGTGCCCTGCGGGCCATCTTCCAGCACGATGCCCATCTCGTTCAGGCGATCGCGTGCGGCATCGGCCGCCGCCCAGTCCTTCGCTTTACGCGCATCCAGACGCTGCTGAATAAGCTGCTCAATCTCCGCGACTTCGCCGTCATCCGCCTGCGCGCCGCTCTGCAGGAAGAGATCCGGGTTCTGCTCCAGCAGACCCAGTACGCCCGCGAGTTTACGCATATGCGAGGCCAGCGCGTTTGCTGAATGAGCATCTTCCGTTTTCAGACGGTTCACTTCACGCGCCATATCAAACAGCACCGAGTAGGCTTCCGGCGTGTTGAAGTCATCATCCATCGCTTCAATAAATCGCGCTTCAAAGGCTTCACCCCCCTCAGCCGCAACCGATTCGTCGGTTCCGCGCAGCGCAGTGTAGAGACGCTCCAGCGCCGAGCGGGCCTGCTTGAGGTTCTCTTCGCTGTAGTTGAGCTGGCTGCGGTAGTGGCCGGACATCAGGAAGTAGCGAATGGTTTCCGCATCGTAATACTTCAGCACGTCGCGCACGGTAAAGAAGTTACCCAGCGATTTTGACATCTTCTCGCGGTCAACCATCACCATACCGGAGTGCATCCAGTAGTTAACGTACTCGCCATCGTGCGCACAGGTCGACTGGGCGATTTCGTTTTCATGGTGCGGGAACATCAGATCCGATCCGCCGCCGTGAATATCAAAATGCGATCCCAGCTGTTTGCAGTTCATCGCCGAACACTCAATGTGCCAGCCCGGACGCCCTTCGCCCCACGGCGACGGCCAGCTCGGCTCGCCCGGCTTGGACATCTTCCACAGCACGAAATCCATCGGGTTGCGCTTGATATCCGCCACTTCGACGCGTGCGCCCGCCTGCAGCTGGTCGAGATCCTGGCGCGAAAGCTGGCCGTAATGCGGATCGCTTGGCACGGAGAACATCACATCGCCATTATCCGCCACATAGGCGTGGCCGCGAGCCAGCAGGCTCTCGGTGATCTCAATGATTTCGTGAATATGGTGCGTCGCGCGCGGTTCGTTATCCGGGCGCAGAATATTGAGTGCGTCAAAATCGGTGTGCATTTCGGCGATCATGCGATCGACCAGCGCAACGAAATCTTCGCCATTCTCATTGGCACGTTTGATGATCTTGTCGTCGATATCGGTGATATTGCGCACATATTTCAGCTTATAGCCGAGGAAGCGCAGATAGCGTGCGACAACGTCAAAGGCGACGAAAGTACGGCCATGACCAATGTGACAGAGATCGTAAACAGTGATACCACACACGTACATGCCGACTTCCCCGGCATGGATAGGTTTGAATTCCTCTTTTTGGCGCGTCAGTGTATTAAAAATTTTTAACATCGAAGATTCCATGTAGACGTGTGTGGGCGTGAAAACCGTATATATTACCTGTAATTCAAACCCGAAGCAGCTCACTTTGCAAGGTGATCCAGCCTCGCGGTTATGCTATAACAAGCCACTATCTCTGACCCAAACGCGGGTCTACGCACCACACTATCAGAACAGGATGCAATAATGGTTACTTTCCACACTAATCACGGCGATATCGTAATCAAAACCTTTGATGACAAAGCGCCTGAAACAGTTAAAAACTTCCTGGACTACTGCCGTGAAGGTTTCTACAACAACACGATTTTCCACCGTGTGATCAACGGCTTTATGATTCAGGGCGGCGGTTTTGAACCGGGCATGAATCAGAAAGTCACGAAAGACGCGATCAAAAACGAAGCCAACAACGGCCTGAAAAACACCCGTGGCACGCTGGCAATGGCGCGTACCCAGGCTCCGCACTCCGCAACCGCACAATTCTTCATCAACGTCGCGGACAACGACTTCCTGAACTTCAGCGGTGAAAACCTGCAGGGTTGGGGCTACTGCGTCTTCGCAGAAGTGGTTGAAGGCATGGACGTGGTCGATAAAATCAAAGCGGTCTCTACCGGTCGCAGCGGCATGCACCAGGACGTTCCGAAAGAAGATGTGATCATCGAAAGCGTGGACGTCAGCGAGTAATTCGTGGCAACACTCTTTATCGCAGATCTGCATCTGCACACGGAAGAACCGGCGATCACCGCCGGTTTTCTCCATTTTTTAGACGGCGTTGCCCGTGAGGCCGATGCGCTCTACATTCTGGGCGATCTGTTCGAAGCCTGGATCGGCGATGACGATCCCAACCCGCTGCACCAGCGCGTCGCAGCCGCCATCCGCGCCCTTGTCGACAGCGGCGTCCCCTGCTATTTCATCCACGGCAACCGCGATTTTTTGCTCGGTAAACGCTTTGCCCGCGAAAGTGGTATGCAGCTTCTCCCGCAGGAAAAAGTGCTTGAGCTGTATGGGCGTAAGGTGCTGATTATGCACGGCGACACGCTCTGTACCGACGATGCTGGCTACCAGGCTTTCCGCGCCAAAGTGCATCAACCGTGGCTGCAAACCCTGTTTCTCGCCCTGCCGCTGTTTATTCGCCACCGCGTGGCGGCAAAAATGCGCGCCGACAGCCGTGCCGCCAACAGCAGCAAATCACTGGCGATCATGGACGTCAACCAGCAGGCCGTAATTGAGGCGATGGAAAAGCATCGCGTCCAGTGGCTGATCCACGGTCACACGCACCGCCCGGCCATTCATCAACTGACCGCGAATGAGGCTCCCGCCTTTCGTGCCGTACTCGGTGCCTGGCACAGCGAAGGCTCAATGATCCGCGTCAGCGAAAGCGACGTAGAGCTGGTGCAATTCCCCTTCTGAAACCCCAACTGGCTTACCCACGAATCAGGCAAACTTCACTGCGCAACCGTTTTCCTTGCCTTTTTTCCATGCTATTCTCTCTGCCCTCTGAAGTAGTCTGAAGCACACCCACAGGAGTTTTGAGACGCATGTCTTTAAGCAACCAACCGGCGCGCATCGCCATTGTTATGGGTTCTAAAAGCGATTGGGCCACCATGCAATTCGCCGCAGAAATCCTCGATACCCTGAATGTCCCGCACCACGTTGAAATCGTCTCTGCCCACCGTACGCCCGATAAACTGTTTAGCTTTGCTGAGCAGGCGGAGCAAAACGGCTTTCAGGTGATTATCGCAGGCGCCGGCGGCGCGGCGCATCTGCCGGGCATGATTGCCGCCAAAACGCTGGTGCCGGTGCTGGGTGTGCCGGTACAAACCGCAGCGTTAAGCGGCGTCGACAGCCTCTACTCCATCGTGCAGATGCCGCGCGGTATTCCCGTCGGTACGCTGGCGATAGGTAAAGCGGGCGCGTCAAACGCGGCGCTGCTGGCAGCGCAGATCCTCGCCCAGCACGATGCAGAACTGCATCTGCGCCTGGCCGACTGGCGCCAGGGGCAGACGGATGAAGTGCTGGATAACCCGGATCCACGGGGTGCGGCATGAAACAGGTCTGTATATTAGGCAACGGTCAGCTTGGGCGCATGCTGCGCCAGGCGGGTGAACCGTTAAGCATTGCCGTCTGGCCGGTTGGGCTGGACGACGCGCCGGAAGCGGTGCCGTTTCAGCAGAGCGTGATTACCGCCGAGATTGAGCGCTGGCCAGAAACCGCGTTAACCCGCGAGCTGGCGCGCCATCCGGCGTTTGTGAACCGTGACGTTTTCCCGGTGATCGCCGATCGCTTCACGCAAAAACAGCTGTTCGACAAACTCAACCTCGCTACCGCGCCGTGGCAACTGCTTGCCGATAAAAGCGAGTGGCCAGGCGTGTTTGAGCGCCTGGGCGATCACGCTATCGTGAAGCGTCGCGTTGGCGGTTATGACGGTCGCGGCCAGTGGCGTTTACGCGCAGCCGATATCGATCAGTTGCCGGATGAGTGCTACGGCGAGTGCATCGTTGAGCAGGGGATCAACTTCTCCGGCGAAGTATCGCTGGTAGGCGCCCGCGCCCACGATGGCAGCACCGTTTTTTATCCGCTGACCCACAACCTGCATCAGGACGGCATTCTGCGCACCAGCGTGGTCTTCCCGCAGCCGAATGCTAAACAGCAGCAGCAGGCGGAAGCGATGCTGTCGGCGATCATGCATGAGCTGAATTATGTCGGCGTAATGGCAATGGAGTGTTTCGTTACCCCTGGCGGTCTGCTGATCAATGAGCTGGCACCACGTGTGCATAACAGCGGTCACTGGACGCAAAATGGTGCCTCGATCAGCCAGTTTGAGCTGCATCTGCGCGCGATAGTCGATTTACCCCTGCCGCCGCCGGTGGTCAACAGCCCGTCGGTGATGATCAACCTGATCGGCAGCAATCTTAACTACGACTGGCTGAAGCTGCCGCTGGTGCATCTGCACTGGTATGACAAAGAGGTGCGCGCCGGGCGCAAAGTGGGTCATCTCAACCTCAATGATAGCGATACCGGCCGCCTAAGCGCGACGCTGGAAGCGCTGGTGCCGTTACTGCCCCCCGAATACGCCAGCGGCATTGCCTGGGCGCAGTCGAAGCTGTAAGGGTAACAGCTGCCGGATGGCGGCTTGCGCCTTATCCGGCCTACATTCGTGATGCTGATGGTTCTGTAGGCCTGATAAGCGAAGCGCCATCAGGCATTTGCCGCACCGCACTCGATTGCCGGATGGCGGCTTACGCCTTATCCGGCCTACATTGCATGATGCTGATGGCTTTGTAGGCCTGATAAGCGAAGCGCCATCAGGCAAAATCCCCCTGCCCCCACACCGTAGGCCGGATAAGCGTTAGCGCCATCCGGCAAAATTCCCCCACACCCGACGCATTCCGGCGTAAAATCGGCACCAGTTTTTGCAGAAGGACGCCCGATGAACGACGCCACCGATTATCTCGCCATCCTGCGGGATAACACGCCCCTTATTGATCTCCGCGCCCCGGTTGAATTTGCCAAAGGCGCGATGCCCGCCGCCATAAACCTGCCGCTGATGAACGACAGTGAACGCGCTGCCGTCGGCACCTGCTATAAACGCGACGGCGCAGAAGCCGCGCTGAAGCTCGGCCACAAACTGGTTAACGGCGACACCCGCGAGCAGCGAATTGCGGCGTGGGTTGCAGCCCATAAAACCGCGCCACAAGCCCTGCTCTGCTGCGCACGCGGCGGCCAGCGCTCGCATATTGTGCAGCAGTGGCTGCGCGAACGGCAGATTGACCTGCCGCTGGTCGCAGGAGGCTATAAAGCACTGCGCCAGGCGGCAATTGAGGCGACGCAGGCGCGCATTCAGCGTCCGCTACTGCTGGTGGGCGGCTGTACCGGCAGCGGCAAAACCCTGCTGGTACGCGAGCATCCTAACGGAATCGATCTGGAGGGGCTTGCCCACCACCGTGGTTCCTCGTTTGGCCGTACGGCTAAGGCACAGCACGCGCAGGCGACGTTTGAAAACCACCTGGCGGCCGCGCTGCTAAAAGTGTCGCCACCATTCTGGCTGCTGGAAGATGAAGGCCGGGCGATTGGCGCAAACCATCTGCCAGAAGCCCTGCGCGAGCGCATGGCGCAATCGCCGCTGGTGATTGTCGACGATCCGTTTGAGCTGCGCCTTGAGCGGCTGCGCGAGGAGTATTTTGTGCAAACCCTGCAGGCTTTTATTGACCGTGACGGTGAAGAGGCAGGATGGGAGACTTATGCGGAGTATCTGCGGCACGGGCTGTTTGCCATTCGCCGCCGGCTCGGTTTACAGCGCTATGAGCAACTGACTGTCCATCTGGAAGCGGCGCTGGCTGAGCAGCGAAGCCGCGGCACATCGGAGGCGCATTTCGCCTGGCTCGCCCCACTACTGGAGGTCTATTACGATCCGATGTATCGCTACCAGCTGGAGAAACGCGCGCCGATCGTCCATTTTCGCGGCACATTCAAAGAGGTTTCTGCCTGGCTGGCAGCACAGTGAAGCGTGCCGGATGGCGCTAACGCTTATCCGGCCTACATACCGTGACGTCGATGGGTTTGGTAGGCCTGATAAGCGAAGCGCCATCAGGCATATGCCGCAACCGCACTCAATTGCCGGATGGCGGCGGTGCCTTATCCGGCCTACATACCGTGACGTCGATGGGTTTGGTAGGCCTGCTAAGCGTTAGCGCCATCAGGCATTTACCGCACCGTACCCGATTGCCGGATGGCGGCGGTGCCTTATCCGGCCTACATACCGTGATGCCGATGGGTTTGGTAGGCCTGATAAGCGTTAGCGCCATCAGGCACATCCCTTTCGGGTCTAATGCCGGTCGCGTTTATCGGCCCGTTTTGCCAGCCAGTCGCCAACGACCTGCACAATCTGCACCAGAATAATCAGCGCCACGACGGTGACGATCATTACCTGGGTTTCATACCGGTAATAACCGAAACGGATCGCAAGGTCGCCGACCCCGCCGCCGCCGACAATCCCCGCCATTGCCGAATAGCCAATCAGGCTAACCAGCGTAATGGTTAAGCCGCGCAGCAGCCCGGCGCTGGCTTCCGGCAGCAGCACGGTGCAGATAATGCGCAGCGGGCTGGCACCAAACGCTTCCGCCGCCTCAATAATCCCCTTGTCCACTTCACGCAGCGCGCTGTCCACCAGCCGCGCATAAAAGGCGATAGCCGCCATCGATAACGGCACCGACGCCGCGATAGGCCCAATCGTGTTACCGAGCAGCCACTGCGTCAGCGGCAGGAGCAGCACCAGCAGGATGACAAACGGCACCGAGCGGATAATGTTCACCAGAATCGAGCTCAGCAGGTAGACGGCGCGGTTTTGCCAGAACAGATGCCTGTCGGTGACGAAAATCAGGAAACCGAGCGGCAGGCCGCCGACAATCGCCAGCACCGTTGAGATGCTGAGCATCTGGAATGTTTCGCCAAACGCGAGGCTCAAATCAGCCAGTAAATCATCCACGGATCACCTCCACCTGCGCCGTCCGGCTGTGAATGTACGCCACGGCATCGCTGACTGCCTGCGGATTTTCCGCCGTCAGCTGTACCACTAAAATGCCCAACGCGCGCTCACCGATATACTCGATTTTGCCGTGCAGAATATTGACCGCCACGCCGAATTTTACCGCCGCGTCCGAAAGCACTGGCTGCTCGGCAGAGTCGCCGATAAACAGCACCTTCAGCAGCTGGCCTGGCAAATGTTCATGCAGACGCGCGGGCAGTGTCAGGTTGAGAGTGTGCGACACCAGTTGCTGCGTAAACGGGTGCTGCGGATGGGCAAAAATATCGAACACCTCGCCCTCTTCCACCACTTTGCCCGCCGACATCACCGCCACGCGATCGCAGATGGTTTTGATGACATTCATCTCATGGGTGATCAGCACAATGGTGATCCCCATCTGCGCGTTAATCTCTTTTAGCAGCGCCAGAATGGTGGCAGAAGTTTCCAGATCCAGCGCGGAAGTCGGCTCATCGCAGAGCAGCACATCCGGGTGGTTAGCGATAGCGCGCGCAATGCCGACGCGCTGCTTCTGCCCGCCGCTAAGCTGCACCGGGTAGCGGTTCGCTTTATCGCTTAAGCCTACCAGCGCAAGGATCTCCGCCACACGTGGCGCAATTTTACTCCGCTCCCACCCCGCGGCCTTCAGGCTGAAGGCGACGTTTTGCGCCACCGTGCGGGTGTGCATCAGGTTGAAGTGCTGGAAAATCATGCCAATGCGCTGGCGCGCCTGGCGCAGCGTCACGCCCTCTAAATCAGAAATGGTGACGCCGTTAATATTGACTCGGCCTTCGCTTGGGCGTTGCAGAGCATTAAGCGTGCGCAGCAGGGTACTTTTGCCCGCGCCGCTGGTACCGACAATGCCGAAAATCTCTCCGGCAGCAATGCGCAGCGAGACCGCCTCGACGGCGCGCGTCGCGCCGCTGCCACCGCGCCCGGCCGGAAAATCGACGCAAACGTTATCTAGTTCAATCATGCCAACCTCAAACGGCAAAAAACAAAAGGCAGGCCGCAGCCTGCCTGGTCATCAATCCGCTGTTATTGTTTATCCGCGCTCTGCATCCAGTCGGGTTTCTGGAAAGCGGCAAAGATATTTTTCGGATCGTCGATCACCGCGCGGTAAGCCGGGGATTTCACCGCCGTCACGATATCTTTCGCGAAGGGCTTGTCGGCATCTTCACTGCGCACAGCAATGATGTTTTTCAGGTTCTCGTCGAGCTTCTCCTGCTTGATCGCCGAAGCGAGATCCATCCCGGCGGCCACCGCAAAGTTGCCGTTTACCAGCGAGGCGGTAACACCGTCGAGCGTACGCGGCAGCTGCGCGGCTTCCAGCGGTTTAAACACCAGCCCTTTCGGGTTGCTGGCGATATCGCGCTCGGAGGCTTTGGTCGGATCGATAGCGTCTTTGATGGTAATCAGCCCCAGCGATTGCAGGAAGCGCAGCCCGCGCGCCAGGTTAGTGGGATCGTTTGAGAGGGTGATGATGTCGCCCTTCTTCAGCTCATCAAGGCTTTTGATTTTGTGGGAGTAAAAGCCCATTCCTGCGGTCGGCACGGCGATCAGCTTGCTGAGCTTGAGGCCTTTATCGGCGGTGAATTTATCGAAATAGAGGCTGTGCTGGAAGAGGTTAGCATCGATGCTGCCGTTAGCCAGCGCCATATTTGGCTGCACGTAATCGCTGAACTCGCGCACCACAACTTTGTAGCCCTTCTCTTTCAGCGAAGGGGCAATCGCCTGTTTCACCATATCGCCATACGGACCCGGCGCGACGCCGAAAACGATGGTGTGTGGATCGCTGTTGGCCTGCGCGAAAGGCAGACCGCAAACCAGAAGTAGAGCGCTAAAAAGCGCGCGTAAACCGAGACGAGGTCCCATACATTCTCCCTGATGGTAATGATGTGCTGTGTGACGCGGCGTGCAGTGCGTCGCGTTCAGTGTGCGCCTTGTCGATAAGGCCGGGGAATAAGATGGCACAAAGCCAGCGCAGCGGTAATTGAAAAAAATTCAACTTGTCAGGGGGAAGGAGGAGAAATGCCGGATGGCGGCGATGCCTTATCCGGCCTACGCTGGTACATTTCCGTAGGCCTGATAAGCGAAGCGCCATCAGGCATTTGCAGCGTGCTGTGCGGCCTGCGCATCAGAGGCAGGCCGCACAGGTATCGATTAGAAATCGTAACGCAGACGAACCAGGTTCATATCGCCCAGGTTGTCGGTGCTGGAGGTGAAGACGTGTTCGTAATCGACACGGAAACCATAATCCAGCTGCACGGTTACACCCACGCCATTATCGATACGCTGATAATTACGGCCGCTGGTGAACTCCAGACGGTCACCCATCACGTACGGCTGAATGTATTTCACCGCGTACTGTGCGATCGGGAATTTATACCCGGCAAAATACTCAACGCCCCACGCATCGCCCGCGAAGTAGTTATGCACATCCTTCTTCTTGGTCAGCATGAAGTTTTGATACCAGCCGCCGCCCAGGGAGAAGGTCCAGTTATCCGGGGTCCAGCTCAACGCGGTGCCGAGGATGTTCTGATCGTAGGTTTTGCTGTCGCCGGTAGAAGGCTGACGCATATCCGCACGGGTGTAGTTCCACGCCGCGCCCCAGGTCAGATCGTCGGTCAGGTGATAATCGAGACCCAGTGAACCGCCGCTCTTACGTTTGTAACGGTTGCCGTCGGTCGCCAGGTAATCATCGCTGAACAGGTAAGAAGCATAGATATCCGCGTCACCCTCGGTTTTCTTATATTTCAGCATTTTGCGTGAACGATAAGAGCCGTCGTAATCGCCTTTGATGCCGTTACCCGGTGCCTGCGCCAGCATGTCGTAGTCCCAGATATCGGTTTTCGCGCCAACCACGTCGTAATAAACGCTGTTCTGCTGACCGAATGTCAGCGTGCCCCAAGTCTGGCTTTTCAGGCCGGTGTAGAGCATACGGCGCGTGGTGTTGTGCGCGGTTTCCGCGTAGTGGTTATCCCAGTCGAACAGTTTCGGGATATCAACGCCCAGCTCGTAGTAGCTGACCCAGCTGATGTCATCGAACAGGTAGTAATCTGCTGCGAAACGGAAGCGGGTACCGCCGTCAAAACCGTTACGTTTAAAGGCGTTTTTGCCATCGTTACCGGTAATATTCTGGAACTGCGGGCGAATAGAACCACCAACGGTAAAGTTCAGGCGGCTAAGGGGATCGCCCGCCTGCGGGTTTTGTTTCAGGACAGTAATTTCTGCTTGTGCTGTGAAAGACGCCAACGCCACTGCTGCGCCAATGGCTGTCGCCAGGGCGCTTGTTTTTATTTTCATTATTTTTCCTTGGGAATAGATACAACTAACTGTTAATTAGCGCGGGCATCATAGCTTTTATAAGATTCTGGTGGGCGAAGTTTTTTTAATGTTTTGTGCTACTAAACAACTATCGATTAATTGTTTACACGTTGAAACAGCGCGACACCGATTGAATTATCGGTGCCGCTTTTTCAGGCAGGATTAACCACTAAATTGACGAAAAAGCGCTTTGCCTTTTAATAACCGGCTGCCTAACCACCCGCCGCACAGGGAGAGCAGCAGTGCGCCGCAGAGCGGCAGCGTAATCCACAGCCGCCAGTCGGGCTGCCACGGGAAGTCAAACACGCGGGTTTGCAGCAGCGCCAGCGCCGTTTCCGCGCCGATGGCGGCAACCAGCCCGGAGACCAGCCCCAGCAGCGCAAACTCACACCACAAGGTGGTGCGCAGCAGCCGTTTGCCCGCCCCCAGCGTGCGGTAGACCACCAGCTCCTGGTGACGCTGACGCATACCGACCTGCACCTGCGCCAGCAGCAGTAACACGCCGCAGGCGGTAACCAGCACCACCATTACTTCTAGCGCCCGGCTCACCTGCTCCAGCACCTGGCCGACCTGTTTTAAAATCGCGCCAATATCGAGCAGGCTGATGGTCGGAAAGGCGCGGTTAAGCTGCGTTAACATGCCGTTGTTCCCCTCCAGCCGGAAGCTGGTGAGCCAGCTCTGCGGCTGCCCGTCGAGCGCACCCGGCGGGAAGATAAAGAAGAAGTTGGGCCGCAGGCTCTCCCAGTCCACCTTGCGCAGGCTGGAGATCTTTGCGCTGAACGCCTGCGTATCGCCGGTAAAGGTGACCGTATCGCCAAGCTTCAGACCAAGCCGCTCGGCAAGCCCCTCCTCCACCGACACTTCACCCGCTTTTGGCGGCCAGTTGCCTGCGGTAAGCGGGTTGTGATCCGGCCGCTGCTGCTGCCAGGTGAGGTTAAGTTCGCGATTCAGCGCCTCGTCGGCGTTGCCCTCCGTCGACTGGCCGTTAATTTGCGTCATCCTCGCCCGCACAATCGGGTAGAACGCCGCCGGGATCACCTGATGCTCAGCAAGGAAGGTTTTCAGCGGCGCAATCTGCTCCGGGGCGATGTTAATCAGAAAGTAGTTCGGGCTTTCGGCCGGTAACTGCTGCTGCCAGCGATCGAGCAGATCGCCACGCAGCACCAGCAGCATCGCCAGTAACATAAACGAGAGGGAGAAGGCCGACAGCTGGCTGAGCGTCGACCACGGCTGGCGCAGCAGGCGATTCACCGCCAGACGCAGCGGCAGCGCTTTCAGGGTCAGGCGCTTCAGCACATTGAGCAGCAGCCAGCCGACCACGCCACAGAGCATTGCCAGCACCACCGCCCCCGCCAGCACCGCCCACAGCAGCATGCTGCCGCCCATCAGCCAGGCGAGCAGCAGCACGGTGATAATCGCGACCGCCGAAAGATAGATCTTAAGCGGCCAGACATTCGCCACCGCATCGCGGCGCAGCACCCGCAGCGGCTGCGTCGCCAGCAGCAGACGATAGGGACGCAGCCCCACCAGCAGCGAGATCACCACGATTGCGCCGATGGCCCACAGCCACGGCCAGTAGCTTGCGGGCGGCAGCGCAGCGGGCAACACCGGTTTGAGAAGGAGCATCAGCACCTTTTCAAACAGCAGCCCCAGCGCGCCGCCGGTGATCACCGCCAGCCCAAGCAGCAGTGCCCACTGACCGACAATCAGCTTTTGCAGCTGTGCGCGACCGGCACCGAGGGTTTTCAGAATCGCCACCAGATCGTAGCGGCTGCGGCAGTAGTGGCTCATCGCCACCGCAACGGCGGCGACCGCCAGCAGCAGCGTCAGCAGCGCCGATAGCAGCAAGAACTGCTGCGAACGCTGTAAGGATTTCCCCAGCGCGCCGTCATCCTGCTCCAGCCCGTACCAGCGCTGATCCGCGCCAAGCTGCGGCAGCAGCCACGTTTCATACTTCTCTAACTGCGCGGGCGTACCGGCAAACTTCACCCGCCAGCTGACGCGGCTGCCCGGCAAGACAGCGCCGGTTTTTGCTACATCAGCGCTGTTCATTAGCAGCCGCGGTGCCATCTGAAAGGGGTTAAAGCCGGAATCGGGCTCCTGCGTCACTTCGCCAGCGATGCGCAGCGTGGCGTCGCCCACCTCAATCGTGTCGCCCGGTTTAACACTCAGTAAAGCCATCAGGCGCGGAGCGAGCAGCGCCGTGCCCGGCTGCGGCTTCAGCCCGGCGGGCTGCGTTTCCAGCTCACCATAGAGCGGGTAGCGATTATCCACAGCTTTAACACTCGCCAGCTGCGGCGTGTCGCCGGCAAACGTCATGGTGCTGAAGCTCACCTGCTCACTCACTTGCAGGCCGCTTTTACGCGCCTCCTCCAGCCAGCCAGGGGGAATTTCACGCGAGCTGCGCAGGGCGCGGTCGCCGGCCATAAAATCGCGGCTCTGCTGGCTTAAGCCCTTCTCCATGCGATCGCCGATGGTGCCGAGCGCCAGCACGCAGGCCACCGCGAGGCTCAGCGCCATCCAGACAATCAGCAGGGACGGCGAGCGCCATTCGCGCCAGAACCAGCGGGCAATCATGCTTCCTCCCGCAGTTCGCCGTTGACCAGCCGCAGACGCCTGTCACAGCGCGCCGCCAGCTGCGCATCATGGGTCACCAGCAGCAGCGTGGTGCCGTAGTGTTGATTCATGGAGAAGAGCAGGTCAGCGATTTTGTCGCCCGTTTGCCGATCGAGATTGCCGGTCGGCTCATCGGCGAAGAGCACTGCCGGGCGACCGTTGAAAGCGCGGGCCAGCGCCACGCGCTGCTGCTCGCCGCCGGAGAGTTGTGCCGGGAGATGATCGAGGCGCTTGCCCAGCCCCAACTCGTCGAGCAACGCTTTGGCACTGCTGCGGCTTTCACTGCTCTTCTCGCCACGCAACAGCGCGGGTAGTTCCACGTTTTCCAGCGCGTTAAGGGTCGGGATCAGCATGAAGGATTGAAAAACAAACCCGACATTTTGTGCGCGTAATTGCGCGCGCGCCTCTTCGTCCATTTTGTGTAAGGGTTTACCGAGCAGATGCACTTCGCCGCTGCTGCCATCATCCAGCCCGGCGAGGATGGCGAGCAGCGTCGACTTCCCGGAACCGGACTCGCCAATCAGCGCGATGGTTTCAGCTGGTTTGACAACCAGCTCAACTCCGGTAAGGATTGAAAGCTCCTGCTCCCCCTGACCGACGGACTTCTTAAGATGATGAACTTCAACAATGTTTTCCGCTGGCATTTGCCCTTCCTGTTTTTGCTTTTGTTAACCTTTCGCGCCGCGGCGGCGGACACGCTATTGATTCTTGGCGACAGCCTGAGTGCGGGCTATCGGATGGCGGCAACGGCGGCCTGGCCTGCGCTGCTCAATAACAAGTGGCAGCAACAGCCTGTGGTGGTGAACGCCAGTATCAGCGGCGACACCTCGCAGCAGGGCCTGGCGCGCCTGCCCGCGCTGTTAAAAGAGCATAAACCGCGCTGGGTGCTGGTCGAACTCGGCGGCAATGACGGCCTGCGCGGTTTTCCGCCGCAGCAAACGGAACAGACACTGCGCCAGATTATCCAGACGGTAAAGAGCGCCGATGCGAAGCCGCTGCTGATGCAAATACGGCTGCCCGCCAACTACGGTCGTCGTTATACTGAGGCCTTTGGTGCCATTTACCCGAAGCTTTCCAGCGAGCTGGATGTTCCTCTGCTGCCCTTTTTTATGGAAGAAGTCTATCTGAAACCGCAGTGGATGCAGGATGATGGTATTCACCCCAATCGCGATGCCCAGCCGTTTATTGCCGACTGGATGGCGACGCGACTGGCTCCTTTAGTTAATCACGCCTCCTGAATATTCAGGCGCGTCCCCAGGTAAAGTTATGCAAAAAACGGTCTTAATAACAGGATGTTCCAGCGGTATTGGTCTGGAGAGCGCCCGCGAGCTAAAGCGCCAGGGGTTTCGCGTGCTGGCGGCCTGCCGTAAAGCCGACGATGTGGCGCGGATGGATCAAGAGGGATTCACCGGCGTTTTGCTCGATCTTGATGACGCGGCGAGCGTGGATCGCGCAGCGGATGAAGTGATCGCCCTGACCGGTAATCGCCTCTATGGCCTCTTCAATAACGCCGGTTACGGCGTGTATGGGTCTCTTGACGCCATCAGCCGTGAACAGCTGGAGCAGCAGTTTTCCAGCAACTTTTTCGGCATTCACCAGCTTACGCTGCGTCTGCTCCCGGCTATGTTGCCGCACGGCGAAGGGCGCATTGTGATGACTTCATCGGTGATGGGCCTGATCTCCACGCCCGGTCGCGGTGCCTATGCCGCAAGTAAATATGCGCTGGAAGCCTGGTCCGACGCGCTGCGCATGGAGCTGCGCCACACCGGCATTAAAGTGAGCCTGATTGAGCCTGGCCCCATCCGCACCCGTTTTACCGATAACGTCAACCAGACGCAGCGCGATAAACCGGTAGAAAATCCCGGCATCGCCGCGCGCTTTACCCTCGGCCCGGAGGCGGTGGTCGCCAAAGTGCGCCATGCTTTTGAGAGTAAACATCCGAAATTACGCTACCCCGTCACGCTGGTGACCTGGGCGGTCAGCCTGCTGAAACGGCTGCTGCCCGCGCGCATGATGGATAAAATTTTGCACGGATGAGTTGAAGGCGCGTGACGCGTCCCCATCTCATTCTTACTTGTTTAAACAGAGAAATTGCCATGTCCGTACAGAATATCGTCAATATTACCGAAGCGAACCTGCAACAGGTGCTGGAACAGTCCGTTGCGACCCCGGTGCTGTTCTATTTCTGGTCCGAGCGCAGCCAACACTGTCTGCAATTGACGCCGGTCCTGGAAACGCTGGCCGCGCAGTACAACGGGCAGTTTATTCTGGCGAAAGTGGATTGCGATGCCGAGCAGATGGTCGCCTCGCAGTTTGGCCTGCGCGCCATTCCAACCGTCTATCTCTTCCAGAACGGTCAGCCGGTCGATGGCTTCCAGGGCCCGCAGCCGGAAGAGGCGATCCGCGCCCTGCTCGACAAAGTGCTGCCGCGCGAAGAAGAACTAAAAGCGCAGCAGGCGATGGAGCTGATGCAGGCAGGCAACCACGCGGAGGCGCTGCCGCTGCTGAAAGAGGCGTGGCAGCTCTCTAACCAGCAGAGCGAAATCGGCTTCCTGCTGGCGGAAACGCTGATTGTGTTAAACCGCGCCGACGAAGCGGAAGCGGTGCTGAAAGTGGTGCCATTGCAGGATCAGGACACCCGCTATCAGGGGCTGATCGCGCAGATCGATCTGTTGCGCAAAGCGGCCGATACGCCGGAAATCCAGCAGCTGCAACAGCAGGTTGCCGATAATCCGGAGGATGCGGCGCTGGCAACCCAACTGGCGTTGCAACTGCACCAGGTCGGACGTAACGAAGAGGCGCTGGAGCTGCTGTTTAACCACCTGCGTAAAGATCTGGGTGCGGCTAACGGCGACGCGCGTAAAACGCTGCAAGAGATCCTCGCCGCGCTCGGTACCGGCGATGCGCTGGCGTCGAAATACCGTCGTCAGCTCTACTCGCTGCTTTACTGATCACCCTGCTAAATTTGGCGATCGGGCTGCTTTCGTCGCCAATTCGGGCTAAGATGGCATCAAATTAAACAGGAGGTTTTTTTTGATGCCAATCGTCATTATCGTTCTTATCGTCGTCGCGCTGGTTATTGTCTTTTCCGGTGTAAAAATTGTCCCCCAAGGCTTCCAGTGGACCGTGGAACGCTTTGGCCGCTTTACCCGCACACTGCAACCGGGTCTTAGCCTTGTCGTGCCGTTTATGGATCGCATTGGTCGCAAGATCAATATGATGGAGCAGGTGCTCGACATCCCTTCCCAGGAGATCATCTCCAAAGATAACGCCAACGTCACCATTGACGCCGTCTGCTTTATTCAGGTTATCGACGCGCCGCGCGCCGCCTATGAGGTGAGCAATCTGGAACTGGCGATCGTCAACCTGACCATGACCAACATCCGTACCGTGCTCGGCTCAATGGAGCTGGATGAGATGCTCTCGCAGCGTGACAGCATCAACACCCGCCTGCTGCACATTGTCGATGAAGCCACCAACCCGTGGGGCATCAAGGTAACGCGTATTGAGATCCGCGATGTGCGCCCGCCGGCGGAGCTGGTCTCCTCAATGAATGCGCAGATGAAAGCGGAGCGTACTAAACGTGCCTACATCCTTGAAGCCGAAGGGATCCGCCAGGCGGAGATCCTGAAAGCCGAAGGGGATAAACAGTCGCAGATCCTGAAAGCTGAAGGTGAACGTCAGTCTGCCTTCCTGCAGGCAGAAGCGCGTGAGCGTTCGGCGGAAGCGGAAGCCCGCGCCACGCAGATGGTTTCTGAAGCGATCGCCTCCGGCGATATCCAGGCGGTGAACTACTTTGTGGCGCAGAAATATACCGAAGCGCTGCAGCAGATTGGCTCCGCCAACAACAGCAAAGTGGTGATGATGCCGCTGGATGCCAGCAGCCTGCTGGGTGCCATCGGCGGTATTGCAGAGCTGGTGAAAGATAGCGCCAACGAGCGTAAAAAATGATCGCCGAACTGCTGCTTGAACATACCTACCTCGCCTGGCTAACGCTGGGTGGGCTGCTGCTCGCCGCCGAAATGCTCGGCGGCAACGGCTATCTGTTATGGAGCGGCATTGCGGCCGTCGCCACCGGTTTGCTGGCGTGGGTCATCCCGTTTAGCTGGGAGTGGCAGGGGGTGCTGTTTGCCCTGCTGACGCTGCTGGCCGCCTGGCTCTGGTGGCTGTGGTTGTCAAAACGCGTAAAACAGCAAAACCCCGCCGACGCCTCGCTTAACCTGCGCGGGCAACAGCTGCTCGGTCGCCGTTTCACGCTCGATAATGCGCTGGTCAACAGTCGCGGACATATGCGCGTGGGCGACAGCTCATGGCCGGTCTGCGCCGATGCCGATCTCGCCGCCGGTACGCGCGTCGAGGTCATCGCCATTGAAGGTATTACGCTGCGTATCACTCCCGTAAGCGACTAACTTAATCCAAGGATCCCGGCTATGGGCCCGCAAAAACAGCTCGCGCTGGGCATCCTGCTCGCGCTTGGCGCCAGCGCATCCGCGCTGGCCTCTTCCGATATTGATGATTGCACATGGGGCAGCCCCGGCTGCTACCTCTCCACACCGCCGGTTATCGCTATCCATACCGATACCCGCGACAACCTGCTGCGCCTGCTGGGCGACAGCAAAGGCCTCTATCCGCTGCGCCAGCCGATGCCGGCAGATGTTACCCGCAGCCGCAACGTGTACTTCGGCGTGCATCACGATGACGCGCCGCCTGCCGCTGCGACAGAAGCCACAACGCTTGCCGCCACGCTGCGCCAGCAGATGAATGCGCTGGGCGTCGCGAGCGACAACACGCTGCCGCCCGCCCTGCTGCGCCTGCTTGCCGACGGCAATGACGCGCAAACCGCAACAGCGGTTGATGACGCGGGCAACGACGGTGAAACCCGCTTTGTCTCACAAAACAACGCGACGCTTTCAGCCTTCTTCGCCGCCCTGCTTGAGGATAAATCCCTGACCGCGCCGCAGCGCCAGGCGCTGGCGACCGCACGTATCGCTGCTAATGAATCTTCGCAGAGTACAGAGGCGATCAGCGCCCTCTCCTTCCCGGAGAATTCAGCAGCGGCGGGTTTTCGCACCTATCTTCAGGCCGCCAATAGCTTTTATGCCGGTGATTATGCCGCCGCCGAGCCGCTTTTCACTTCGCTGACAAAGAGCACGCAACCGTGGCTTGCCGAGACGGCGAGTTACATGCTGATGCGTAATGCGCTCAACGCCAGCAGCGAAAACGCCAACGGTGAATATGGCGATTTTGACGTTGCGAAAATTGATAAGCCCCACGCTGAGCAGGCGCGAAGCGCGGCGGAAAGTTACCTCAAGCAGTGGCCGCAGGGGCGCTATGCCGCCTCGACCCAGGGGATGCTGCGCCGTATTGATTGGTATCTTCAGCAGTGGGACAGCCTTGCGGTGCGCTACGAAAACGCACTCTCTGCCTCCACCAGCGGCGATGCGCTGGTGACGCTGATCAATGAGAGCGACAACAAGCTGCTGAGTAAGGATGTTAGCTGGGGAGGCGATGCGTTTGTCAGCGCGCCGAATGCTTCGCTGATGACCTTTATTGCCGCCCTGCGCTGGATGCGCGAATCGCCCTGCCGGGAAAATATGCCCTGTATCGATAACGCCTGGCTTGAGAGCCATAAAGCGGAGTTCGACAACAACCAGCGCGGCGCCTTATGGAACTACCTTCGTCTGCAACTGGCTTATAGCACGCAGGATTACGCTGCGGTGGTCAGCGGTATCACCCCGGCAAAAGCGCTGGCGGAGCATGACGTACTCGCCTTCAGCGAACAGGTGCTATATGGCGATGCGCTGATGGCGCAAAAAGCCTGGCCCGAGGCGCAAAGCCACTGGCTGCGCCTGCTCGATTTAAGCCGTGACGTCGAACAACAGCAGTTGTTACAGGCCAAACTGGCGGCCACGCTGGTCGCGAGTGAGAAGGTCGATGAGATCTTTGCAGCGAAGAGCCGGGTCACTAACCTGCGCTTTCGCTCGCTGGTGCTGAAAACCAAAGCCTCGCGCCCGCTGCTGCTTGCGCAGGCACAACACGGGCCGAACAGCGAAGAGCGTACGATCGCCCTGCACACCTTGCTGATGCGCGATTTGACCGCCGGAAACTACGCCGACTGGTTACAGGATAAAAAGCTGATTGCCGCCATTACGCCGCCGGTAAAAGATGAGGCGTTCTCGGATGTCGATCTGAACGTCTTTAACTGGCAAGGCAGCGATGAGGCGAGCCGCTACACCTGTGCCGCGCTGGATAAGACCGTCACTACGCTGAGCAAAACGCCAACGGATGGGCATGCGCTGAACTGCCTCGGCGAATTCTTCCGCACCACGCAGGCGAGGGTCTCGCTGGGCGCCGATCGCGGTGGCAATGATGCCCTTGACGATGCCACCACAATGAAAGCGCTGCCCGGCGTGCCGCAGCGGCTGGCCGCCTATCAGCAGGTAATTAACGACCCGAAAGCGGAGCCGGAAGATAAGAGCTATGCCCTCTACCGTGCAGTGATGTGTTATGCCCCCTCAGGCTATAACGATTGCGGCGGCGAGGACGTGGAGAAATCGGTGCGTAAAGCCTGGTTCCAGCAACTGAAGAGCCGTTATCCCGGAAGCGTATGGGCCAACGAACTCCGCTACTACTGGTAATCACGCTTGCTGCCCTGCTCGCTTCATTAAGCCCTGCAAAAGGGCAGGAGCAAGCGTTCTGGCTCTGGTCCGGCGTGCGCCCCGGCGAGGCGTTGCGCCAGGCCGACGTGGTCTATCTTCACCAGGGCGAGGTAGTGATCCACGGCGGTAAAGCGGTGTTTGAGCGCAAAGGGCTGCCCGTTAACCGGCTGGTCTTTCCGCGCATCTGGTTGACGGTGCGCTTTGCCACTCTCGACGTGCCGGATACGGTGCTGCTGCGCCTGAACAGCCTGCTGGCGCGTTGGCAGGCGGCGGGAAATGAGGTCGTTGGCCTGCAGATTGATTTCGATGCCGCCACCTGGCGGCTCGATGAGTACGCCCGCTTTCTGCAACGGCTGCGGCACACGCTGCCCGCGCACTATGCGCTGGGGGTTACCGGGCTGCTGGACTGGGCGAAAACCGGCAGCGTGGCCACGCTGAATGCCTTGCCGGTGGATGAACTGGTGGTACAGAGCTATCAGGGACGCCGTACGGTGGCGAATTTTACCGATTATCTGCCGGCGCTCGCTGGCCTGCGCATTCCCTTCAAACTGGGCGTCGTGGCGGGCGGGATGTGCGATGAGCAAGAGATTGCGAAGCTTGCCGCCTCGCGCTGGTATCGCGGCACGGTGACCTTTCTGCTTAACCCTTTGCCTGGCGATGACAGCAGCCGGAAAGGTTGTCCATAATCGGACAATCGGCACCCTCGTCGCCGGGGCAGGCTTCTGCCAGCGTCAACAACTGGGTGCGCATCGCCTGCAATTCGCTGATATGGCGCTCAATCTCGGCCACTTTCTGTAACGTACGGGCTTTCACATCGGCGCTGTGGCGGGTGGGATCGTTAAACAGATTAACCAGTTCGCCGCACTCCTCAAGGTTAAATCCCACCTGGCGCGCCTGGCGCAGCAGCGTCAGCTCATTGAGATGCTGCTGGTTGTAGCTGCGATAGCCGTTTTCACCGCGCAAAGGCGGCGTCACCAGCCCCTTCTGCTCATAAAAACGGATCGCTTTACTGGTTAAACCGGTCTTTTTTGCCACATCGCTGATATTCATCATCTTCCTCATCATTTACACAGACTCAGAGGGCGGCAAATAGTGCGACGCCTGTTATGAGGCCGGGAAATAATATTAATCCTTACGATATCGCAAAACAAATATATGCATGTGGTAAATATTTCTATTTGCTCATCTGCCGCTTCGCTATACCATAGCGCGGGATTTTCAAATAATGATAAAAGTTCGACACACAGGAGTTGTTTATGAGTGATATGGCTTTTTGCCGCGGTTGCGGAAAGGAGATACATAAAGAAGCGGTGGCATGCCCGAGCTGCGGTGCGCCACAGAGCACCGCTGGCAAGAAAAGCCGCATCTCCGCTGCGCTGTTCGCCTTCTTCCTTGGCGGCTTCGGCGCGCACAAATTCTATTTAGGTAAACCGGGACAGGGCATTCTTTATCTGCTGTTCTTCTGGACCTGTATTCCGGCAATCATCTCCTTTATCGAATTTATTATTTACCTGTGTAATTCCGACGAAGAATTCGCGCGTAAATATGGCTGAGTATTAACCGCCAAATGATGCCAGACCCCGCTCAATGCGGGGTTTTTTATTTCTGACGGCGTTTTTTGCCGTGTGAGCTATTTTGTGCCGCCCTGAACTTGACCTTCCCCTCGCGGGAAGGTTTAAGCTTATTGCGTGTTATCAAACGTCTCATCCCTGAGGAGAACGCGTATGTCTCAAACCATAGAGCTAAACCTGGATGGCCTCACCTGCGGCCATTGCGTTAAACGTGTAAAAGAGAGCCTGGAAAAGCGCCCCGACGTTGAGGCGGCCGATGTCACCATCGAGCATGCCCATGTAACGGGCAGCGCCAGCGCCGAAGCGCTTATCGCGACTGTCGAAGAGGCGGGATACGGCGCGAGCGTCAGCCACCCAAAGGCTAAACCGCTGGCAGAGTCATCACTCCCGTCGGAAGCACTGACAGCGGCCACTCCAGAGCTTCCGGCAGCACACGATCTTGATGACAGCCAGCAGCTGTTGATCAACGGCATGAGCTGCGCCAGCTGTGTCTCCCGGGTACAAAAAGCCTTACAGGCGGTTCCGGGCGTCACGCAGGCACGGGTAAACCTGGCGGAGCGCACTGCGCTGGTGATGGGCAGCGCGCCCGCCGCAGAATTGGTCAGCGCCGTTGAGCAGGCGGGCTACGGCGCGGAAGCGATTGAAGATGATATTAAGCGTCGCGAGCGCCAGCAGGAGACGGCGCTCGCTACCCTGAAGCGCTTTCGCTGGCAGGCGATTGTCGCCCTGCTGGTCGGCGTGCCGATCATGCTGTGGGGGATGATCGGCGACAATATGATGGTTACCGAGGCTAACCGCTCGCTGTGGCTCGGCATTGGCGTGCTCACGCTGGCAGTGATGGTGTTTGCCGGTGGGCACTTCTACACCAGCGCATGGAAAAGCCTGCGTAACGGCACCGCAACCATGGACACGCTGGTTGCCCTTGGTACCGGCGCGGCCTGGCTCTACTCGATGAGCGTCAATATCTGGCCGCAGTGGTTTCCGATGGAAGCCCGCCACCTCTATTACGAAGCCAGCGCGATGATTATCGGTCTGATTAACCTCGGTCACATGCTGGAAGCGCGCGCTCGCCAGCGCTCGTCAAAAGCGCTGGAGCGGCTGCTCGATTTAACCCCGCCAACGGCGCGGGTGGTCACGCCTGAGGGCGAAAAAAACCTCCCGCTGGCCGAAGTGCAGCCGGGCATGACGCTGCGCCTGACCACCGGCGATCGCGTACCGGTGGATGGCGAGATCCGCGACGGCGAGGGGTGGTTTGATGAAGCAATGCTGACCGGCGAGCCGGTGCCGCAGCAAAAAGGCGCGGGCGAGACGATCCACGCTGGCACCGTGGTGCAGGATGGCAGCGTCCTCTTTACCGCCAGCGCCGTGGGTAGCCACACCACGCTGTCGCGCATTATCCGCATGGTGCGCCAGGCACAGAGCAGTAAACCGGAGATTGGCCAGCTCGCTGACCGCATTTCAGCGGTGTTCGTTCCGGTGGTCGTCGCCATCGCCCTGCTGAGCGGTGCCATCTGGTACCTCTTCGGCCCGGCCCCGCAGATTGTCTATACGCTGGTGATCGCTACCACGGTGCTGATTATCGCCTGCCCCTGCGCCCTTGGGCTGGCGACGCCGATGTCGATTATCTCCGGCGTCGGGCGTGCGGCGGAGTTTGGCGTGCTGGTGCGCGATGCCGATGCGCTGCAACGCGCCAGCACCCTCGATACGCTGGTGTTTGATAAAACTGGCACCCTGACGCGCGGCAAACCGGAAGTAGTGAGCATCACCGCGCTGGAGGGGGATGAAACGATCGCCCTGCGCCTGGCAGCAGCGCTTGAGCAGGGCTCCAGCCACCCGCTGGCGCACGCGATTGTGGAAAAAGCCGCAAGTGATGCGCTGCCGGAAGTGAAGCAGTTCCGCACCCTGCGCGGGCTGGGGGTCAGCGGCGAGATTGACGGGCAGCGCGTGCTGCTCGGCAACCAGGCGCTGCTGGCGGAGCAGCAGATCGATACGCGCGCGCTGGATGAGGAGATTGCCGCCCAGGCCAGCCGTGGCGCGACGCCAGTGCTGCTGGCGGTAGAGGGCAAAGCGCGGGCGCTGTTCGCCATTCGCGATCCGCTGCGTGACGACAGCGTGCAGGCACTACAACGCCTGCACCGCGCCGGTTACCGGCTGGTGATGCTGACCGGCGATAACCCGACGACGGCAAATGCGATTGCCAAAGAGGCGGGCATCGATGAGGTGATTGCCGGAGTATTGCCGGATGGCAAAGCCGAGGCGATCAAACAGCTCCAGCAGCAGGGTCGCCAGGTGGCGATGATTGGTGATGGCATCAACGATGCTCCGGCGCTGGCGCAGGCCGATGTCGGTATTGCGATGGGCGGCGGCAGCGATGTGGCGATTGAAACGGCGGCCATTACGCTGATGCGCCATAGCCTGATGGGTGTGGCCGATGCGCTGGCAATTGCCAACGCCACACTGCGCAATATGAAGCAGAACCTGCTCGGCGCGTTTATCTATAACTCGCTTGGCATCCCGATTGCCGCCGGGATTCTCTGGCCGCTGACCGGCACACTGCTCAACCCGGTGGTAGCCGGAGCAGCAATGGCGCTCTCCTCAATTACCGTGGTGAGTAACGCCAACCGACTGCTGCGCTTTACCCCGCGCGACTAAGCCCCCGCCCCGCCGCTACCTGTGGCGGGGTTTACACCCTCCCGCTTCGCGCGTTAGCATGCCTTTTTACTCTCAGGAAGCGCGTATGAGCCTGTTTCAACGATTGAAAGCTTTTCTTTTCGCGCTTCGTCAGCGCCGCTACCCCTGGCCTGCATTGGACGTTGAGTTGCCCGGTGACCGGCACCTTCACCTGGTCGGCAGCATTCATATGGGCACCCACGGCATGGCGCCGCTGCCCGCCGCGCTGCTGCAAAAGGTGCGCGAGGCCGATGCACTGATTGTCGAGGCGGATATCGCCGGTTCCGACTCGCCGTTTGCTAACCTTCCTGACGCCGACCCGCTCGACACCCGCCTCAGCCCGGCGCTGCTCGCTTCGTTAGGGAGCACGCTGGAGAGCCTGTCGTTAAGCCGTGCGGCATTTGAGACGCGCCCGGCCTGGCACATCGCGCTGGTGTTACAGGCAACGCAGGCGCAGCGGCTCGGGCTGCGTTCCGACTACGGCATTGACTACCAGCTGCTACAAGCCGCACAGCGTTTTAACGTGGCGATCATGGAACTGGAGGGCACCACCAGCCAGCTCGATATTTTGCGCCAGCTGCCGGACGACGGTAGCGAACTGTTGCAGGACACCCTCACCCACTGGCATGAGAATGCGCGCCTGTTACAGGTGATGATGAGCTGGTGGCTGGAGAGCCCGCCGCGTGATGAAAACCTCAGTCTTCCCTCAACCTTTAGCCAGCCGCTGCACGATGTGCTGATGCATCAGCGTAACCGCGCATGGTGCGACTATCTGTTCCGCCTGCCGCCGGGGCGCTATGTGGTGGCCGCAGGCGCGCTGCATCTCTATGGCGACGGCAATCTTCCCTCGCTGTTAGCGGAAAAAATGGCCCATTAGCGCAAGATGCTACTATTTTCCCGGGTGGAAGCAGGCGTATGCTTACGGCGTGAAACCGCTTGATAAGAAGGATTATTATGACGCCCGCCGTAAAGTTACTGGAAAAAAATGGCATCGCTTTTCAACTCCACAGCTACGATCACGACCCTAACGAAACCAACTTCGGCGATGAAGTGGTGCGTAAGCTGGGGCTGGATGCCGACAGGGTTTATAAAACGTTGCTGGTGGCGGTCAACGGCGATATGAAGCAGCTGGCCGTGGCGGTGACGCCGGTGGCCGGGATGCTCGATTTGAAAAAGGTCGCCAAAGCGCTGGGCGCGAAAAAAGTCGATATGGCAGATCCGATGGTAGCGCAGCGCACCACCGGCTATCTGGTGGGCGGCATCAGCCCGCTCGGGCAGAAAAAACGCCTGCCGACGCTGATCGATGCGCCCGCACAAACCTTTGACACTATCTATATCTCTGGCGGTAAGCGCGGGCTGGATATTGAACTGGCGGCGAGCGATCTGGCGAAACTGCTGAGTGCGCAATTTGCCGATATCGCCCGCCGCGAGTGAGGCGTTACTGCCAGCTCACTTCGCCTTTCGGTTCGTAAGCATTCACATCCAGCGGTGAGTTGTTCTGGATGAACTCTTTCAGCACTTCAGCGTCAATAAAGCCGGTGTTCACGTACCCGGCTTTATCATCCAGCCGCGGATAACCATCACCGCCGGTGGCGTTGAAGCTCAGGGTCGCCAGACGGTAGCTTTTCGCCTCATCCAGCGGTTCGCCTTTGATCTTCACGTCGCTCAGCTGGCCGCCTTTCGCTACAAAACTGACGTTGGCAAACTGCGGGTAGGCGCCGGAATCGGGCTTCATCTGCGCTACTGCTGTCAGGTAATCCAGCAGCTCTTTACCCGTAAGATTGACGTAGGCGACGGTGTTACCAAACGGCTGCACTTTCAGCACATCTTTATAGGTGATATCGCCTGCTTCAATGCTGTCGCGAACGCCGCCGCCGCTCATCACCGCCAGATCCGCGCCGGTGCGCGCCATCTGCGCCGCAAGCAGTACCCGCGCCAGGTTGGTCTGCACAAAGCGCACTTTGCTGCGATCCCCCTCAAGGCGGCCCGTCGTACTACCAATCTTCACGCCCAACTGCGCTTTGCCTTTGTTCTGGAACGGCGTCAGCAGCGAGAGCATCTGCGCGTTTTCGGCAATTTCCGGCGTGTAGAGCACGCGTTCGCTTTTGCCGTTGTCGTAGGTCACTTTCTTCTTCAGGTTGACCGGGATGAGCTGGTAGCGCACCAGTTTCATCTCGCCGTTACGGAACTGAAAATCCGCGCGACCAACGTATTTACCCCACTCATGGGCCTGCACAATCCAGGTGCCGTTTTGCTGATCCGGTGCGCACGGTGTGCCGGGCACATAATCGGCCTGTTTTTTATTCTCCGAGGCCATGCAGACCGGATCCTGTGAGTGACCGCCCACAATCAGCGCCAGCGCCCCTTTCGGCAGGCTGCGCGCCATTTCGACGTCGCCCGGCGCGTTGGAACCATGCTCGCCGTTGTCGTAATGGCCCATATGGGTGGTGGCGATAATCACATCCGGTTTTTCATTTTGATTCAGTTCATCAATGACCAGCTTCGCTTCGGCAGCCGGTTGGCGGAACTCGATATCAGTGAAGTACTCCGGGTTACCGATTTTGGCCGTGTCGTCGGTGGTCAGGCCGATCACGGCAATTTTCAGCCCTTCGCGGTTGAAGATCATCCACGGCTTAAAGAGGCGCTGATTGGTGCTCTTCTGGTAGATATTGGCGGAGAGGAAGGGGAACTTCGCCCACTTCTCCTGCTGGCGCAGGACGCTCATCGGATTGTCGAACTCGTGGTTGCCGACCGCCATTGCGTCATAACCAATAAGGTTCATGCCGCGGAAATCGGGCTCGGCATCCTGCAAATCGGACTCCGGGACGCCGGTATTGATGTCACCGCCTGAAAGCAGCAGCACGCTGCCGCCCTGCGCCGCCACCTCTTTGCGAATGCCGTCCACCAGCGTCTTCTGCGCCGAGAGGCCATATTCGCCATACTCGCTGCGCCAGAAGTGACCGTGGTGATCGTTCGTGTGCAGGATGGTGATGTTATAGGTTTTATCCTGCTCGTAAGCCTGCGCCGGCAGGCTTAATGCGCCCATCGCCGCCAGCAGGCTCACCGTAATACTCTTCTTTAACACGCTCATGCTTCTCTCCCTGACCCCATTGGTGAAAGGAGAAAATACAGCGCTCGTCAATAATAGACAAATAAGTTCTGGTGACTCTGCCAGGCAGCGTTTGTTACGCGTCACTTTTTATTTCCTGCCTGCCCCTTCATTCTGCGTAAGCGTGCTGCAAACCCAATCTTGCGGACGCGCGAGCGCAACAAGCGTAGCGATGCGCGGTTGCATTGCATGAGCAGGCAGAAAGCGCATCTTCCCCTGTTTACACAGGATGATCACCATATTCGCTCACCATCACGCTGACTTCCCTGCCTTTCTGCCCGGGGAAAGCCCTAGTTTTCTCTGCCGTTTATCCTTTAAAACGGCGTTAGCGCCCTTAGTTATGTTATGGCAGAGCCGGTTGGCGATTTTTTTCATCCAAATTGCTGTTTTCTTCATAATTCAACAATTATTAACAAACGCAGCCGGCAAAATTGTCATAAACTGTTACTTAGCTATCGGTCGACGACCGTGGGATCCACGCATCAACGAAAGGAGACGGAATGCATCACGCCACACCGCTTATTACCACCATTGTCGGCGGGCTTGTGCTCGCTTTTATCCTCGGCATGATTGCCAACAAACTGCGCATTTCCCCTCTGGTGGGCTACTTATTAGCGGGCGTGTTATCAGGGCCGTTTACGCCGGGTTTTGTGGCGGACACCAAACTGGCACCCGAACTGGCGGAGCTGGGCGTGATACTGCTGATGTTTGGCGTCGGTCTGCACTTCTCCCTGAAGGATTTGATGGCGGTAAAGGCCATCGCCATTCCCGGTGCCATCGCACAGATAGCCGTCGCGACGCTGCTGGGTATGGCGCTCTCCGCCGGGCTTGGCTGGTCGCTGATGACCGGCATCGTCTTTGGTCTCTGTCTCTCAACCGCCAGTACCGTGGTGCTGCTGCGCGCCCTTGAGGAGCGACAGCTGGTGGATAGCCAGCGCGGGCAGATTGCCATCGGCTGGCTGATCGTTGAAGACCTGGTGATGGTGTTAACGCTGGTGCTGCTGCCCGCAGTAGCGGGCATGATGGAGAAAGGCGATGTCGGCCTTGCCTCGCTGGCGGTGGATATGGGCATCACCATCGGTAAAGTGGTGGCCTTTATCGCCATTATGATGCTGGTCGGTCGCCGCCTGGTACCGTGGATCATGGCGCGCAGCGCCGCGACCGGATCCCGCGAGCTGTTTACCCTTTCGGTGCTGGCGCTGGCGCTCGGTATCGCCTTCGGCGCGGTTGAGCTGTTTGATGTCTCCTTCGCCCTCGGTGCCTTCTTCGCCGGCATGGTGCTTAATGAGTCCGAGCTGAGCCACCGCGCGGCCCACGACACGCTACCGCTGCGCGATGCTTTTGCGGTGCTCTTCTTCGTCTCCGTCGGCATGCTGTTCGATCCGATGATCCTTGTCGATCAGCCGCTGGCGGTGCTGGCAACGCTGGCAATTATTGTCTTTGGTAAATCGGCGGCGGCTTTTCTGCTGGTGCGCATGTTTGGCCACTCGCCGCGTACCGCATTAACCATCGCCGCCAGCCTCGCGCAGATTGGTGAGTTCGCCTTTATTCTTGCAGGGCTGGGGATGGCGCTGGATCTGCTGCCGCAGGAGGGGCAAAACCTGGTGCTGGCAGGGGCGATCCTGTCGATTATGCTCAACCCAATCCTCTTTACGATCCTCGAGAAATATCTCGATAAGACCGAGACGCTAGAGGAGCAGACGCTGGAAGAGGCGACGGAAGATGAGAAGCAGATCCCGGTTGATATCTGCAACCATGCGCTGCTGGTCGGCTTTGGCCGCGTCGGCAGCCTGCTCGGCGAGAAGCTGATTGCCCAGGGCATTCCGCTGGTGGTGATTGAAACCTCCCGCACGCGGGTGGATGAGCTGCGCGAGCGCGGTGTTCGCGCGGTGCTGGGCAACGCGGCGAATGAAGAGATTATGAATCTGGCGCATCTGGATTGCGCCCGCTGGCTGCTGTTGACCATTCCGAATGGTTATGAAGCGGGTGAGATTGTCGCCACCGCGCGCGAGAAGTGCCCGAACATTGAGATTATCGCCCGCGCCCATTATGACGATGAGGTGGATTACATCAGCGAACGCGGTGCAAACCAGGTGGTGATGGGTGAGCGCGAGATCGCCAATACGATGTTGAATATTCTGGCGAATACGCCAGCGGGAAATGAAGCCGCTGAAACCGCGTAGGCCGGATAAGCGTGCAACGCGCCATCCGGCAATGGGGTTTTCATATGGCTCTGGTGGTATTATTCCGTTCACCAGGCGTGGGGGAGTTTCATTGACCTCTTATGCGGTGAACGGGATAAGGGAAGCGGCCGCGCTCCCCTTATCAATCCCCGCGGCCCCGCGAGGAAATCGGTGCTGCGCACTGCGCTCACCTCCCGCGTGCCCGACTGCGGCCGGCTCGACTCGACATCCTGTCTCGGTTCGCCTCTGTCCGCCATCCATGGCGTCCAGACCTTGTCATTCACGCTTCGGTTCGCCGATTTCAGCGGGGACACAACACCCCCGCTGTCATATTAGAGATAAAAGCAAAGTCGGTATCGCTGATAGATTGCCGGATGGCGCTAGCGCTTATCCGGCCTACGCCGTTTCAGCAACACGGGTACAATTACGCGGCTTCGTTACTGGCCTTATCCTTAACGCTCCCAGTACGCCTCTTCGAGGCTATCTTCCCGCTCCGGCAGGCCGCGGGTTAAGCGCGGGGAGTGCTGGTTCAGCACCTGGTAACTGACGCGGTTCGCGTATTTGCACACCTGCGCCAGCGACGAGTAGGTCAGCCAGCTGAAGTTATGCTTACTGGAATTTGGCACGTTATTACGGTGATAGTTATTAGCAGTAATATCATGCAGCAGCGCCGCCAGCGCGCCATCGCCTGCGCCGTTGGTGTTCATGATCTTCTCCGGCCCGCCCATATAGGGGGCGATATGGGAGTAGATGCGCAGCGGATGCTCGCAATCCTTATGACGGATCGCACGGCTAAACTCATACTGGTTAAATTCGGCAATCGCGCCCGGCAGCAGCGGGTGCTGGGTTTTGCGCTTCGCCTCATCTTCGGTAAAGCCCGCCATATATAAGCCGACCGGCCCGGCGGTGCAGAGCACCAGATCGACCCAGTCCAGCGCTTTATCCGCCGCCATCAGCGGATCGCTCTCACCGGTCAGGGCGTGCCCCTCCTCTTCATTCATCGCCAGAATCGAGACGTTCTCTTTGAGGAAGTCGCGCCACCACGGCACGTTATCGGCGATAACGTATTTGGTACCCAGCGTCAGCACCACCGGCACATTGTGCTTTTTGGCATAGGCCACCGCCTGCATGGTCGCCTCCGGCATCGGCTCGCCGGGCTTACAGCGCACTAAATAGGAGGAGAGCACCAGCGCGGAGGCGCCAGCAATCACCTCTTCAGAAATACTTTCCGGGCGCAGCTGGTTCATATGACCGGGGCTGATGGCGAAGGTGCGCTCACCGCTGTCGCTGACCAGCGTAAAGCAGCGGCCAATTGCACCCTCAACGCCCTGCAGGTAGTTAAGATCGGTACGGCTGGAGGTGTTGCAGAGGTAACGGTAAGCGTAACCGCCGATTTGCACGTTGTCGCACATCACGCCCAGCAGCACCGAGCGGTCATCGGCCAACACCGAGTAGTTGTGCAGGGTATTGCCAATGGTGCCGCCGGCAAACTGGTGGGTAATCAGGTTATTGCTCACCAGTTCCTGATAGAGCGCTTCGGCGACATCATCGGCGATCACCAGCGAATGGCCCGCACTGAGGCCGAAACGTGCGATAAACGCATCATCCACTTTCGCTTCGATATCCACCAGCGTCTGGTCGATGCCGACCACCCAGCTGGTGCCGGTTTCGCTCTCAGGCTGGATTTGCTGCAATAAGGGGTCGCGGGCGTTGACGGGGAAATAGTGTTTGGACTTACGTTTACCGGGAAATTTCATCTTTGTGCTACGTGCAATACATTCGGGCCGTGCATGGTATCACACTCGGCCCGCGCAGCGATCAGCGATATTTGGCCGTTAAGTTGACCATCATCTCAATATGTTCCGGTGAATCATTCAGCGCAGGAATGTATTCATACTTTTCGCCCCCGGCTTCGAGGAAGAACTCGCGGTTCTGCACAGCGATCTCCTCCAGCGTCTCCAGGCAGTCGGCGGCAAAGCCCGGTGACATCACCTGAATATGCTTCACGCCCTTCTCACCGAGCATTTTCAGCGTCTCATCGGTGTAAGGCGTCAGCCACGGCTCGCGGCCAAAGCGCGACTGGAAGGTCATCATCACCTTCTCCGGCGGCAGGTCGAGAGCGGAAACCAGCTCACGGGTGGTATCGCGGCAGCGCTGCGGGTAGTCATCCCCCTGCGAGGCGTAACGCTGTGGAATACCGTGGTAGGAGAGCAGGAGCAGATCCGGTTCGCCATGCTGCGCAAATGAGGCGCGCACGCTGTTCGCTAACGCCGCGATGTAGTCTGCGTTATCAGCGTAGTCGCGAATAAAGGAGATGCCGGGGATAAAACGTTTTTTGCCGAGAATACGCGCCAGCTCATCCCAGACGGCGGCAACCGTCGAGCAGGAGTACTGCGGGTAGAGCGTGAGCACAACGATATGTTCGACGCCCTGCGCCATCAGCGCCTCGACCGCGCTCTCCAGCGACGGTGAACCGTAGCTCATGCCGAGCGCAACAGGCACATCCGGCAAGCGAGCGGCTAACGCCTTTTCCTGCCTGCGGCTGTAGACCATTAATGGTGAGCCCTCTTCCATCCAGACGGATTTATAGAGTTTCGCCACGCGGGGAGAACGAATAGGCAGGATCACGCCGCGTAACAGCGGCCACCACAGCAAGCGGGGCGTATCGACCACGCGTCTGTCGCTTAAGAACTGCCGCAGATACCGTTTAACGGCCTGGGGGGTGGGTGCATCGGGGGTGCCGAGATTGGCCAACAAAATGCCCGTTTTTGCCTGACTCATTCGCGCCTCTTAACCATTTAACTGGTTGATTATTGTAGCCGAAAAGCGGGTAAACGGAACCAATTGCTGTGATTGATAGTTTCCCCCGACACATAGCCGGGGGAAATGGAAATTACCCGAGGATTTTTTCCAGTTCAGCGCGCACGTCGCTAACCGCTTTGGTGCCGTCAACTTTAACGTACTGGGTGTTACCCGCTTCCGCTTCTTTCTGATAGTAACCAATCAGCGGAGCCGTCAGCTGATGGTATTCGACCAGGCGCTTACGCACGGTCTCTTCCTGATCGTCTTTACGGGTGGTCAGCTCGTCGCCGGTCACATCATCTTTCCCTTCCTCTTTCGGCGGGTTGTATTTGATGTGGTAAACGCGGCCAGAGGCGGCGTGAACGCGACGACCAACGATGCGATCGACAATCAGCTCGTCCGGTACGGCGAATTCCAGCACGAAATCGACATTGATGCCGGCTTCTTTCATCGCATCCGCCTGCGGAATGGTGCGCGGGAAACCGTCCAGCAGGAAGCCGTTGCGGCAATCTTCCTGGGCGATACGCTCTTTCACCAGCGCAATAACCAGCTCGTCGGTGACCAGCTTGCCGGCGTCCATGATATCTTTCGCCTGTTTACCCAGCTCGCTGCCGGATTTTACTGCGGCACGCAGCATGTCACCCGTAGAGATTTGCGGAATACCGTATTTCTCCATGATGAACTGCGCCTGAGTTCCTTTACCTGCGCCCGGAGCGCCCAGCAGAATAATACGCATTGCGAAAATCCCCTCAAATGTTGGTTCAATTTTTCAAAAGCGCTAAAAGATACCATCAAGAGGAGGCAGGCTCAAGAAAGGCGCGGACGCTGAAACGGTAATGCTACCTTTTTCTTAAACGGCAAAAGCGGGAATAAAAAAGGGAGGCGCGGTGGCCTCCCTGGTGCAGCTTACGAAACCAGCAGCTGGTTCATACGGCGAATAAACTGGTTTGGATCTTCCAGCGTACCGCGTTCGGCAAACAGCGCCTGGTCCAGCAGCAGCTCAACCCACTGGTTAAACTGCCCTTCGTCCTGGGTATCCGCCGCGCGTTTCACCAGCGCGTGATCCGGGTTCAGTTCGAAGATGTATTTCACTTCCGGTGCGCTCTGGCCAGCCGCGGCAAACAGCTTCGCCATCTGCGTGCTCATCTCATCAGCATCGGTCACCACAACGGCCGGAGTATCGGTCAGACGGTGAGTCAGACGCACCTCTTTCACGCGCTCACCAAGCAGGGTTTTCACGCGCTCAACAAACGGCTCCAGCGCTTTTTCCGCTTCTTTGGTGGTCTCATCCACTTCGTCAGCCAGCTTGTCCAGTGAGGCATCGGCTTTCGCTACAGACTGGAACGGCTTACCGTCGAACTCGGTCAGGTAGCTCATCATCCACTCATCAATGCGGTCGGAAAGCAGCAGCACTTCGATGCCTTTCTTACGCAGCAGCTCAAGGTGCGGGCTGCTCTTCGCCGCGGCGTAGCTGTCGGCGGTGATGAAGTAGATCTTCTCCTGGCCCTCTTTCATGCGTGAGACATACTCTTCCAGCGACACGGTCTGCGCGGAGGAGTCGTTGTGCGTGGAGGCGAAACGCAGCAGTTTGGCGATGGTTTCCAGGTTGCCGCTGTCTTCGCCGGTCCCCTCTTTCAGCACCAGGCCGAACTGCTGCCAGAAGGTCTGGTATTTTTCCGCGTCATCCTTCGCCAGTTTTTCCAGCATCTGCAACACGCGTTTGGTCAGCGCGGTGCGCAGGCTGCGGGTAACGCTGCTGTCCTGCAGAATTTCACGGGAGACGTTGAGCGGCAGATCGTTGGAGTCGACCAGCCCGCGCACGAAACGCAGGTAGTTCGGCATAAACTGCTCGGCTTCATCCATGATAAAGACGCGCTGAACGTAGAGTTTCAGGCCGTGCTTGTGATCGCGGTTCCACATATCCCACGGTGCCTGCGACGGGATATAGAGCAGGCTGGTGTACTCCTGCTTCCCTTCAACGCGGTTATGGCTCCAGATCAGCGGATCGCTGTAATCATGGGAGATATGTTTGTAGAACTCATTGTACTCGTCATCTTTGATTTCAGACTTGTTACGCGTCCACAGCGCCTGTGCCTTGTTGATCTTCTCCCAGGTGACAACGGTTTCGCCGTCTTTCTCTTCCTGTTTTTCGATCTCAACCGGCAGCGCGATATGGTCGGAGTATTTGCTGATGATGGAGCGTACGCGCCAGTCGTTGAGGAAATCATCTTCCCCTTCGCGCAGATGCAGAGTGATCTCGGTACCGCGATCGGCTTTGGTGATATCAGCAACGGTGTATTCGCCCGCGCCTTCCGATTCCCAGAAGACACCGTTTTCCGCGCTTTCGCCCGCCGCGCGGGTGCGTACGGTCACTTTGTCGGCAACGATAAATGCCGAGTAGAAACCAACGCCGAACTGGCCAATCAGCTGGCTATCTTTCGCCTGATCGGAGCCCATCGATTCGAGGAAGGCTTTGGTGCCGGATTTGGCAATCGTCCCCAGATGGTCAATCACTTCATCGCGGTTCATGCCGATACCGTTATCGGCGATGGTCAGGGTACGCTTCTCTTTGTCGAAGGAGACGCGCACGCGCAGGTCGCCGTCGCCTTCATAGAGATCGGGTTTAGAGAGCGCGCGGAAACGCAGTTTATCCGCCGCATCCGAGGCGTTGGAGATAAGCTCACGCAGGAAGATTTCTTTGTTGGAATAAAGAGAGTGAATCATCAAATGCAGAAGCTGTTTTACTTCTGACTGGAAGCCACGTGTTTCTTGTCCTTTCATTGGGAAAACCTCAACAATGCCATTTACAAGGTGGAAAAAGCGTTGAGGGAGAAGTGGGGATAACGGCGGGGATTTTCAAGCGGAGGCAAAAATTTCTGCCCCCGTCTGGTTAAAAACGAATCTTGTGACGCCCGGCGAGAGAGTGGGAAAGCGTGGTGCCATCCACCATCTCCAGCTCGCCGCCCACCGGCACGCCGTGGGCGATACGGCTGGCTTCCACGCCATATTGCCCGCACAGCTCGGCAATATAGTTAGCGGTCGCCTCCCCTTCCACCGTCGGGTTGGTGGCGAGGATCACCTCCTGAATCTTTTCAGATTCGAGGCGCTGCTCGAGCCGGTCGAGACCGATATCATCCGGCCCGATACCATCCAGTGGCGACAGGTGGCCCATCAGCACAAAGTAGCGCCCGGAAAACTGACCGGTTTGCTCAATGGCGTAGATGTCCGCCGGGCTTTCCACCACGCAGATTTGACCGTTTTCCTGACGTCGCGGGTTGGTGCAGATGTTACACACCTCCTGCTCGGTAAAGGTGCGGCAATCCGCGCAGTGACCAATCTCCGACATCGCCCGGGTGAGCGCCTGCGCGAGGCGCATGCCGCCGCTGCGATCCCGCTGCAGCAGCGTAAATGCCATGCGCTGCGCCGACTTCGGGCCGACGCCCGGCAGGCAGCGCAACGCTTCCATAAGCTGCGTTAACAGCGGACTGGTTTGCATCAGAACGGCATCTTAAAGCCTGGCGGCAGGGACATACCGGAAGAGACAGAGGCCATCTTCTCTTTCTGCGTCTCTTCAATGCGGCGTGCAGCATCGTTGAATGCAGCGGCGACCAGATCTTCCAGCATCTCTTTGTCGTCTTCCAGCAGGCTCGGATCGATCTCCACGCGACGGCAGTTATGCGCGCCGTTGATGGTCACTTTCACCAGACCCGCGCCTGATTCGCCGGTCACTTCCAGCTGCGCGATCTCTTCCTGCACTTTCTGCATCTTTTCTTGCATCTGCTGGGCCTGTTTCATCAGGTTACCCAGACCGCCTTTTCCAAACATAGGCTTCTCTCTTTAGCTGTGGTGACTCACCAGGTTGATAAGTCACATTCAGGGTTGAAAACGGGAAGTATCGCTCTTCCTGTCAAAGGGGGCGGATACTCTCTTCATCCAGATCCGCATCGAAAAAGCGCTGCAGGGTCTGGATATTGCTATCCGCAATAATCGACTCGCGCGCCTGCGCGAGCTTCTCTTCATAGATGGCCTGACGCCACTCCAGCGGCGTACGCACCGCCGGATTATCATCTTCAATAATAGTCAGTTCAACCGTCGAACCGTGCAATTCGCTAAGCGCCTCGCCGAGCGTCTTCACCGCGCCGGGCGAATGGAGATGGCGCTGGGCGCTGCGGAGGTGCAGACAGATGCGCGCGCCATCCTGCTCTTTCCAGGCATTCAGCGCCACCTGCTCGACCAGTTTAGGCAATTTCAGCAGACTCACCTCTTTTGCCCACGCGTCGCGCTCGATCGCCTCTTCTGCCAGCTTCTTCGCCAGCTCCGGCGTTTTCTCGTGCTCAAGCGCCTTTTTCAGCGCT
Source organism: Kosakonia cowanii JCM 10956 = DSM 18146 (assembly GCF_001975225.1). NCBI lineage: Bacteria > Pseudomonadati > Pseudomonadota > Gammaproteobacteria > Enterobacterales > Enterobacteriaceae > Kosakonia > Kosakonia cowanii. The sequence continues at coordinate 2,426,832 of NZ_CP019445.1, read as the reverse complement.
TTTGGCGTGGCGATGACCTCTTTTACCGTCTCAACGACGGTGGTCGCTTTCCAGCGATAGGCCTCTTTTTTCACCGGCTTGTTGTCGGCCGTTGCCGCCGCCGGGCGGGACTGTACGCGCTCGGTGACAGAGGCGAGCCTCTCCAGCGCGGCGTTACTCACCGGCCGCGCGCGGGTTGCGGCTGCCGGTTCACTCTTTTTTGCTTTGTCTGCTCCCTGCGCCTGCTGCAGCTGTCTGCGCGCCGCCAGCACCTGGCTGGTAGAGGGCGGCAGCGAAACATCTTGCTGGGGCGCGGACTGCGCCTGCGGTGCAGGAGCGACCTGCTGCGGCGACATCACCGCCGTCGGCGCGACCGGCGCAAACGAGGCCTGCTGCACCTCTGGCGCAGGCAACGGCGCGCGCGGATGGAACGCCAGCGCGCGCAGTAGGGTCATCTCAACGCCCATCCGTCTGTCGGGCGCGAAGGGTAACTCTTTGCGGCCAATCAGCAGCGTCTGGTAGTAGAGCTGAATATCGGCAGGCGGTACGGTGCGCGCGAGTTCGCGCAGACGGTGCTCCACCGACGCCATATCGCTGCCGAGTGCCGCCGGGGTGAGCTGAACCATGGCGATGCGGTGCAGCAGGCTCTGCATCTCCAGCAGCAGCGCGTCCCACTCGACGCCACGCGAGGCGGCATCATGAACCAGCGCCATTGCCCGCTCGCCGTTGGCAGCGATGACCGCTTCCACCAGGGAGAGCGCCTGATCGTCATTCAGCGTGCCGAGCATGGCGCTGACTACCGCAGCGGAAAGCTGGCCGTTGCCGCTGGCAATCGCCTGATCGGTCAGGCTCAGGGCATCACGCAGGCTGCCGTCGGCGGCGCGCGCCAGCAGTTGCAGCGCGCGCGGCTCGGATTCGATCTTCTCGTCAGCGAGAATATGTTCAAGCTGGGTGCGGATCTGATCGACATCCAGCGCTTTAAGATGGAACTGCAGGCAGCGGGACAGGATCGTCACCGGCAGTTTTTGCGGATCGGTGGTCGCCAGCAGGAATTTAACGTGCGCGGGCGGCTCTTCAAGGGTTTTCAACAACGCGTTGAAGCTGTGACGCGAGAGCATGTGCACTTCGTCAATCAGATAGACTTTGAAGCGGCCACGCGCTGGCGCGTACTGGACGTTGTCCAGCAGATCGCGGGTATCTTCCACTTTGGTACGCGACGCGGCGTCGATCTCAATCAGATCGACAAAGCGGCCCTGCTCGATTTCACGGCAGTTATCGCAGACACCGCACGGTGTCGCCGTAATGCCGGTTTCGCAGTTAAGCCCCTTCGCCAGCAAACGGGCAATAGAGGTTTTTCCGACGCCGCGGGTGCCGGAGAACAGATACGCATGATGAATGCGTCCTGATGTTAAGCCGTTCGCCAGTGCGGTCAGCACATGCTCCTGGCCGACGACGTCAGCAAAAGTTTGCGGTCGCCATTTTCGGGCTAAGACCTGATAACTCATTGGCAGGCTCTGAAACGCTGGAAGGTGGATTCACGAGGGGTAATGCTAACACAGCATCGGCTGAGAATGCACTTCATCCCTCAGGCGTGAGGGATGAAGGTACGCGGGATCAATGCCCCGGGAACGAGACCAGGCTGTAGCTAGTAACACCCTGTTTTTTCAGGCGCTCTTCGCCGCCCAGGTCGAACAGATTGATAATGAACGCCGCGTCGGTAACCTCGCCACCCAGACGGCGGATCAGTTTCACCGTCGCTTCGATGGTACCGCCGGTTGCCAGCAGATCGTCGACCACCAGCACGGTGTCGCCAGCCTGGATCGCATCAACATGGATCTCTAACTGATCGGTGCCATACTCCAGCTCATAACTCTCGCTGATAGTTTCACGTGGCAATTTACGCGGCTTACGTACCGGCACAAAGCCAACGCCGAGGCCTAACGCCACCGGCGCGCCGAACAGGAAGCCACGCGCTTCGGTACCAACAACTTTAGTGATCCCGGCGTTTTTGTAACGCTCAACCAGCAGTTCAATGCTGAGGGCGTACGCCTTCGGGTCTTCCAGCAAACTGGTGACATCACGGAACAGGATGCCCGGCTTCGGGTAATCCTGAATGCTTTTGATGCTGTTTTTGAGAAATTCAAGCTGCTGCGCAGTCGCTGTCATGGATATTTGCCTGATAGAAACGGTATTACTCACGGGACGTATGATAACGGCTCAATTGGCCCCTGGTTAAGCTTTAACCAGTCGACCCCGTGCTCGAAAACGCTCGAATTTACTGGCAGTGAGCGAGAATTGCAACTGCCATCGCAGCGCATTAGGTTTTTTGTTGCTTTGCATCAACCACCGGTATCCGCCACAGGAAAATCAGCAGACACGCGAGGATGATCAGCAGCAAAACGCGCACCCACATCATCTTCACAAAATAGAGCGAAACCGCGAAGGTCAGAAGCGTAATAACTATCGCACGCGGCTTTGCGCCGGGCGGCATGGCGCGATACTGCTGCCAGTGCCGCAGATAGCCGCCAAACCAGGAGCGGTAGAGCAGCCAGTGATGAAAACGCGGCGACGAGCGGGCAAAACACCAGGCGGCCAGCAGAATAAAAGGTGTGGTCGGTAAAACGGGCAGAACGACACCCAACGTGCCAAGCACTACCGCCAGCCAGCCAATGATGATTAAAATAGTGCGTTGCATAGTGCTAATCGTTGCCGGAATAAGCGGCTAATGTACCATAATCGCCGTGAAAAAGAGGGAATGAGAGATGAAAAGCGACGCGCTTTTAGAGAGGCTGGAGCAGCAGCTTGCCCGGTTACGCCAGCAGGCCGCGCCGCTGGCGGATCACTTCACCGTCAGCGCCCGTTTTGATCGCCATCTTTTTCAGACAAAAGATACGCGCATGCGTGCTTATCTTAATGAGACCGATAAAAACCTGGCGGCGCTGCGCGAGACCGTGGCGCGCAACCATCTGCCGCAGGCGCTCTGGCTTGCGGAGCATTTAACCGCACAAATCGCCGCGCTGACGCGGGAGAGCGCCGTCTGGCCGCTGCGCCAGTGGGATCACGCCTCGCCCGGCATTACGCGCTGGCAGCGGCGGCGCTTGCAGCATCAGGAGTATGAGCGCCGCCTGCAGGCGATGAAAAACGAGCGTAACGTACGTTTAGCGTCGGTCACCACTCTCGCCGAGCAGCAGAAACTGCATAAAGAAGTGGAAGCATTAGATGTCCGGCTCGGCCGCTGTCGCAAAGCGCTGGAGAATATTGAGCGCGTGCTGGCGCGTTTAACCCGTTAACCAAGGAGAGAAGATGTCGCTGGAAAATGCCCCGGATGAGGTCAAGCTGGCGGTCGATCTGATCATGCTGCTTGAACAGCATGAGATCGCACCCGATCTGGTGTTAAAAGCGCTGGAGATTGTCAAACGGGATTTTGAACAGAAGCAGTTACAGCCAGCAGCCCCCCTTCCCTGAGGAAGAGGGGCCAGCCATTACGGCGCTTCAGGAGTCGGATCGTCGCCCTTTATCTCGCGCTTCACTTCCGTTAACTCATCACCCTTCTCATTGCGCAGGTGCACTTCGAGCTGGTTAAAGGCGATATTGATGTCGTTTTCCCGGCACATGCGATCGATGGTGCGGTTAAGCTCATCCACCGTATAGCTGCGATCGCGCAGTTCACGCACATAGAGACGCAGCTCGTGATCCAGCGTGCTCGGCCCGAAGGTGGTAAAGAAGACCGCCGGTTCCGGGTCGTGCATCACTTTCGGGTGATCCATCGCCGCTTTCAGCAGCACCTTCTTCACTTTCTCCAGATCGGAGCCATAGGCCACGCCGATACGGATCACCACGCGGGTGATGGTATCGGAGAGCGACCAGTTGATCAGCCGCTCGGTCACAAAGGCCTTATTCGGGATAATCACCTCTTTGCGATCGAAGTCGGTGATGGTTGTCGCACGAATACGGATCTTGCTTACCGTGCCGGAGAAGGTACCGATGGTGACGGTATCGCCGATACGCACCGGGCGCTCAAACAGGATAATCAGACCGGAGACAAAGTTACCGAAGATCTCCTGCAACCCGAAGCCGAGACCGACCGACAACGCCGCCGCCAGCCACTGCAACTTATCCCACGAGACGCCAAGCGATCCGAAGACCGTTAGCGCTCCAACCGCGATAATGACGTAGTTCAGAATAGTGGTGACGGCGTAGGAGGAGCCCTGGCGCATATTGAGTCGCGACAGGACTAACACTTCCAGCAGACCCGGCAAGTTGCGGATCAGCGCCCAGGCCACCACAAAGGCGATAATCGCAAACAGCAGGCTGCCGAGAGTAACGCTCTTGGTCACCGCCGCCCCCGCTTCGGTGCCGTTGTAGTGCCACAGCGTAATGCTGTCGAGGTAGGCAAACACAGTGATCAAGTCTGACCAAATCGCCCAGAAGACCACGCCAAACAGCGCCACCATCACCAGCATGGTGATGCGCAGTGTCTGCTGGTTAACCTGCTCCAGCGCAATGGTCGGCTCTTCCGGCGGCTCGGCGCCTTCCGCGCCCTCTTTCACCATATTCTGGCGACGTGCCAGCGCACGGCGATAGGCAATACGCCGCGCCGCCACGCTCAGACCGCGCAGCACCGTCTGGTAGAGCAGGTTCCAGATAATCACCAGATAGACGGTTTCAATCCAGCGCCCGGCAAGACGCAGCGTGGTGTAGAAGTAGCCGGTAGCGGTCAGCACCATTAAGGCAATCGGCACAATCGCCAGCACCGTGACGGTGACCAGGCGCAGCGCATGGGACTCTTTATCGTGCCAGCTTTCGCGGAACATCGGCCACACCAGCGCGGTGATCACCAGCAGGTTCAGCAGAATAACAAACTGCCCGAGCACATCATCCATCAGATGCAGCGGCGACAGCTCCGCAACCACTGACCAGAAGTGGAGCGGCAGCAGCGCGAGGCTGATGCGCACAATCTGCCGCCGCCAGTGGCTGGTCAGTTGCGCCGGCATGCCAAAGTGATTAACGGCGACGCCCTCTTTTTCCAGCACTTTCCAGCACAGGCCAAAGACCAGCCAGAAGAGCGCCAGCTTCTTACTGAACGCCCACAGCAGCTCGCTGATGTTGAGCTGCATGGTCAGCAGAATCAGCCCCGCCGCCAGGATAAGCAGGCAGATCGGCAAGGCGCGGATCAGATCGATGAGGATCGCTTTTGGCGTATGTAGCTGGCTGTCGCTGCGTAGCTGCCCGACCTGCTCTGCCAGCTTGACCTGGTAGTTTTTCAGCCAGCGCAGACGCCAGCGGATCAGCCCGGCAATCAGCAGCAGCGGCAGCCCGGCGAGAAACGCGATCGCCACCGCCGGCAGCGCTTTTTCCCAGTTGACGGTGATGTGGGTGCCTTTGACCTCATCGCGCAGCGTTTGCGGGAAGGCTTTGAACCACTCCCAGTCCATCGGCTTGTTGCTGTTCACCCAGAAGATTTGCTGAGTCAGGATCTCCTGCAGGCTTTTCGACACGCTCATCAACTGCTGCTGATTGACCTGCAGGTTAATGGCCATCATCAACTGATTGCCGAGCTGCTTGTTCAGTTGATCGAGCAGCTCACGGCGCATATCGACCACCTGCAGCAGCGCGTCGTGTACTTCGTCGTTGACTTCGCTCTGGTGGCCCTCTTCCAGTTTGGCGACGAAGTTCTCGTTCTGGAACAGCGCGTCACGCTTCTGGTTGATGTCGAACTGCTCCAGACGCAGATCCGCAATGCGGTTGGTCATATCCTCAAGCTCATCGGCTGAGGGCAGCGTTTGTTGTTGCTGATAGAGGATGCGCGACAGCAGCAGGCTCCCCTTCAGCACCGAAATTTGTTCTTTAATATTGCGCTCGGATTGCAGGGCGCGGTCGAGCCAGTTCTTCACTTTGATATTCTGCTGCACCAGCGCGTTGCCGCTTTCGGTGGCTTCAATCAGCTTCTGGCTCAACTGGTGGTTAATCTCCAGCTCCTGGCTCACCAGCGGGTTCGCCTGAATGCGCGCGGTATCATCCGGCGTCACCGCCTCCTGCGCCGTCTTCTCGGTCAGCGTCAGGCGTTTGCTGTTAACCGCTTCCTGCAATAACTGGAGCTGGTGTTCGAGGCGGTTACTGTTTGCGGTGACATAATCCCGCTGCTTCTGCAGCGTATCCTGCAAAGTGGTATTGCCTTCGAGGCTTTTGCGCAGCTGTTCAATCTGCGCATTGAGCAGGGTTTGCTGAGCCTGTAACAGCGTTTGCTGCGTCGGGCGCAACGCCCCTTCGCCGGCGAGCGTGCCGTTCAGACGGTTGCGGATCTGCTGCAACTGCTGCGAGGCGCTATACATGGCGTTCTGCACGCGCTCCGGCTGCGTCTGCAGCGACACCAGTTGGCTGTTGTAGTTGGAGAGATCGTTCTGCGCGGTTTGCAGATCTTCAAGCAGTTGCGAAACGCGGGACTCCAGTTGACGAAGCGAGAGCGTGGCAAGGGTTTTGCGCGTCTCCTCATCGCTGTCTTTATCATTAAGCGCGTTGAGAGCATCGGTAGCCTGACGCAGCTGTTCCGGCGCCTGCGCCACTTTCTGCTTCAGCAGCGCGGTCTCCTGCTTGACGCGGTCGATTTTATCCAGCGTATCAAGAGTCTCATTGAGATCCTGAATAACCAGCTTCTCCTGCGCGGAGTGATCTTTTTGTTTATTGAGTGCGTCGAGCTGATTCTGCACTTCGCTGCGCGAAGGCAAATCACTTCCGCTCTGTGCGGACGCCGCCAGGCTTGAGAAGCTGATAAAAATAAGAAACAGTGCGGCGGCAAATGCTGCGAACGGGTTAGGTGTGCGATTGGTGTGCAACATAATTTGAGCGATCGTTGTCTGTTCGGGAAAGCGGCCGGAGTGGCCACGCGCGAAGAATATCACGCGTGCAGACAACTACCTAGAAGAGTGAGCGGCCTCCAGGAGAAATCCTGGCGGCCTGCTTATGCCTTGAGAGCCGGCGTGTCGTCGCGCAGCGTCGGGCAGAACTGGCACATCTCCAGCAGGATGGCGACGTAAGCGCGCGCCTCTTTTTTCAGATCGAAAGATTGCGGCGCAAATAGCCAGTTTTCCATAATTCCGGAGACATAGGCGCGCATCAGCACCGCAACACGGCGGGTTAAAAGATTGGCGGGCAATAATTTCGCCTGAATGCATTCGGTGAGCGTCGTTTCGATGCGGTCATAACTTTCCAGACATAAATCGCGCTGCGCCTCCTGCACCACCGCCATTTCGCCAACAAACTCGCATTTATGGAAGATGATCTCCATCATCAGCCGACGCCGCTCTTCAACAACGGTGGCTTCAAGGATATAAACCAATATTTCTCTTAATACTGAGAGTGGATCGCCAGGGAATTTTGCCCGATACTCAGTTTCAAGATCTCCAATACTGGATTCCGACAGTTCCCAAATTTCACTAAACAAATCTGACTTGTTTTTGAAATGCCAGTAAATCGCGCCGCGAGTTACTCCTGCCGCCTGCGCAATTTCAGCCAGCGAAGTTGATGAAACGCCCTGCCGGGAAAACAGCCGCATGGCGACATCAAGAATGTGTTGTCGCGTCTCAAGCGCCTGTTGTTTGGTTTTTCGTGCCATATGTCGGTGAATTTACAGGAGTCAGATTTACATACATTTGTGAATGTTTGTACCATAGCACGACCATAATATAAACGCAGCAATGGGTTTTTGGGCCTTTGATCCATTGATCAATTTGAAATCGGACACTCGAGGTTTACTTATGAACATAAACAGAGGGCTAACGCCTCTGGCGGTCGTTCTGATGCTTTCGGGCAGCTTAGCGCTTACAGGATGTGACGATAAACCTGCGCAGCAGCAGCAGGGAGCCGGCCAGGCGCCGGAAGTCGGCGTGGTAACAGTGAAAGCGGCACCTCTGCAGATCACCACCGAGCTGCCGGGTCGCACCACTGCATATCGCATTGCTGAAGTCCGTCCGCAGGTTAGCGGCATTATTTTGAAGCGCAACTTTACCGAAGGCAGTGACGTCGAAGCGGGTGTCTCGCTCTATCAAATTGATCCGGCGACCTATCAGGCCGCCTACGACAGTGCGAAAGGTGATTTAGCCAAAGCGCAGGCAGCGGCGAATATCGCGCAGATGACCCTGAACCGTTATAAGAAACTGTTGGGCACCAGGTACATCAGCCAACAGGATTATGATACGGCGCAGGCAGACGCGCAGCAGGCAAACGCCTCGGTTATCGCCGCGAAAGCTGCGGTCGAGAATGCGCGCATCAACCTGGCTTACACCAAAGTTACCTCCCCAATTAGCGGCCGCACCGGTACCTCTACCGTTACCGAAGGTGCGCTGGTGCAGAGCGGGCAGACCACTGCGCTGACCACCGTGCAGCAGCTTGACCCGATCTACGTCGATGTCACCCAGTCCAGCAACGATTTCCTGCGCCTCAAGCAGGAAATGGCTAACGGTTCGCTGAAGCAGGATAACGGCAAAGCGAAAGTGGAGCTGGTGACCAACGACGGCATGAAGTATGACCAGTCCGGTACCCTTGAGTTCTCTGGCGTAACCGTCGATCAGACCACCGGTTCAATCACCCTGCGCGCCGTGTTCCCGAACCCGGACCACACGCTGCTGCCGGGCATGTTCGTGCGCGCCAAGCTGGAAGAAGGGGTTAACCCGAACGCCCTGCTGGTTCCGCAACAGGGTGTGACCCGTACGCCGCGCGGTGACGCAACGGCGATGGTGGTAGGTGAAGGCGACAAAGTTGAAATCCGCAATATCACCGCGACCCAGGCCATTGGCGACAAGTGGCTGGTTACCGATGGCCTGAAAAGCGGCGATCGCGTGATCATCGAAGGGTTACAAAAAGTCAAACCTGGCGTGCAGGTCAAGGCCCAGGAAGTGACATCTGACAAGAAAGAGCAAGCCCAGGCCAACGGCCAGTCAGAGCAACCGAAGTCTTAACTTAAACAGGAGCCGTTAAGACATGGCTAAGTTTTTTATCGATCGCCCCATATTTGCGTGGGTTATCGCGATTATCATCATGCTGGCGGGGGCGCTATCGATCCTCAAATTGCCGGTGGCGCAGTATCCAACGATTGCGCCACCTGCGGTTCAGATCACCGCTTCTTATCCAGGTGCTGATGCGAAAACGGTGCAGGACACCGTAACGCAGGTTATCGAACAGAACATGAACGGTATCGATAACCTCCTTTATATGTCCTCCACCAGTGACTCCTCTGGTACGGTCCAGATCACCATCACCTTTGATTCCGGTACTGATGCGGATATCGCGCAGGTTCAGGTGCAGAACAAACTGCAGCTGGCGATGCCGCTTCTGCCGCAGGAAGTGCAGCAACAGGGCGTGAGCGTTGAGAAATCTTCCAGTAGCTTCCTGATGGTGCTCGGTATGATCAGTACCGACGGCTCAATGAAGCAGGAAGATATTGCCGACTATGTGGGCGCGACCATTAAAGATCCGGTCAGCCGTACCACCGGCGTGGGTGACGTTCAGCTGTTCGGTGCGCAGTATGCGATGCGTATCTGGATGGATCCGAACAAGCTCAATAACTTCCAGCTGACGCCAGTCGACGTGATCACGGCTATTAAAGCGCAGAACGCCCAGGTCGCGGCCGGGCAGTTGGGCGGTACGCCGCCGGTGAAAGGGCAGCAGCTGAACGCCTCGATCATCGCGCAGACCCGTCTCACCTCGACCGACGAGTTTGGCAAAATTCTGCTGAAAGTGAACAGCGATGGTTCGCAGGTTCGCCTGCGCGACGTAGCGAAGATTGAACTGGGCGGCGAAAGCTACGACGTTGTCGCACGCTACAACGGTCAACCGGCGGCGGGTCTGGGCATTAAACTGGCGACCGGTGCTAACGCACTGGATACCGCAGAAGCGGTACGCGCGACCATTGCCGGTCTCGAACCTTTCTTCCCGCACGGCCTGAAAGTGGTTTACCCGTACGACACCACCCCGTTCGTTAAGATCTCCATTAACGAAGTGGTTAAAACGCTGGTTGAAGCGATCGTACTGGTCTTCCTGGTCATGTATCTGTTCCTACAGAACTTCCGCGCGACGCTGATCCCGACCATTGCGGTGCCGGTGGTGCTGCTGGGTACCTTCGCCATTCTTAACGCCTTCGGCTACTCGATAAACACCCTCACCATGTTTGGTATGGTGCTGGCGATAGGCCTGTTGGTGGATGATGCCATCGTGGTGGTGGAGAACGTCGAACGTGTGATGATGGAAGAGGGTCTGCCGCCAAAAGAGGCAACCCGGCGTTCGATGGATCAGATTCAGGGCGCGCTGGTCGGTATTGCGCTGGTGCTGTCGGCGGTATTTATTCCGATGGCCTTCTTCGGCGGCTCTACCGGCGCAATCTATCGTCAGTTCTCCATTACCATTGTTTCCGCGATGGTGCTGTCGGTGATTGTAGCGTTGATCCTGACGCCGGCACTCTGTGCCACCATGCTGAAACCGGTCGCCAAAGGCGATCACGGCGAGCATAAAAAAGGCTTCTTCGGCTGGTTTAACCGCATGTTCGATAAGAGCACGCACCACTACACCGACAGCGTGGGCAATATCCTGCGCAGCACCGGTCGTTATCTGCTGCTCTATATTGTTATCGTTGCAGGCATGGCGGTGCTGTTTGTCCGTCTGCCGAGTTCGTTCCTGCCTGATGAAGACCAGGGCGTGTTTCTGACCATGGCCCAGTTGCCTGCCGGCGCGACGCAAGAGCGTACGCAGAAGGTGCTGGACGAAGTGACGAAATACTACCTGGAGAATGAGAAAGCCAACGTTAACTCGGTCTTTACCGTTAACGGCTTCGGCTTCTCGGGCCGCGGGCAGAACACCGGCCTGGCGTTCGTCTCCCTGAAAAACTGGGATGAGCGTGCGGGTGAGGAGAACAAAGTGCCGGCGATTGCAGGTCGTGCCAGCGCGCACTTCTCGCAGATTAAAGATGCGATGGTCTTCGCCTTTAACCTGCCGGCAATTGTTGAACTGGGTACCGCGACCGGCTTCGACTTCCAGCTGATTGACCAGGCTAACCTCGGTCACGATAAGTTAACGCAGGCGCGTAACCAGCTGTTTGGCGAGATTGCGCAGCATCCGGATCTGCTGGTGGGTGTGCGTCCGAACGGTCTGGAAGATACGCCGCAGTTCAAGATCGATATCGATCAGGAGAAAGCGCAGGCGCTGGGCGTGTCGATTAGCGACATCAACACCACGCTGGGCGCAGCCTGGGGCGGCAGCTACGTGAACGACTTTATCGACCGCGGTCGTGTGAAGAAGGTTTACGTTATGTCGCAGGCGCAATACCGCATGCTGCCAAACGATATTGGCAACTGGTATGTGCGCGCAACGGATGGTCAGATGGTGCCCTTCTCCGCGTTCTCCACTACTCACTGGGAGTATGGCTCACCGCGTCTGGAGCGTTACAACGGTCTGCCGTCAATGGAACTGCTGGGCCAGGCTGCACCGGGCCGCAGTACCGGTGAAGCGATGGATCTGATGGAGCAGCTGGCAAGTAAATTGCCAACCGGCATCGGGTTTGACTGGACCGGCATGTCCTATCAGGAACGCCTCTCCGGCAACCAGGCACCGGCGCTGTACGCCATTTCGCTTATCGTCGTCTTCCTCTGTCTGGCGGCGCTCTATGAGAGCTGGTCGATTCCGTTCTCGGTGATGCTGGTGGTTCCGCTTGGCGTTATCGGTGCCCTGCTCGCGGCGACGTTCCGCGGTCTTGGCAACGACGTTTACTTCCAGGTGGGCCTGCTGACAACCATTGGCTTGTCGGCGAAGAACGCGATACTTATCGTCGAATTCGCCAAAGATCTGATGGATAAAGAGGGCAAAGGGCTGATTGAAGCGACGCTTGAGGCGGTCCGTATGCGTCTGCGTCCGATTCTGATGACCTCGCTGGCGTTTATCCTTGGGGTACTGCCGCTGGTTATCAGTACCGGTGCGGGCTCCGGCGCGCAGAACGCCGTCGGTACCGGCGTAATGGGCGGGATGATCACCGCGACCGTGCTGGCCATCTTCTTTGTTCCGGTATTCTTTGTGGTGGTTCGCCGCCGCTTCAGCCGCCGCAACGACGATGTTGAACACAGCCACAAGGTTGAACAGCACTGATCCTCTCTGCTGATATAAGAAAAGGCCGCGCATAGCGGCCTTTTTCTTTTTTACATCGTTGTGCTTTCCAACTCATCGGATCATTAAATACGTTATTGTTTAACTGATTAATTTATGCGTTAGCATTAAGGCATATAATCACTGTGTATTTGCGAATGTGCTATATTTTCCAGTAATAATCTTAATTTCTCTTAATATTACTTTAAGTCAGAAAAATCCTGGCAGAAAAATATTCTTATAAGCGGAATAATCGGACTCATGCTAACTTAATGAATTGTAAGGCAGTCCGCTGACTTACTTAGCCTGATGAGACGATTCGCATCGCTACTTTTCTCTGTGCCGCGCCGCTTTTTCCGCAGGAAAAGATATTATTTGTAATTTTTCGTGATAGCTCAATGAAATCCTATTCATAGTGGCTTATAGTTATATCAACGAACATAAATCAGCATATGTCTCTGGTCAGAGCAGAAGTTCCCATCCTGAATCAGCCTTTGGTTAGTAAAAAAATTACCACTCAGAAGGGGATGCGTTATGGACGAATACTCGCCGAAAAGGCATGATATTGCGCAGCTTAAATTTCTCTGCGAATCGTTGCACCAGGAGTGCCTCGCCAATCTGGAAGAGAGCCATCATGGATGGGTTAACGATCCCACATCAGCCATCAACCTGCAGTTAAATGAGCTGATTGAGCATATTGCAACCTTCGCGCTGAATTATAAAATTAAGCACGACAAAGATAATAAACTGATTGAATTGATCGACGAATACCTTGATGACACGTTTATGTTGTTCAGCAGTTACGGTATTAATACACACGACTTACAGAAATGGCGTAAAACAGGCGGTAAGCTGTTTCGCAGTTTCGACAATGTAAGCAAGGCTAATCCAGTAAGTCACTCTTGTTAATTTTTCAACACTAAGGTGAAGACATGTCCGAAAAACCATTAACAAAAATTGATTATTTGATGCGTTTAAGGCGCTGCCAATCAATTGATACGCTCGAACGCGTTATTGAAAAAAATAAATACGAACTGACCGACGATGAGCTTACGGTGTTTTATTCAGCGGCCGATCATCGTCTGGCTGAACTGACCATGAATAAGCTTTATGACAAAATCCCCTCGTCGGTGTGGAAATTTGTTCGCTAATTCTTCTCAATGTTAAGAGATGTTATTTCTGCCACAGTCAATCGTTCAACCTCCGTACCAGGTACACTCTAAAAAATGAATGATGAAAAACAGAAAATGATCGCCGGTCTTCCCTACCGGGCGGGCGACGACACTCTGCGCGCCGATCGGCTGCGCGCGCGGCAGCTGCTGCACCGTTACAATCACTCCAGCCCCGATGAAAAAGCAGAACGTAAAGCGATTCTTGCCGATCTGCTCGGGCAGAGCGAAGGGGCTTATATCGAGCCCACTTTCCGCTGCGACTACGGTTACAATATTTTTCTTGGCGAAAGCTTTTACGCTAATTTCGATTGCGTAATGCTGGATGTCTGCCCGATTCATATTGGCGATAACTGCATGCTGGCCCCGGGCGTTCATATCTATACGGCGACGCACCCGCTTGATGCTGTCGAGCGAAACAGCGGCGTGGAATATGGTAAGCCGGTCACGATTGGTCACAATGTGTGGATTGGCGGACGCGCGGTGATTAATCCGGGCGTTACCATCGGCGATAATGCAGTGATTGCCTCCGGCGCGGTGGTGGTGAAAGATGTACCTGCCAATGTGGTCGTCGGCGGCAACCCGGCACGTATTATCAAACATCTGACCGAAGCAACCGTTTAGTAACTGTTATCTTTTTTTGTGGCAAAACTGTTACTTTTTTCACACTGGACGGCAACTTAAAATAGCGTGTCCACCTGCAAATCAGTATCAATAAAGGCCCAAGATGACAGAAATACAGCGGCTGCTCACCGAAACGATTGAAGAGATCAACCAGCGCGAGAAACGGGACAACCGACCGCGCTTCAGCATCAGTTTTATTCGCAACCATCCGGGTCTGTTTATCGGCATGTATCTCGCCTTCTTTGCGACCCTGGCGGTGATGCTGCTGTCCGACACCCTTATCGGCTCCGTCTGGCTGCTGGTGGTGCTTTTCATCGTCCTGAACGGTTTCTTCTTCTTTGATGTTTATCCGCGTTATCGCTTTGAAGATATCGACGTGCTCGACTTCCGCGTCTGCTACAACGGCGAGTGGTATAACACCCGCTTTGTGCCGCAAAGCCTGATCGACGCCATTATGCAGTCGCCGAAAGTCAGCGCTGAAGAGAAATCCCAGCTGGAAAAGATGATTACGCGTAAGGGCGAGCTGTCGTTTTATGACATTTATACCCTCACCCGCCCGGCCTCTGCGCAACCCACTGCGTCTGTGGCTCAGCACTCTGCCGGTTAAGCAGGCACGCTGCCGCGCGTAACAGCGCGGCACGCTCCTTTCCTCCCTCTTTTTCAGGAATATCTCTCCTTTGCGATTTGTGGTCTGATAAAAACCGACCGCCACCCGCCTTCTCAAGGAGAAACGATGACTCAGCTGAATCAATATCAACAACCTGTCGGCGAGGCCCTGCCCGACTGGCAGCCCCGCCCTTTTCCGCAACGTCTCACTTTTGAAGGCCGTTTCTGCCGCCTTGAACCGCTTAACGTCGATCATGCTGCCGCGCTGTTTCAGGCGCACCAGCAGGCGCCGGATAACCGAAGCTGGACCTGGCTCACCCGCGAGCCGGAACAAAACGAAGCGGAGTATCTTCACTGGGTTGAGAGCAACTGTGCGCTGCGCGATCCCATCCATTTTGCGGTGATCGATCTGCGCACCGGCAAACCAGTCGGCAGCCTGGCGCTGATGCGTATTGATACGGAGAATGGGGTGATGGAGGTAGGACACGTGCATTTTTCGCCGCTGCTCAGCCGCACGCCTGCGTCGACGGAAGCGCACTGGCTGTTAATGCGTTATGCCTTTAGCACGCTCGGCTATCGCCGCTATGAGTGGAAGTGCCACAGCCTGAATGAACCGTCACGCCAGGCGGCACTGCGGTTAGGTTTTCAGTTTGAGGGGCGCTTTCGCCAGGCGATGGTGCGTAAAGGGCATAACCGCGATACGGACTGGTTTTCGATTATTGATGGCGAGTGGCCCGCCGTTGACCAGGCGCTGCAACGCTGGCTTGCCGCCGATAACTTTACTCCCGACGGCAAGCAGCGCGCTTCGCTGGCATCGCTTCGCGCTTAACGTCTCTTCTTCTTACCCTGCACCGCTTTAAAGCGCGGGTTCGATTTGCAAATCACATAGATACGCCCCTTGCGCCGGACAATCTGGCAGTCAGGGTGGCGTTGTTTTGCGCTGCGCAATGAATTGAGTACCTGCATAGTTTACGCCTTCTTATCGTTAAAGAACCGGCCATAGCGCTGCTGGAACCGCGCCGCGCTGCCTTCACTGGAGATCACTTTCTGCTTACCGGTGTAGTAAGGGTGCGACGCAGACGAGACCTCAATGGTGATATAGGGATATTTCACCCCTTCAAGCTCAATTTCCCGATCCGTTCGGATGGTCGAACCCACTTTGAAGTATTCGTTGGCGCTGGTGTCGTGAAACACCACGGTGCGGTAATGGGGATGGATATCAGGTCGCATAATTTACTCATCTGTTTTGTTATAACATAACAAAAGTCTATCGGAGATGTGTCGCCATTTCAAGCAGCGCGCGTTATGCGTTTTTCGCAAAAGCACATGATCCTGCGCGGTCATAAATTAGAAAAGAAGGTTATTGGTTCATTTTTCTCGCCTGAGGCAAGCTGAGTTAAACCCGCTAACAGGAGACGATCATGCGTTGTTGTTGCCGCCCAACCCTGAACCTGACACATCCCCCTTTATCGACTATTTGCGGAGAAAACAGTGAACGCAGCCACCTTACCGGTTCTCGATCTCGCCCGTTATACCAGCAGCGCTGAACGCGATGCCTTCCTCGCCGACCTGCGCCACGCCGCGCGCGACATCGGCTTTTTCTACCTGATTAACCACGGCGTCGATGACGCTTTACAGAATGCCGTGCAGCGTGAAGCGCGCCGCTTTTTCGCCCTCACCGAGGCGCAAAAAGAGCAGGTAGCGATGATCCACTCGCCCCACTTTCGCGGCTATAACCGCGCCGCATCGGAGATCACACGCGGCCAGCCAGACTGGCGTGAACAGTTCGATATCGGCGCCGAGCGCCCGGCGCTGTTACTGAGCGACAGCGATCCGCGCTGGCGGCGGTTACAGGGGCCAAATTTATGGCCAGACGCCTTACCGACGCTGAAGCCGGCCCTGCTCGACTGGCAACGCGCCATGACATCGATGGCGCTGCGCCTGCTGCGCGCCTTTGCCGAAGCGCTACAACTTCCCGCCGATGCGTTCGACGCGCTGTATGGCAGCAAGCCTAACGAGCACATCAAACTGATCCGCTATCCCGGCCAGCACGCCACACAGAGCGCGCAGGGCGTCGGGGCGCATAAAGATTCCGGTTTCCTCAGTTTCCTGCTGCAGGATGAGCAAAAAGGGTTACAGGTCGAGGTCGCACCCGATCGCTGGATCGACGCAGCGCCGCGGGCGGGCAGTTTTGTGGTCAATATCGGCGAACTGCTGGAGCTGGCGACCAACGGCTATCTGCGCGCTACCGTGCACCGGGTGGTTTCCCCTCCAGCGGATCGCGAGCGCCTCTCCATCGCCTTTTTCCTCGGCGCGCAGCTGGAAGCCAATGTGCCGCTCTATACCCTTCCCCCTCATCTGGCAGAGGAGGCGCGCGGGCCGGAGAGCGATCCGCTCAACCCGCTTCTGCGTGATGTGGGCTGGAACTACCTGAAAGGCCGCCTGCGATCCCACCCGGACGTGGCGGAACGCTACTACCGCGATGTGCTGCGCAGCCGCACAGAACAGCTGATCGCCTGACGCTAACTACAAGGAAAAGACCATGAAATATGTCGCATTGACGCTGGCAGGTGCCGCGCTGTCTCTCTCGCTGGCGGGCTTCGCCGCCCAGGCCACGCCCTTACGTGTCGCCGCCGACCCGGTACCGCACGCCGAGATCCTTAACTACATCAAAACCCTCGATCCGAAACTCGATCTGCAAGTGGTGGAGCTGAGCAACGGCGCGAATGCCAACGAACTGCTGGCAAATGGCGACGTCGACGCCAACTACTTCCAGCACCTGCCCTACCTGAAAGATCAGGAGAAGGTACTTGGCAAGCCGTTTGCCGTGGCGGCAACGGTGCATATTGAGCCGCTGGGCATCTACTCGCGCAAATACAAAAACTTTACCTCGCTGCCGGATAACGCCACCGTTGCCGTGCCCAATAACCCCACCAACCTCAGCCGTGCGCTGTTTCTGCTGCAAAGCCAGGGGTTGATAAAACTCGACGCTAAATTTACCGATCCGGCCACCACCCAGGCGACGCCGAAAAACATCGCTGAAAACCCGAAGCACCTGAAGATCCTTGAGATCGAATCACCGCAGATCCCGCGCTCGCTGGATGATGTCGATTTGGCAGTGATCAACGGCAACTATGCGCTGGAAGCGGGGCTAACGCCGGCAAAAGATGCGCTGGGGCTGGAGAGTGCGGATCATAACCCCTACGCCAATATTCTGGTCACCACGCCACAGCTTGCCAACGATCCGCGCATCAACGCGCTGGCGAAAGATCTCACCTCACCGCAGGTGGCCGAGTTTATTCGCAAGCGTTATCACGGTTCGGTGATCCCGGTCGCGCCGCAGTCATGATTGCCATCGAAGGGCTGAGTAAAATCTATGCCGGAACAGGCCGACCGGCATTAAAGGATCTCTCGCTGCACGTACCGAAGGGGGCGATCTACGGCATCCTTGGGCGCAGCGGTGCGGGAAAAAGCACGCTGATCCGCTGCCTTAATCTGCTGGAGCGGCCCACGGCGGGCCGCATTATCGTCGACGGCTGCGACATCACCCGGCTTGATAACGCCGGGCTGCGCGCGCACCGCCTGCGTACCGGCATGATTTTCCAGCACTTCAACCTTCTTCATGCCCGCACGGTGGCGCAAAACATCGCCGTGCCGCTGGAGATTGCCGGCGTGCCGAAAACGCAGCGCCAGTCACGCATTGAGGAACTGCTGTGGCTGGTGGGGTTGAGCGATAAAGCGCACGCTTACCCCTCGCAGCTTTCCGGCGGGCAGAAACAGCGCGTCGGCATCGCCCGCGCGCTGGCTACCCGGCCGCAGGTGCTGCTGTGCGATGAAGCGACCAGCGCCCTCGATCCGCAAACCACCGCCTCGGTGCTGTCGCTGCTGGCGGATATCAACCAGAAGCTCAATCTGACGATTGTGCTGATCACCCATGAGCTGGAGGTGGTGAAAACCCTCTGCGATCACGCGGCGCTGCTGGAGGATGGCGAGCTGGTTGAGGATGGCAAAATCGCCGATCTGCTGATGACACCACGGTCGAAACTGCGCCAGTCGCTGTTACACGATCCGCAAAGCGAGCAGGCGTTTCTTGCCCGCCACGGTTTTAACGGGAGGCCATTATGCGTGGTGGCATGAGTTGGGACGAACTCTGGCCGCTGCTAGTGAACGGCACGCTAGAGACGCTCTATATGGTCGGGCTGGCGGCGCTCTTTACGGTGCTGATTGGCCTGCCGCTTGGCGTGCTGTTATTTATCTCCCGCCGCAATGGCCTGGCACCGATGCCGACGCTGAATGCCGTACTCGGCAGCATCGTCAATGTCGGCCGCTCGCTGCCCTTTATTGTGCTGCTGATTGCGCTGATCCCCTTCACCCGCCTGTTGATTGGCACCACGCTAGGCAGCACGGCGGCGATTGTGCCAATCACCATTGGTGCCTTTCCCTTCTTTGCGCGCTTAACGGAAAACGCCCTTGATGAGGTGGAGTATGGCCGTATCGAAGCGATCCTCTCGATGGGCGGCAATCTGTGGCATGTGATTGGCAAAGCGCTGCTGTCCGAAGCGCTCCCCTCGCTGCTGGCGAGCATTACGCTGACGGTGGTGATGCTGATTGGTTTCTCATCGATGGCAGGAGTTATTGGCGGCGGCGGGTTGGGCGATCTTGCTATCCGTTATGGTTATCAACGCTTTAACGACCAGGTGATGGTCGGGACGGTGGTGATTCTGGTGGTGCTGGTGCAGGGCGTGCAGATGGCAGGAGAGAGGCTGGTGCGCCGCCTGGCGCACCGACGTTAAGCTACTGTTTCGCCTCTTTCGCCAGCAGCAGCGTGGTGAGCGCAAAGGAGAGCACCAGCGCAATCGCCACGCCGGAGAGCGCAAAGATAAAGTAGGGGCCAATGTAGGCTGGCAGGCTGAAGATGCTCGACAAAATATAGCCGTAGAGCCGCACGCCGAAGAAGGCGATAAACGCCGAGGCCAGCGAGCTGGCAACGGTGGCGGCAATAAAGGCTTTTTTGTAGCGCGTTAAGACACCAAACAAGGCCGGTTCGGTAATGCCGAGCAGCGCTGAAATGGCCGCCGACAAGCTGACGCTCTTCTCCTGGCGATCTTTACTCAAGCGCCAGATGGCAAAGGTTGAACCGGCAATTGCCATATTGGCCATAAACATCATCGGCATCAGCATGTCATACCCGCGATCGCTGAAGTTTTGCAACGCAATCGGCGTCATGGCGTGGTGCATGCCGGTGAGGATCGCCACCGGGCGAATCGCCCCCACCACCAGCCCGGCGAAACTTGCCGAAATACTGAACAGCCCTTCAATAAACAGCGCCAGCCCTTTGCCGAGCCAGATGCCGATGGGGCCAATCACCACCAGCGCTGCCAGCGCACCGAGGAACAGCGTCAATGTTGGCGTAAAGACGGTCTTCAGCACCTCCGGCATAATGCTGTCCACCCAGCGATGGATATAGCTGAGCGCCAGCACCGAGAAGATCACCGGGATCACGCTTGCCGAGTAGTTAAAGACGGAAACCGGGATGGCGTTAAGCAGCCAGAAGGCGCTGACTGCCCCCTCCTGATGCGCCGCCAGCGCTTTCGCCGCCTCGATAAGCGAGGGGTACATCAGGCAGGCTGCGACCGCTGCCGCCAAATATTCATTGGTCTTGAATATTTTTGCCGCCGAGACCGCGAGGAAAAAGGGCAGGAAGTAGAAGACGCCGCTGGCAATCAGATCGATGACGATCACCGTATCGCTTTTCGCCGAGATGACGTTGAGGGCAATCAGCCCGGCCAACAGCCCTTTGATCATCCCCGCCCCGGCAATGGCGGGCACAATCGGCCCAAAGACGCCGGAGACCGTATCCATAAACAGCGACACCAGACTTTTGCGCCCCTTCTCTTTCGCAGCCGGTGCTGCCGGCGCGTTGCCGAGGGCGGCGAGAAGTTGCTCGTACCAGCTGTTGACCTGCGGGCCAATCACGATCTGGAACTGGTCGCTTTGCAACTGCGCGCCCAGCACGCCGGGCACTTTTTTAATCTCCGCCTGCTCCACTTTATTGTCATCCACCAGCGAGAAGCGCAGGCGCGTCATACAGTGCCAGACGTTATGAATATTATCCCGCCCGCCCACCAGGCGAATAATATTGGTGATGGCTTCTTGCGTGCCCATAAAAACTCCTGCCGGATGCGTTGTTGTTTTCGTCGTTGCTACCAAGGGTAGAGAAATGCCGGAAGCAAAACAAACCAATAAAATATGAAATCCGTCACACTTTGCTGCTATCAAGCATTCATTAACGCAACAAAGCGCAAATTGGTCTGGTTTTTAATTACATTAAGAGGGGAAAGCTGACCAAAATATTTATTCGAAAAAAGCATTTACCTCGCGGCGAAATTAGGGTGAAGATAGTGGCCATTCCCCGCTTATATTTCGCTGTAAAGGAGTTCCCGTGACGCCAACGCTTATCCAGAATATCGACTGTTTTATTACCCGTCCCGACAGGCATAACCTGGTCGTCGTGCGGGTAACAACCGATAAAGGTGTCATCGGCCACGGCTGTGCGACCTTTCAGCAGCGCCCGCTGGCGGTCAAAACGGTGGTGGATGAGTACCTGAAGCCGCTGCTGATTGGTCGCGATGCCAATAACATTGAAGATCTGTGGCAGATGATGAGCGTCAACGCCTACTGGCGTAACGGCCCGATCCTTAACAACGCCATCTCCGGTGTTGATATGGCACTGTGGGATATCAAAGGCCAGCTCGCCGGAATGCCGCTCTATCAGCTGTTGGGTGGGAAGTCCCGCGATGCCATCGCCGCCTACAGCCACGCCAGCGGTGAAACCCTCGACGAACTCTTCGTCTCGGTCGATAAGCTTGTGGCGCAGGGGTATCGCCATGTGCGCTGTCAGCTCGGTTTTTACGGCGGTACGCCTTCGCAGCTGCAAACGCCGGACAACCCGACGCCGGGCGCCTATTTTGACCAGCAGGAGTATATGCGCAACACCGTCTCCATGTTTAAAGCGCTGCGCGAGAAGTATGGCGACAGCCTGCATATTCTGCATGACGTGCATGAGCGCCTCTTCCCACAGCAGGCGGTGCAACTGGCGAAGCAGCTGGAATCCTGGCAGCCCTACTTTATTGAAGATATTCTGCCGCCCGCGCAGAGCGGCTGGCTCGATCAGGTGCGCCAGCACAGCAGCGCGCCGCTGGCGATGGGTGAGCTGTTTAACAACCCGGCGGAGTGGCACGATCTGATTGTGAACCGCCGCATCGACTTTATCCGCTGCCATATCTCGCAGCTTGGCGGCATCACCCCGGCGCTGAAGCTGGCGGTGCTCTGTCAGGCCTTCGGCGTGCGCCTGGCCTGGCACGGCCCGGGCGATATGACGCCCATCGCGGTAGCGGTCAATACCCATCTCAATATCCATCTGCATAACGCCGCGATTCAGGAGTATATCCCGCGCTCCGCCACCACGGATGCGGTTTTCCCCGGCGCGCCGCAGGTGAAAGCAGGCTTTGTCTATGCGCCGGAAAAACCGGGCATCGGCGTTGGGTTTAATGAAGAGGAGGCGCGCGCCTGGCCCGTCACTTACCGCCCCCATGAGTGGACGCAGAGCCGCCTCACCGACGGCACCATGCACACGCCGTAATTCAGCCGCCGCCCTGGCGGAAGGTCAGGTTTTCGCGGTTATGCGGGATGACATAGGTACAGCTGTAGTTGATATCGATAATGTCGCTGATCTCGTAGACCTGGCCGCCCTCAAGAATGCCGCGGTTGCTGATGTGCATCGCCGGGCTGCCCTTTTTACAGCCGAGCAGCGCGGCCTGCTCGCGGCTGACGTTCACCGCGCGGTAGGTGGTGAGCAGATGGGAAATTTGATACCCCTTGCTTAATACATACTGCTGCAGTGAGCGCTCAATCACCTGCTGATTGAGATCGGCAAACCCCTCCACCGGCATACGGGAAATCTCAATCTGCACCGCCTGCTCATCGACAAAGCGCAGGCGGCAAAACTGCCAGATAAAGCTCTCATCGCTCAGGCCAAAGATCTGCTGCTCATCGCGGTTCGGCCGCTTCTTATGCAGGCTTACCATGCGAAAGCGGATCTGATCGAAACGCTTCTCGGTGATTGAGTTGTAGACCAGCGGGTTGTTGCGCGCCTGCTCATTAATCCAGATGCCGGATCCCTGCACAATGCGGACCACACCAATGCTGGCAAGCTTCTCCAGCGCCTGGCGGATGGTGAAGCGCGACACGCCATACTCCTGCGCCAGCTGCCGCTCCGGGGGGAGTTTGCGCGGGCCTGGCGCACTGTTCTGGTAAATTTTGCTGAGCAGATCCTGCGTGACGAACTCTTTTTTCTTCATCCACCCCTTCCCAACGCGAACCGCCACCGGCGCATGTTATAGCCACAGACCGGTAAAGATACCCGATGTCGTGCGGGAACAACATGCCCGGCGCGGAACCGGCGTCTACGCCTGCTGCCAGCGCAAGCGGTAACGCACCCGCTCCTGCTGCAAAATAAACTCCGGCGAGACGCTCGGGCTCCAGGAGTCATCCCCGCCGACGCCCATATGGAAGGCGTCGAGATGCAGCCAGCAGCCCGCTTCTTCGCGCAGCAGATGGTGGTGCGTCGTCTCCCGCAGTTGGGTGTCGCTGTAGCAGCCGAGGGAGAAGTGGAACTGCCCCTCCAGCTGATGCGCGCCACACTGCAACAGCCGGGTGTCGCAGCGCAGGCCATTTTCGCCGGGGAAAATATAAGGCGTATGCAGCGCCGCCAGCGGCTGCGTCCAGCGCCCTTGGCTGGCCGAGAGTTTACGGTCCGGGTAGTTTTCATGGGGGCCAAGACCGAGCCAGCTCACCTCTGCCGGACGCTCCGCAAGCTGGCACACCAGCCCGATGCGCGCCGGCGGCGGAATATCATTTGCCACCACCACCTCAATATCGGCCTGTAACCCGCCGGTCCTATCAATCCGCCACGTTTTCTCGCTGATAAAGGCGCTTTTCCCGGCACCGATCCAGCGGTGAATCGTGCGCAGCGTCACCTGTTGTGCGCTCTCCTGCACCTCAAAGCTCAACATCTCGGCGTGAAGATCGTACATTCCCGCCGCTTTCCAGCGCTCCACCCAGGCATTGGGATCGATGCGCGTCACTTCACTGATGCCGATATCGTTATCGAGCGGCGCGCGGGTAAAACAGTCGGTCACCGGTGTCAGCAGCGTCTCCTGCCCGTCGCGCCACCACTGCACCAGATCTCCGCGTTGGCGGCAGAAGGCCCAGCGCTGGTTGCCCTGGGTAACGGTGTAAGTTTCATTACTGACCTCGAGCGTCGGTCGCTCGCCCTGTTCAGCAGGCGCCGCAAAATAGAGTGGTGCAGGTAAGCGCCACTGATCCCAGGCGCAGCGATGCCAGGCCGCAGACCAGGCCGTCGCCTCGCGCTGATAAACCTCAACGTTAAGCCACACTTCGCCCGGCGCAGCGGTCAGCTCCGGCAAATCCAGCGCAATCTGCACCTTGCCCTGCGGCGCAATGACCAGCGCGGTTTCGCCCTGCGCCAGCACCTCACCGTCGCGCTCGACACGCCAGCGCAGCACTTCGTTATCGCTGGTGCGGAACAGGTATTCGCTGGTCACTTCCATGGTCAGCGGTGAAGCGCTGAGCAGAGAAAACTGGAAAAACTGCTGCGCGCGCTGCGCTTCGAACAGCGCCGGGTGCGGGGTGCGATCCGGGAAAACCAGCCCGTTCATGCAGAACTGCCGGTCATTCGGCGTATCGCCAAAATCACCGCCGTAGGCCCAGAAGGGCTGCCCGTCTTCGCCAATTTTTGTCAGTGCCTGGTCAACCCAGTCCCAGACAAAGCCGCCCTGCAAACGCGGCGCGGCGCGAAACGCCTGCCAGTATTTGGCGAAACCGCCAAAGCTGTTGCCCATCGCATGGGCATATTCACAGAGGATCAGCGGCCGGGTCTCCTCCGGCAGGCCGATCCACTTTTTGATCGACCACTTCGGTACCTGCGGAAAAGGTTGATCCTGGTCGACGCGGGCATACATCGGGCAGATGATATCCGTCGCTGCGGTGTTCGCCCCGCCCCCTTCGTACTGTACCGGGCGCGTTGGATCGGTGCTCTTCAGCCAGCGGTAAAGCGCATCGTGATTCGCGCCATGCCCGGACTCATTGCCCAGCGACCAGATGATGATCGACGGATGGTTGCGGTCGCGCTGCACCATGCGCGTCACGCGCTCGCTCATCGCTGGCAGCCAGCGCGGATCGTCCGCCAGGCGGCTCATCGGCACCATGCCATGCGTTTCAATGTTGGCCTCATCTACCACATAGAGACCGTAGCGATCGCAGAGGCGATACCAGAGCGGGTGGTTAGGATAGTGGGAGCAGCGCACGGTGTTGAAGTTATGCTGTTTCATCAGCTCGATATCGCGCCGCATGGTCGCTTCATCGACCGCCTGGCCGTGCTCCGGGTGGTGCTCGTGGCGGTTAACGCCGCGGATCAGCAGCGGCTGGCCGTTAAGTTTCAATAAGCCCTGATGGATCTCCACGTGACGGAAGCCGACATCGCAGGCTTCAACTTCCACGCAGTTACCCTCTTCATCGCAAAGCGTCAGCGTCAGGCGATAGAGGTTCGGCGTCTCCGCGCTCCACAGCAGCGGCGACTCAACCGGCAGCGTAAGGCTCAGACGCTCCGCCCAGCTGCCGCGCTCATCGATCACCGCGCTGCCGGGCGTCTGTTCGCCAGAGGCGATTTTTTCACCATTGCGCCACAGCACCGCCGTCACGCGCGATCCGGCAAACTCGCCTGCCAGTTCCACCGCCACCTGCACGCTTGCGCGGGTAAACTCCGCGTTGAGCACGGTGGTGTAGTGGTAATCAGCAATGTGCAGCGCCGGTTTATGTTGCAGCGAGACGTCGCGGAAGATGCCGCTCATACGCCACATATCCTGATCTTCGAGATAGCTGCCGTCGCACCAGCGCAGCACCATCACCGCCAGGCGGTTTTCGCCTGCGCGTAGCACCGCGCTGAGATCGAACTCCGCTGGCAGGCGGCTATCCTGCGAATAACCGACCCACTGCCCGTTGCACCAGAGATGGAAAGCAGAGTTAACGCCGTCGAACACAATCCGCGTCTGCCCCTCGGCGATCGCCTCAGCGCCCACCTCAAATGTGAGCGAGTAACAACCGGTTGGGTTCTGCTGCGGAACAAACGGCGGGTTAACGGGGATCGGATAGGTCACATTGGTATAGATCGGCGTATCGAAGCCCTGCATCTGCCAGTTGGAGGGCACCGGCATTGCCACAGCATCGGCGCAATCGTGCGCCAGCCACTGCTCAGGCACCGCTTCCGGCGAGGCGAAAAAACTAAATTGCCACAGGCCGTTCAACGAGCGATGCGAGGGTGATTCCGCTTCATCCCGCGCGGCGGTTTCATCGCGCCAACTGCGCATTGGGGCATGTGCCGCCAGGCGATGCCACTGGGTGACAACCGGGTTTTCCCAGTCGCGACGGGAGAGTAATGAAGCAAGGGTAGATGGCATAACAACCTCTTTTGCGAAGCGCTCACAATTTTTAGCACAATGGCGCAAACCGGGCCGCAGGTAAAGGCGCAGAGCGGCTGAAAGCGAAGAGGATCACAAAAGCTTAGCGGCGATTGAGTAAAGCCACCTGCTCCGCCAGCTGTTGCAGACGCCGGGCCAGCGCTTCACCGCTCTCTTTTTGCTGCGACAGCGGTGCGCTGGAGTAGCGCCCGACCAGAGTGACCGGCAGGCGTATCTGGCAAAAGCCGTCGCCCTGCGCCTGGTTATCCAGTAGCCAGTCAACGCTACGCGTGCCCGCCTCTTTGAACGCCTGGCGCACGGTGGTGAGCGGTGGCGAAAACCAGGCACTGTCGTCGGTATCGTCATAACCAACCACCGAGATCTGCTCCGGGACGGCAATGCCTTTTGCCGCGCAGGCGCGCAGTACGCCAAGCGCCATCTGATCGTTTGCCACCAGCACCGCCTGCGGCAGCTGCGGCCCGGCGAGTAAGCGCTGCGCTTTTTCAAACCCGGAGGCCGCGCTCCAGTCACCGTGCGTGCAGGCGAAGGGAGACAGCTTTGCTTCCTCCAGCGCCGCCAGCCAGCCGCTAAAGCGTGCGCGTGCCGAAACCGAGCTCTCCGGCCCGCCGAGCAGCGCAATGCGCTGGTGCCCCAACGCCCGCAGGTGCTCAACCCCAAGGCGCGCGCCCTGAGCGGCATCAAACACCAGGCTGTTGACCGTCGCCGTGTCGCTGACATCGAGAAACAGCACCGGCACCGGTGCGGCCTGCGCCGCCAGCTGCTGCGCCAGCGCATCGTCGAGCGGGACGTTAATCAGCACCCCCTCCACCCTCTGCGCCAGCAATTCCTGCAGCGCCGCCGCGCAGCTCTGCTCATCGTGCTGTTCAACCATCGAAATCATCACGCTGGCTCCCGCCTGCCCGGCGCGGCTCTTGACCGCCGAGGCAATTTGCGACGGTGCATGCAGCGCCAGATCGGTGGTCACTAAGCCAAGGGTTTTGCTGCGTTTGCCCGCCAGCTGCTGCGCGCCGCGGTTGGGCACATAGTGCAGCGCCGCCATCGCCGCCTGCACCTTTTCACGGGTGCGCGCAGAGACATGGGCCGCATCGTTGATTACGCGGGAGACGGTCTGGTAAGAGACGCCGGCATGGCGGGCGACATCATAGAGAGTGATGGTTTTCATAAGCTTCCGGGCCACTGCGAATTTTAGGCAGTATACCCGCTTCATCGCCCGTTGCCTGCGCGCGGTTACGGGAAGCAAAAAGAAATAACGACGAGCCACAAACGGCTCGCCGTAAACATCATCCTTAATGCTTTATTGAGATGGTTGCTGTTATTATTTTAACCATCATCACACTTTTATTTGCAATTAAAATGATGGTTTCATGACAAGTGTGTTACTGCTGGCGGGGAATAGGGAATCCTTTCAGTGAAATAATAAAGCTGTTCCCTTCTTTTTTTATTTTCGCACCAGCGTCACACCAGTCCGATGCAATGCGAAAGAACTCATCTGTGCCAATATTCCAGTCCAGACGAACTTGTTTGACGAACCCTGAGCGCAGCAGCTCGCACGCTTCACGGTAACTGTGGGCGATGGAAAGCAGTTGTTGGTTCATTTTCTCTTCTTCAGAAGTTTGCGTAGTGCTTTGATTTCTTTGGTTGTAAGTGGCGTTGCGCTCTCTTCTTCCGTGTGCTGGCTGTCGACCTCTTCCTCTGATACGCTCTCCTCTTCCACCGCCTCAAACGCCAGCAGCAGAAGCTTTTGCGTTGCCGAGCCTAAATTCTCATTGTTGACTTCAGCATAATGGCGAAGTTTCTCTTTTAACGCTTCATCAATTCTTACGTTTAATACAGCGCTGGTCATGATTATCCCTTCTGGTGTGAATAAACACGCTAATTAATACACGAACTTAGGTAGCCGATCCACAAATATATTTCAGAAATATAACAAGCCGAAATACCCCATAAATAATTTGCACGAGAAAGATGACATAAATATTAAATTAATATTTCATTATTATGACAATTTTAATATATGGGTGAGAAATTACTTAGAAGAGATAAATAATTGACAGCCCGGGTGGGCTGTCGGCGCGGGCATCAGCCGTACAGGCGGTTCCAGTCATCGCGGGTGATCTCCCACAACTCGGTCTCTAACTCGCCCGCCACATAGTGGCCTGGCTGGCGGCGAACCAGCCGCATACCGCTGCTGTGCGAAATCTTTCTCGACCGCTCGTTAGCCACCGCTTTTGGCGCGCGCAGCACCTCGCGCTTCAGGCCATTGAACCAGTAATCGGTCACTGCGTGGCACGCTTCGCGCATATAGCCTTTCCCCTGCCACTCCGGCGCCAGCCAGAAACCACGGTTGTTATCCGGCGTGCTCATCAGGCAGATAACGCCCATTAACTCGCGCTCATCCTCTTTACGACGCAGCGTCCAGAACCAGCCTTCACCGGCGCGGCTCGCCGCCAGCGCGACGTTATCAACATAGTGCTGCGCGGCACCTTCCGGGTAGGGCCACGGCACGCTGGCAATCAGGTAACGCACGATCTCCCAGCGCGGAAAAACGCGCTGGATCTGCTCAGCATCGGCAGATACCAGCGGTAGCAGGCGTAATCTTTCGGTCTCCAGAATGGGTGTGGTCATAGGCTCTCTCCCTTCAGGCCGAAAGCGTCGGCCTGTGATAACTCAGCATCCCTTAACTTCATCTGCCTGTAAACCTGACAAAAATGGCTAAGCGGCAGGTTTTACTTCTGCGACGGGAACAGGACGCGGTGCGAAGCGAAACCACGGCAGGCAGAGCTGGATCAGCGGGCCGATGGTCAGCGCATAGAGCACCGTGCCGACGCCTAGCGTGCCGCCCAGCAGCCAGCCAATCAGCAGCACCGACAGCTCAATCACGGTACGGATGCTGCGCACCGACCAGCCGGTGCGCGCATGTACCCCGGTCATCAGCCCATCACGCGGGCCGGAGCCAAACCCGGCACCGATATACATCGCCGTGGCAATCGCATTAACCACGATGGCGCCCGCCAGCAGCCCGCTGCGCGGCAGTATGTCACTCAGCGTCGGGATGACGGAAAGCGCGGCATCGGCTGCCAGGCCTAACACCACCACATTACTGATGGTGCCAAGCCCAGGGCGCTGGCGCAGCGGGATCCACAGCAGCAGCACCAGCGCGCCGGTGGCGATCATCACCGTGCCGATATCCAGCGCCAGCAGTTTCGCCACGCCAAGGTGAAAGACATTCCACGGGTCGGCACCGAGATCGGCGCGCACAAACATGGCGGTAGAGAGGCCGTAAAGGGATAACCCGAAATAGAGTTGCAGTAATCGACGCAGCATAGATCTTCTCCGTTTGGACAGGCTTCCATCTTCCCCGTAAATGGACTTATGATTAATGTCCAGTTTTCAGATAGTGGACTGCTTATGTCATCCCGTCGTTTTGGTAGCCAGTCGTTGCTGCGCCTATTAGGCCACTGGCAACAATCGTCTTCCCGCACACCGCTCTGGCGTCAGCTTGCCGATGCGCTGCGCTTGTTGATCCTCGACGGCAGGCTGGCGCTGGATACCCGTCTGCCCGGCGAGCGGGAGCTGGCGACCACGCTCTCGGTGAGCCGCACGACGATTGCCAGCGCGCTGGCGCACCTGCGCGAGGAGGGCTATCTGGAGAGCCGTCACGGCAGCGGCTCGCGGGTGATCCTGCCCGATAACCGCGCCATACCGACGCGCAGCACTGCTGGCGCGGCGCTCGATCTCTCCACCGCCGCGCTCAGCGCCGGGCCGGAAATTCACCAGGCCTATAGCCACGCCTTAACGGCAATCGCTCCCTATCTTACGCGTACCGGGTATGGTCAGCTCGGCGTGCTGGCGCTGCGCGAAGCGATTGCCGCACGCTATACCGCGCGCGGTTTACCGACCCATGTCGATGAAGTGATGGTGGTGAATGGCGCGTTGAGCGGGCTGGCGCTGGTGTTGCGAATGCTGACCGGGCCTGGCGATCGCGTGGTGGTCGATCACCCTACCTACCCGCTGGCGATTGCGGCGATTCAGGGGGCGTCGTGCAGGCCGGTTGGCGTCTCGCTGCCACAGCGCGGCTGGGACACCGACGGTTTTGCCGCCACGCTGGCGCAGACCGCGCCACGCCTTGCCTACCTGATGCCCGATTATCACAATCCGACCGGGCGCTGCATGGACAGCGCGACGCGGGAAGCGATCGCCGCCATTGCCGCCCGCACGCGTACTACGCTGGTGGTGGATGAGACGATGGTTGATCTCTGGTACGAAAACGCGCCCCCGCCGCCGCTTGCCGCGTTTGATAAAAGCGATACGGTTATTACACTCGGTTCGGCGGGGAAAACCTTCTGGGGCGGTTTACGGCTGGGGTGGGTTCGCGCCTCGGCGCGCACTATCGCCCACCTGGCGCAGACGCGCGACTCGCTGGAGCTGGGAACACCGCTGCTGGAACAGCTGGCAACGCAGTGGCTGATGGCGAATGAAAACGACTTTCTGCCAGCGCGCAGGGCGATGCTGCAAGCGCGCCGCGACCGCTGCGGCGAACTCATGGCGGATCTCTTCCCCGCGTGGCATTTTCAGCCGCCGGAGGGCGGGTTGTCTTACTGGGTCGAGCTGCCCGACCGGCTGGCGACGGCTTTTGCCGCGCGCGCGGAAACCGAGGGCATTCATCTCGGTGCCGGCACGCGTTTCGGCCTCGACGGCGCGTTCGAGCGCAATCTGCGCATCCCCTTCGCGCTGGAGTCAACGGTGCTTGAGGATGCGCTGCTGCGCATAAAACCGCTGTGGCACGCGCTCAATCCGGCGGCCCCGTCGTTTAAGCGCAGCGTAGTGTAAGCATCAGGAAGCGGGCGGCGTCAGCGGGGCGAGCGCCTCGCTTTTCACCCAACCAGTGGTGCTTTTACCCTCGTCACTCACATACTCGACCTGCGTCCACTCGCCCTGAGCTTGCAGCACGCCGACCACATCATCCTGCACGACAAACGCTTTTCGCCTCGTCTTCTCTTCAGGCTGGCGATAGAAGTAGAGCCGCTCGGCGCGCACCTGCGCCATCGACTGCCAGTCGGTATCGCGGGTTTTACTCAATCCCAGACCATCATTGATCAGCGGCAGCATGGCATTGACGCAGCCGTCATGGGACTGCCCGCCGGGCACGGTGAGCGTCACGCCGTCGGCTGTTGCCGCAAGGTGCCCCGGCAGCACGGCAGTTGACCAGGAGGTGATCGTTGCATCGCCCTTTGCCGACACCTCCCCCGCCAGCGAAAAGGCGCAGGTGCGCGTCACGCCGACACCGAGGGTTTCGCTGTAGTAACCGCTGATCTTGCCCTGCGGCGAGACCGCAAGCTGCAGCGCTTCATAGATGCCGGAGTGCAGCGTGGCAGCCATACCGGATGTGGAAACAAGGAGTGTTAGTAAAATTAATGATTTACGCATAGTACTGAGCCTCAGGGCGATAAGTGCAGCGATTCTACACGCTTGCGCGCCCCTCCCGGTATCACCAAAAAAGGCTATGGTTGAGAGTATCGTTCCAGGCTGGAGAAGTGAGATGAGTGAGAAAAAACGGGCGCAGTGCCACTGCGGTGCGGTGGTGTTTAACGTGACGCTGCTCGACGGCTTTAACAACGCGCGGCGCTGCAACTGTTCCTACTGCCGGATGCGCGGCGCGGTGGCGGTCACCGCGCCGCTGTCAGGCATTGATATTCTTCAGGGCAGAGAGAAGCTTACGGAGTACCGCTTTAACACAGGGTTCGCCGTCCACTTCTTCTGCTCGGTGTGCGGCATATACACCTTCCATCAGCGCCGCTCTAACCCCGATCAATATGGCGTTAACGCGGCCTGCATTGAAGGCGTATCGCCGTTCGATTTCGCCGAAATCCCGGTCTCCGAAGGGGTGAATCACCCGTCAGACGGGGGCGATAACAGCGGCGTTGCCGGGTATCTGCGCTACACCCCCGCCGGGAAGTGAAGCGGCTTACCTACTCCCGCAGCCACCAGCCGCACTCATAAGGTCTGAGCGTGCCGGTGGTAAGCAGTTGCGCGCCATCCGCGTAGTTGCCATAGAGCAGACGCCAGCCCGCCTCACGGGCAGACACGCCTCATTCAGCGCCAGCGACTCGCCGCTGAGGTTGGCAATCACCCGCAGGGTTTGCGCCTCATCGTCCCGCTGGTAGCACCAGCATGCGGGCGAATCGGGGTCGAGATCCTGATAGTCGCCAAAGGTGAGCACCGGCAGTTTTTTGCGCAGCGCGATCAGTTCCCGGTAGGTGTGCAGCACCGAATCGCTATCCGCCATCTCACTGACCACGTTGATCTGCCGGTAGTTATCCGCCACGTCAATCCAGCTTTCGCCGTCGGTAAAACCGGCGTTCTCGCTGTCATCCCACTGCACCGGCGTTCTGCCGTTATCGCGGGATTTGTGCGCCAGCACCGCCAGCACATCCTTTTCATCCTGATGCAGGCGCAGGATTTTGAACATATTCAGGCTTTCGACATCGCGGTATTGATCGATGCGGCTGAAGTGCGGATTGGTCATGCCAATCTCTTCACCCTGGTAGATATAGGGCGTCCCCTGCATACCGTGCAGCACCATCGCCAGCATTTTCGCCGAGACGGTGCGCAGCGCCCCATCATCCCCCAGCCGGGAAACGATGCGCGGCTGATCGTGGTTACACCAGAAGAGCGCGTTCCACGCCAGGTTGTGCATCCCGCGCTGCCATTCGGCGAAGATGCGCTTTAGTGCCACCCGATCCGGCGGCGCAAGCCGCCACTTCTCACCCTGCGGATAGTCGATTTTCAGGTGGTGGAAGTTAAAGGTCATCGACAGCTCTTTGCCATCCAGCCGCGCATAGCGCTGGCAGTGCTCAAGCCGGGTGGATGACATTTCGCCCACCGTCATCAACCCGCGCGGCTGAAAGACATCCCGGCTCATCTCTTCGAGAAAGTCGTGAATCGCCGGGCCATCGGTGTAGAAACGGCGGCCATCACCCTCATCGTCATCCGGCAAATCGGGGTGCTTGGAGACCAGGTTGATGACATCGAGCCGCAGCCCGTCCACACCCTTATCCGCCCAGAAGTGGCAGACCGCTTTCAGGGCGTTGCGCACTTCCGGGTTCTCCCAGTTGAGATCCGCCTGCTGGGCAGAGAAGGAGTGCAGATAGTACTGCTGCGTCTCCTCATGCCAGCACCAGGCGCTGCCGCCAAACTTGGAGTGCCAGTTATTGGGCAGCCGCCCCTCTTTGCCGTCGCGCCAGATATAGAAGTTGCGCCACGGGCTGTTACGGTCGCTGGCGGCGGCTTTGAACCACGCATGCTCCGTGGAGGTATGGTTAAACACCATATCCATCACCACCTTGATGCCGCGCTGATGGGCGGCGTCGACCAGCGCCTCAAAATCCGCCATGGTGCCAAACAGCGGATCGATGGCGTAGTAATCCGCCACGTCATAGCCGTTATCCACCTGCGGCGAGAGGTAAACCGGCGTCAGCCAGATGGCGCTTACGCCGAGCCACTGGAGGTAATCAAGGCGACGCACAATGCCCTGAAGATCGCCGAGGCCATTGCCGGTACTGTCCTGAAAACTGCGCGGGTAGATCTGGTAAATCACGCCGTTTTGCCACCACGGAACATTACGTTTGCTCATTGCGTCGATCCCTTTTTCACACCACCAGCAGCTTGCCCGCTGCCTGCTTGCGTTTATAGATAACCGTGGTCAGCACGAGCGGGATCACAATCGCCACCAGCATCGCCAGACCATAAATCGACCAGTACTGGGTTTTCACCGAGAGGATCGCCGGTAAGCCGCCGACGCCAATACCGTTCGCCATCACGCCGGTTAGCCCGCAAATCAGCCCGGCGCAGGCACCGCCGACCATGCCGCAGAGCATCGGGAAGCGATACTTCATATTGATGCCGTACATCGCCGGTTCCGTCACGCCGAGATAAGCCGAGATGGCGGCAGGCACTGAGATCTCCCGTTCATTAACCTTCTTGCTCACCAGGATAATGCCAACCACTGCGGAACCCTGTGCAATGTTGGAGAGGGCGATAATCGGCCAGACCGGCGTGCCGCCAAGGTTCTGAATCAGCTGCAGGTCGACCGCCAGCGTAGTCTGGTGCACACCGGTGATCACCAGCGGCGCATAGAGGAAGCCAAACAGCGCGGAGCCAATCGGCGCAAACGGCCCGGTCATCAGGTGGCTGACGCCCCAGGCGATGCCGTTACCGACCACACGGCCGAACGGCCCGATGATGGTATGCGCGAGGAACACCGCAATCAGCAGCGAGAGCACCGGCACCACCACCAGCGTCAGGTAATCCGGCACGATGCGTTTAAGCTTCAGCTCAATCCACGCCAGCGTCAGGCCAGCCAGAATCGACGGAATAACCTGCGACTGGTAGCCCACTTTATCGATGGAGAACCAGCCAAAGTTCCACACTTCCGGCGTCTGCTGCCCGAGCAGATAGGCGTTCATCAGCTGCGGAGAGACCAGCGTAATCCCCAGCACGATGCCGAGGATCGGCGTGCCGCCCATCTTCTTCACCACCGACCAGCAGATACCCACCGGAATGTAGAAGAAGATCGCCTCGCCAATCAGCCATAAGAAGTCGTAGATGCTTTTCCACACCGGCGACGCTTCGGTGAGCGGCGCGTCGTTGAACAGTGGCAAATCGCCAATCAGGTTGCGGAAACCGAGGATCAGACCGCCGCTGATCAGCGCCGGCAGCAGCGGAAAGAAGATCTCCGCAAAGTGCGAGATGAGGCTCTCATGCCACTTCATATTTTGCCGCGCCACGCGCTTGGCGCTCTCTTTGTCGGTGCCGCTCACCTGCGTATGTTGCAACAGCAGTTGATACCAGTCGCCGACATCGGTGCCAATCACCACCTGAAACTGCCCGGCGTTGGTAAAGCAGCCCTTCACCATCGGCAGTTTTTCAATCTCGGCGGGTTTGGCTTTTTTCGGATCGTTAAGCACAAAACGTAAACGGGTAATACAGTGACTGACGGTAGCGACGTTCTCTTTGCCGCCGACCAATTCAATAAGTTTATCAATATCCTGGGGGTTACTTTTTATCGCCATCTTTTCTCTTCCAGCAGGTTTTGATGAGTGAGCTGTTGTTATTACAGCTTTTCGTAAAAACTCTTACTCTGAACCGAGCGATAGAGACCATAGCGGCAACCTATACTTCCGCCTAGTTGGAACGTTCCAATTTTAGCAGGCGATCACAAAATAAACGGTGAAGCGCAGCGGCACAGAGAGGTGCCTTAGGGGATTCATTAATGCTAGTATCGCCGGGTCCGATCTTCAGGAGGCCCGTGCGGGAATGAGTGATAAAAAGCTAACGTTAAACGACATCGCCAAACTGTGCGGCGTCGGAAAGTCCACGGTCTCGCTGGTAATTAACAACAGCGATAAAGTGAAGAAAGCGACCCGTGAACGCGTTGAAGCGATTATCAAAGAGCAGGGTTACACGCCATCGAAAGCCGCCCAGGCGCTGCGCTCGCAGCGGGAAAAGATCATCGGCGTGATCGTCACACGTCTTGATTCCGCTTCGGAAAATCAGGCCATTCGCGCCATCCTTCCACAGATATACCAGCATGAGTACGATGCGATTTTAATGGAGAGCCTCCTCGATCCCACCCTGCTTGCCGCGCACCTTAACGTGCTGGCGCAGCGCAATGTCGAAGGGGTGATTCTGTTCGGCTTTTCCGGCGTCGATAAGAGCCTGGTAAAAGGGTGGAAAGATAAGCTGGTGCTCATCTCCAGCGCCCTGCCGGAGGTGGCGTCGGTGGTCTACGATAACGTCGGCGCAGTCAATGTGCTGATGGAGAAGATGCGCGACGCGGGCCACCGCAGCGTCTCCTATATCGGTGTCACCACTAACGATCCCACTACCGGGAATATCCGTTACCAAACCTACCTTGAGCGATGTGCAGCGTTTGGCATGACGCCGCACGCGGCGCTCGGCGATCTGAGCTATCAGAGCGGTTACGACCTGGCGAAAGGGCTACTCACAGCCGAGAGCGGCGCGCTGATTTGCGCCTCTGACACCATCGCCATGGGCGCGATTAAATACATTCAGCAGCAGGGGTGGAAGATTAAAGTCGGCAGCATTGGCAGCACGCCGCTGATGACCTTCCTACAGCCCGATGTGCTGAGCGTCAAAATGGGCTATCAGCAGGCGGGGCTGAAAGCCTCGCAGCTGCTGCTGGAGATGCTGCACGGAACGCGTACGCAAGAGCATATTGTTATCCCCTGCACCTTCCAGTAACGCCCAACGGAAATGACGCCTTCGTCAGACGAAAGCGTCACTCGCCTGGCCTTAACGGTAGACCAGCCCGCCATCAATCAGGATCGCCTGACCGGTTACGTAGTCGGAATCCGGCCCGGCGAGATAGGCCACCAGCCCGGCCACATCTTCCGGCGTCTCCGCACGACCCAGCGCAATACCCTCAACATATTTCTTGTAGGTTTCACCCAGCGGCGCGCCGGTGATATCGGAGAAACGGCGGTCAATCTCCTCCCACATGCCGGTGCCGACAATGCCCGGGCAGTAAGCGTTAACGGTGATGCCGCGGCTGGCATACTCTTTTGCCGCCGTCTGGGTTAAGGCGCGAACGGCGAATTTGGTCGCCGAGTAGACGCCCAGCAGCGCGAAGCCATCATGTCCGGCAATCGAGCAGGCGTTGATGATCTTCCCCTTCTGCTGACGGTCGATAAATTTCTTCGCCGCCGCCTGGATGCCCCACAATGTCCCCTGCACGTTGATGCGCATAATGCGATCCACCTCTTCCGGGGTGACATCGGCAAGCGGCTGCACCTGCGCGATACCGGCGTTATTGACGATAATGTCAAAGCCGCCCAGCGCCTCTTCCGCGTGATCGATCGCCGCATAGACCTGGTCGCGCTGCGAAATATCAGCGACAAAAGTCGCCACTTTACGACCCAGCGCCTGCACCTCTTTCGCCACGGCTTCAAGGTTGGCGGCGTTCATATCCACCAGCATCAGCGACGCCCCCTCTTTCGCAAGGCGAAGCGCAATCCCACGTCCAATTCCCTGGCCTGCGCCGGTTACCAGCGCCACTTTATTATCAATTGTCATGCTTTCTCTCTTATGGTTTGAGTTACAACTGCGCCGCAACAGACTGTCGCGGCAAACTTCACTACCTATTCATTGGTGCAGCGCGCGCCCGTCGGCAGCGAGGATCGCTTCATGCATCGCTTCAGAAAGGGTTGGATGGGCAAAGATCACCTCGTGCAGGCTCTCTTCCGTCGCCTCCAGCGTATGGGCAATGCCAAATCCCTGAATCTGCTCCGTCACATCGCTGCCCACCATATGCGCGCCGAGCAACTCGCCGCTCTGCGCATCAAACAGGGTTTTGACAAAGCCCTGCGGTTCGCCAAGCGCCAGCGCTTTGCCGTTGGCCTGATAGGGGAAAACGCCGACGCGGATTTCCCGCCCGCTGGCACGCGCGCGTGCTTCGGTTAAACCGAGGCTGGCCACCTGCGGCCGGGTGTAGGTACAGCGGGGGATAAAATCAGGGCTGACGGGTGCCGCGACGGGTAGCCCGGCGAGTGCCTCGACGCAGCGCACACCCTCATAGCTCGCTTTGTGCGCAAGGCACGGTGCGCCCGCGACATCACCGATGGCGTAGAGGCCGAAGACGTTGGTGCGACCGCGATCGTCGACATGAATAAAGCCGCGCGCCATCTCAACGCCGAGCGCCTCAAGACCAAGGTTTTCGATATTGGGCTGAATACCGGCGGCGCAGAGCACGCGATCGACCTCCAGCGTCTGCTCGCCGTCGGCAGTTTTCAGCAGGCAACTGACGCGATCGCCATTGACCTTCGCCGAGCGGATCTGCGCCCCGGTGAAGATCTGCATTCCGCGCTTCGTAAACTGCTGCTGCACCTGTGCCGAGACATCGCGATCCTCCAGCGGCAGGATCTGATCCGCCAGCTCCACCAGCGTCACGTCACAGCCGAGATCGTTATAGAGACTGGCGAACTCCGCGCCGATGGCACCGGAGCCGATCACCAGCAGCGAGCGCGGCAGCGCGGCGGGGTTGAGCGCCTCGAAGTAGGTCCAGATATGGCTTTTATCCGGTTCAATACCCGCTAGCGCGCGCGGACGCGCACCGGTCGCCAGAATGATGTGATCCGCGCGGTACTCCTGCTCGCCGCCGTCGATACTGCGCACCGCCACCCGCCCCTTCTCCAGCAGGCGGCCTTCGCCGTTGATCACCGTGACGTTGTGCTTTTTCAGCAGGAAGGCGACGCCGTCGGTCAGCCGCTGCGACACCGAGCGGCTGTACTCCACCAGACGGCGGATCTCAAAAGCGATCTCGCCGACGCTAAACCCCAGTTGATCGGCATGGCGCATGGCATGCCCGACCTCAGCGCCGTGCAGCATCGCTTTGGTCGGGATGCAGCCCCAGTTAAGGCAGATGCCGCCAAGGTGTGTCTTCTCCACCAGCGCGGTGCGCAAGCCTAACTGCCCGGCGCGGATGGCGGCGACGTAGCCGCCCGGCCCGCCGCCGATTATCAGCACATCAAAGCTGTTATTCACCGCGCGCCTCCTCAACCAGCATCAAAGAAGGCGTTTCGATAGCGCGTTGCAGATGCTGCATAAAGGTCGCGCCGACCGCGCCATCAATCACCCGGTGATCGCACGACAGCGAGAGCGTCAGCCGCTCGCGCGCCACGATCTGCCCTTCATGCACCACCGCGCGGGATTCCGCCGCCCCCACCGCCAGAATCGCGCACTGGGGCGGGTTGATAATGGCGTCGAACTGGCGGATGCCGAACATGCCGAGATTGGAAATGCAGAAGGTGCCGCCCTGAAAATCCTCCGCTTTCAGCGTACCCGCTTTGGTGCGCGTCACCAGCTCATGCAGTTGCCGGGAGATGGCACCGACTGTTTTGCGGTTCGCTTCGCGCAGAATCGGCGTATAGAGCCCACCGGGCAGCGCCACGGCGATGGCAATATCGGCGGTGTGAAAACGGCGAATGGTCTGCGATGCCTCGTCATACTGCACGTTCATCTCCGGCACGCTCATCAGCGCCTGGGCGCAGGCTTTCACCAGCAGATCGTTGAGCGTCACTTTGAGCGACGGCAGCGCGCTGTTCACTTCCCGGCGCAGCGCCTGAATACGCGTCAGATCGACCTCGCTGACGAGGCGAAAGTGGGGCGCGTTGCGTTTGGACTCCTGCAAACGGCTGGCGATAGTGCGCCGCATCGCCGAGAGCGGCTGGCTGTCGTAGGTCGCGCGCTCCTCAACCGCTTCTGCTGTTCGTGCAACGCTCTTCTCACCGCTGCCGCGCAGCGCGGCTAACGCTTCCACATCGGCGCGGCTGACGCGCCCGGCCGATCCTGAGCGGCGGCAGTCGTGCAGGTTGATCCCCAGCTGGCTTGCCAGACGGCGCGCGATAGGTGTTGCCGGGATCTGGCTATCATCCTGGGTGGTGTGGCGCGGCTTTGCTTTTACCGCCGCGCGCGGCTGCAACTCGGCGCTGCTGCCGCCTGCGGTAATGGCTGCCTGCAGATCGGCGACGGAGATACGCCCGTCGCGACCAGAGCCGCTCACCTTACTCAGGTCGATACCCTGCTTTTTCGCCAGACGCAGGGCATGCGATGTGGCATTCACCTGCGTCTCATCAGTTTCACCACGCAGCGCCGCCGGGATCGCATCCTGCGCGGCGGGTTTTGCCGGTGCAGGGGCTGAAGGTTCAGATGAGGTTGTCGCTGCTGGTGCGGGTGTCGACGGCGCGGTTTCTGCCGCTGGTTGCGGCGCACCGCTGTTGAGGCTGGCGGCAAAAGCGTCGAGTTCGCTCTCGCTCACAGCTTCATCGGCCACCAGTGCCAGCACCGCGCCAACCGGCAGCGTATCGCCCGGCTGAGCCAGCACCCGGCGCAGTACGCCGTCCCACGGCGCTTCCAGCACGTTGGTTATCTTGCTGGTTTCAATTTCACAAATATCCTGCCCCTGGCTGAAGGCGCTACCCTCTTTAATCAGCCACTGAGCCAGCGTCCCCTCTTCCATCGAGAGCCCCCATTTGGGGATCTCCAGCGTGCGGATTGTGCTCATGGTTACGCCTCCATCAGTTGTCGAACGGCGGCCTCAATGCGATCCACATCAGGGATCCAGAGTTTTTCCAGCGCGGGCGAGAAGGGAACCGGGGTGTGCGGCGGGGTAATTAACACGATCGGCGCTTTCAGGAAGTGGAACGCCTGCGAGGCGATCAGCGCCGCCACATCATGGGCGAAGCCGAAGCGCGCGGCGGACTCATCGACAATCACCACCCGCCCAGTAGAAGCAACGGATTCGAGAATGCCCTCCTCATCCAGCGGCGACACGGTGCGCGGATCGACCACCTCAACGGAGATACCCTCTTTCAGCAGTTTGTCCGCCACCTGGTTGGCTTTATGCACCATCGCCGAGAGGGCAATAATGGTGACATCCTCCCCTTCGCGGGTGTAATTGGCCTGGCCCAACGGCACGGTATAGCTCTCGTCCGGCACCTCGCCTTTCATGTCGTAGAGCATCTTGT
Source organism: Kosakonia cowanii JCM 10956 = DSM 18146 (assembly GCF_001975225.1). NCBI lineage: Bacteria > Pseudomonadati > Pseudomonadota > Gammaproteobacteria > Enterobacterales > Enterobacteriaceae > Kosakonia > Kosakonia cowanii. Next base: position 2,386,230 of record NZ_CP019445.1, on the reverse strand, counting down.
GTTCGCAGAAGACCACCGGATCGTCGTCGCGAATCGACTGGATCAGCAGCCCTTTGGCGTCATAGGGCGATGAGGGCACTACCACTTTCAGCCCCGGCGTGGTGGCGAAAATGTTGTAGGGTGACTGGGAATGCTGGGCGGCAGCCGAAAAACCGGCTCCGATCATGCCGCGCACCACCAGCGGCGCTTTCGCCTTGCCGCCGAACATATAGCGGAATTTCGCCGCCTGGTTGTAGAGCGCATCGTGGCTGACGCCGAAGAAATCCATAAACATCAGCTCCGCCACCGGGCGTAAGCCGGTGACCGCCGCGCCAGCAGCCATGCCGATAATCGCTGATTCAGTGATTGGCGTATCGATCACCCGTTGCGAGCCAAACTGGGTCCACAGCCCTTTAGTAACGCCGAGCACGCCGCCGAAGGCCTCCACTTTCGCCTCTTCCGGCGCGTTGCCGCCGTGGCCGCCGCGCAGATCTTCACCGATCAGCACCACGCTTTCGTCGCGCGCCATCTCTTGCGCCAGCGCGTCGCGGATCGCTTCGCGGTAAGTTTTGATTGTCATGACGGGCTCCTCAGTAAGAGACGTAAACGTCGGTCAGCAGGCTTTCCGCCACCGGGTAGCCGGCGGCGCGGGCTTTGATCACCGCATCGTCGACCTGGGCTTTCACTTCGGCGTCAATCGCCTCCAGCGCCTCGCGCGTGAGCTTTTCTGCCGTTTTGCTGGTGAAGATTTTCAGCGGATCGTGATCGGCGCGCAGGCGCTCAATCTCCCCTTCCCCACGGTAAAGCCCCGGATCGCCCTCAAAGTGGCCATGCCAGCGGAACGCTTTCGCCTCAATCACGCTCGGCCCGCCGCCTTCACGGGCGCGCTTCACGGCTTCAGCCGTCGCTTCGTAAACGGCAAAGAAATCGGTGCCATCTACAGTGACGGCAGGCAGGCCAAACCCGGCGGCGCGCCCGGCGATATCGCGGCCGCCAACGGCGTAGTTATGCCCGGTCGCTTCACCGTAACCGTTGTTTTCAAAGACGAAGATGGCGGGCAGTTGCAGCACCACCGCCATGTTGATGGCTTCAAACACCAGCCCCTGGTTGGAGCCGCCGTCACCGGTAAATGAGACGGCAACGCCGCCGTTATTACGGGTTTTCGCGGTCAGCGCCGCGCCAATCACCAGCGGCGGCGCGCCGCCGACAATGGCGTTCGCGCCGAGCATCCCTTTCGAGAGATCGGCAATGTGCATCGAGCCGCCCTTGCCACGGCACAGACCGGCATCTTTGCCGAAAATCTCCGCCATCATCGCGTGGATATCGCACCCTTTGGCGATGCAGTGGCCGTGCCCGCGGTGGGTGGAGCCGATGTAATCCGTCTGCTGTAAGTTCTCGCAGACACCGACGGCGATAGCCTCCTCGCCGGTATACAGGTGGATGAATCCGGGAATGTCACCGCTGGTGTTTTCAGTGTGCAGGCGCTCCTCGAATTCACGTATTTCACGCATTTTGCGATAAGCCTTTAACAGCTGTTGTGTGTTCAGCTCCATAGCTCCGTCCTCAGGTTGTATACCCGCGAGCGCCAGCACGGCGACCGGCAGGGGTTGCGGAAGTGGGGTTACTCTATAAGCGGGTCTTAAGGGGGGATAACCCCCCAATTGGGGGGGAGAGCGGGACTAAAAGAGATAAATGCGATAAGGGTCAAGTTCTGGCAGGTTACAGGCGGGTGTCAGTTACTTACACTTAGCAGCGACTTTTGTGAACAGGGGCAGGCTCGTATGAAATCGTTGACCTCAACAGACTCTCTGCTTGCGGCCAGCTATCGCGAGGAACCTTTCCGCTTCACGCGCCGGCTGCCGCTGATCCTCACCAAATTAACCCCGCCCCGCTCGCCGGGCGTGCTGCTTGAGCGTGACCGCCTGCTGGCCAGGCTGGATGAAGCCGCCGATGGTGCGCTGACGCTTATCTGCGCCGCGGCCGGTTCCGGGAAAACAACGTTGCTGGCGCAGTGGTATCGCCGTCGCCAGGAGCAAGGTGACGCCATCGGCTGGCTGAGCCTTGAAGAGGATGAGAACGATCCGGCGCAGTTTGCTCGCTACCTGGTCACCGCCCTGAAGCCGCTCTACAGCGGCTGGGGCGAGGCGCTCGCCCCCTTTTTGCAGGGCGATATGACGCCGGATCTCTCGGTGCTGCTGGCGGAGCTGACCAACCAGCTGCACCGCTGCCCGCACCCGGTGTGGCTGATCCTTGATGATTACCACGCCCTGACCCACCCCGCGCTGCACGAGGGCATAAGCTGGCTTATCAATCACGCGCCCGATTCGCTACACCTGATCATTGGCAGCCGTTTTCGCCCGCCGCTGGCGCTGAGCCGCCTGGCGCTACAGGATGCGCTCAAGGAACTGCACGACGAGGATCTGCGTTTCACTCTCGCCGAAGCGCAGGACTACCTCAGCGACGCCGCGCGTACGGCGATCCCCGTCGCGCAGGATGTTCAGCGGCTGATGCTGGCCACAGAGGGCTGGGTGGCCGGGATCAAGATCGCCGCGCTGGCACCGGACTGGCACCACGATCCGCAGCGCTTTCTGGCGCCTATTCCTTCCGGTTCACGCACCCTGGCGCGCTATCTCGATGAGGTGATCTTTACCCCGCTGCCGGAGGCGGTGGTCGATTTTCTGCTGCAAACCGCGATTCTCAACCGCCTCACCCCGGCGCTGTGCGATGCGCTGACCGGACGCGAGGACGGCGAAGCGATGCTCGGCTGGATCCAGCAGCATAATCTCTTTATCACCGCGCTGGATGAGCACGGCGGCTGGTTTCGCTACCACCACCTGATGCGCGACGCGCTGCTGGCCCGCTTGCAGCAGAGCGAACCGGCGCGCATGCGGCAGCTGCATGAGCGCGCCAGCAACTGGTTTGCCGGGCAGCAACTCTGGGCCGAGGCGGTGCGCCACGCGCTGGCGGCAGGGAAAAGCGGCGCACGGCATGCCGAAGCCAGCGCGCAGTCCCTCGCCGAAGAGGGGGATATCGACACGCTGGTGCGCTGGATGCACTTTCTGCCGCTGACGCCCGATCCGTCGCGCATTGATTTGCAGCTCAATCTCGCCTGGGCGCTGGCGCACCACTTCCGCTTCCAGGCTTCGCGCGAACTCCTCGACGGCATTGATGCGATGACGCATGACGCCGCGCTGACGCACAGTGTGCGGGTCAAGCTGCGGGTGGTGCGGGCGATTTGTGAAGCCTTCGCCGAGAACATTGAACTCAGCGTGGCACTGGTGGAGCCGCTGCTGGCGGAGATCCCCTGCGGTGATCGCTGGGTGGATGGGCTGGTGTGCAACATTCTCAGCTACTGCCACCTCGTTAATGCCGGCCGGGGCAGGCGCTGGCGGTGCAGAGCAGGTTGCCGGAGCTGAAAGTGGCAAACCGCAATCTGTTTGTTGATGTCTGGCGCGCTTTTGTCATCGCCCAGGCCCATTTACGTCAGGGCAATCTGGCTGACGCAAAACGGGTGGCGGCGCAGACGCTACAAGCCGCCGAGGCGCAAACCGGCAGCAACTCCAGCAGCGGCGCAACGCTGGCACCGATTCTGGCGGAGGTCGCCTGGGAGCGCGAGGAGCGGCAGGATATCGACGCGCTGCTGGCGCTGCGCCTTGAGATGATCGAGACCTTTTGCCCGCCGGAGGGGCTGAGCCGCTGCTTTATCGTTCTCTCACGCCAGGCGGCGCTCAACGGCCAGCTTGCGGAGGCGAAACGGCTTCTCACCTATGGCGGCGAGCTGACGCGCCAGCGCCAGTGGCTGCGCGCGCAGGCGGCGCTGCTGGCGGAAACGGTTGAACTGCATCTGCGTGATGAGTCGCTCTCCCCGGCCCTGGAGACGCTGGACGCGCTCCGGCAGTTGCACAGTGAACATGCTGAAAACGGAGCGATCGGCTTTTATCGGCGGGTCAGTGAAAGCCGCATCGCCCTTGCCGAGGGCCATGCCCATCAGGCCGCCGCTGCCTTTGCAGTGCTGGCCGACGAGCAGCAGCAGCGGGGCGAAGCGCGCTCTGCCCTGCGCTTACGTCTGGCGCAGGCCGCCGCCCTCTGGCATGCCGGGGCGTATCAACAGGCGGGTATGGTTTTCACCTCACCGCTGCAACAGGCGCTTGAGCGAGGTTTACTGCGCAGCCTGCTCGATCTCGGTGCGGTATTAGTAGGGCTGCTGGACGAACTGCTTGCCCGCCAGGCAACGCCGGAGGCGCTCCGGCAACAGGCTGCAACCCTGCGACAGCAGGCGGTCGAACGGTTTGGTTTACCGCCGAAACGGCACGATGAGGCGGAAGAGACGCGCTATCTCACCGAGCGTGAGCAGCAGACGCTTGAGCTTATCGCCAGCGGTCACTCGAACAAAGAGATTGCCCGCGTGCTGGGGATTTCGGCGGAGACGGTCAAATGGCACTTAAAACAGATGTATGAGAAGTTGCAGGTCAGCAGCCGGATGCAGGCGGTAAACCAGGCGCGTGAGTGGAAGTTGCTGAAAGTGGAGTAGTGCGGCGCGCTGCGTAACAGCGGCTGAAATGGGTGGGGGCCCTGCCAGCTACATCCCGGCACACACGTCCTTTGCCCTGGCTGCTTCCTTCCGGACCTGACCTGGTGAACAAAGTAGCATTGCGGGAGAACCAACAGGGCCCCCATTGAGAGCGAAGGTTGATAACCAACGCGCTGGCGCATTATCCCCATCCGGCAGGGCAATTGCAACCCATAGGCTGACGGATGCTGGTTTCTTGCGCAATCGCCCCTTCACAGCGGGTAAATCGCTGTTTATTCTGCCCCCTTCTCTGCTCAGGAGCATGTGATGGATACGCAAGACTCTTTTCCCCGCCGGGTATGGCAAATTGTCGCCGCCATTCCGGAGGGTTATGTCACTACCTATGGCGAGGTGGCGAAACTGGCCGGTTCGCCGCGCGCGGCACGCCAGGTCGGCGGTGTGTTAAAGCGCTTACCGGAGGGCAGCACGCTGCCGTGGCATCGGGTGGTGAATCGCTATGGGGCTATTTCGCTGAGCGGGCCGGATCTACAAAGGCAGCGTCAGGCACTGCTGGCAGAGGGCGTGGTGGTGTCGGGAAGTGGGGAGATTGATTTGAACAAGTATCGCTGGCGCTATGAGTAGCTCCTCCCCCGCAGGAGAGGAGCAAAACGCACGCAGATTAGTACTGGGTCGGCGCCGGAGTGGCGTTAGACGGGGTGACCTGCGTTGGTGATGTCGACGGTACGGTGTTCGGCGTACCACCGCTCTGCTGCAGCGGAACCGCGGTCTGCTGAACCGGAACCAGCGTCAGGTCGACTTTGGTGCCGCCCTGGTTGATAACCGGCTTAACCGAGTCGGTGATAAACACCATCTTGTTATCAACGGTGATCGCTGCACTCAGCAGGATACGCGCGTTTGGCTGGATGTCGGCCGGGTTAAACGGCAGGACATAGCTGTACGGCGGCTGTTTGCCATCGGTTCGCACTGCTTTCTGCGCCAGCACTTTCGACGGCGCGTTGGCCTGGGTGGCATCAGAAACGGTAACGGTTAACACCGCATCCGGCGGCAGCGCCACTTTCTGACGGATCCAGACCGTACCGGTCACGCTTGGCTGAGCAATCGCCGCTTTATGGGTTGCGGACGGCGCATTGGGATTAGGTGCCGGCGTTGGAATATCGCCGCCTTTTTGGGCGCACGCCGATAACGCGACTGCGACTGCTAAACCACTTAACATGGGCACGAGTTTCATTGATCTCTCCTTATCTTCAATGCACCTGCAGGCGCAGCGCCTGCCAGATGTGTGTGGCTAAACCTTCGTAACCTGAACAAGTGTGGCACATATACCCGATATATTCCTGTAAACACCAATTCATTCAGATTATTGCACCCATCGGACCACTCCATTTTCCAGGTTATACTCAGGCAATATATGCTACGTCAGCCGCTATTTATTTGAGGAATTGTATGAGTCAGGCGCTATCTAATCTGCTGGCATTATTGAATCTGGAAAAAATTGAAGAGGGGCTGTTCCGTGGGCAGAGCGAAGATTTAGGTCTGCGCCAGGTCTTTGGCGGCCAGGTGGTTGGGCAGGCGCTCTATGCGGCGAAAGAGACCGTTCCGGCAGACCGCCTGGTGCACTCTTTCCACAGCTACTTTTTGCGCCCCGGCGATAGCCAAAAACCGATTGTTTATGACGTGGAAGTGCTGCGCGACGGCAACAGCTTTAGCGCTCGCCGCGTGGCAGCGGTGCAGAACGGCAAACCGATTTTCTATATGACCGCCTCCTTCCAGGCACCGGAGCCGGGCTATGAGCATCAAAAAACGATGCCCGCCGCGCCCGCGCCGGACTCGCTCAAATCGGAAACGGAGATCGCCCGCGATCTCTCGCACTTGCTGCCGCCCGGCGTGAAAGAGAAGTTCCTCAGCGACAAGCCGCTGGAGATCCGCCCGGTCGAGTTCCATAACCCGCTGAAGGGCCATGTGGCCGATCCGGTGCGTCAGGTGTGGATCCGCGCCAACGGCGTGCTGGATGAAGATTTCCGCATCCACCAATATCTGCTTGGCTACGCCTCGGACTTTAACTTCCTGCCGGTGGCGCTGCAGCCTCACGGCGTTGGCTTCCTTGAGCGCGGCATGCAGGTGGCAACTATCGACCACTCAATGTGGTTCCATCGCCCGTTCAATATGAACGACTGGCTGCTCTACAGCGTGGAGAGCACCTCCGCCTCCAGCGCCCGCGGCTTTGTGCGCGGCGAATTCTATACCCAGGATGGCGTGCTGGTGGCCTCCAGCGTGCAGGAAGGGGTAATGCGTAACCGCAACTAAGCCGGTTGTGTTACCGCCAAAAGAAAAGCCTCCGTACGCGGAGGCTTTTTTATGCTCAGGAGATACTCAACTTATCAGGCGTTGTAGGCGTTTTCGCCGTGGCTGTTGACGTCCAGCCCTTCACGCTCTTGCTCTTCCGGTACGCGCAGGCCAACCGTCATATCCGCCAGTTTGTAGCCGATAAAGGCGACGACCGCAGACCAGACGATGGTGATGCCCACGCTCTCCAGCTGCACCAGCACCTGATGGCCCATGGTGACGCCGGAGGCGAAGCCTACGCCGCCGAGGGAGGTGGAGGCGAAGATGCCCGTCAGGATACAGCCGATAATGCCGCACACGCCGTGAACGCCGAAGACATCACACGGATCATCGACGCGCAGCATACGTTTCAGCGCCGTCACGCCCCACAGACCCGCCAGACCGCACACCAGACCGACAATCAGCGCGCCGCCGACACCGACATAACCACACGCCGGGGTGATACCCACCAGGCCAGCAATCGCACCGGAGCAGGCACCGAGCAGCGAAGGCTTGCCGCGCATTGCCCACTCGCCAAACACCCAGGAGAGGATCGCGGCAGCAGTGGCGACCACGGTGTTCACAAAGGCCAGCGCGGCGATTTCGTTGGCGCTGCTCGCCGAACCGGCGTTGAAGCCAAACCAGCCAACATAGAGGATCGCAGTACCGATAAAGACCATCGGCAGGTTGTGCGGTTTAAACGCCTCTTTGCCGAAGCCGACGCGTTTGCCAATCAGGTACGCACCCACCAGGCCTGCAATCGCGGCGTTGATGTGCACCACCGTACCGCCGGCAAAGTCGAGCGCGCCGTGGGTTGCCAGCAGACCGCCACCCCATACCATGTGCGCAATCGGCACATAGGAGAGCGTCATCCACACCACCACAAATATCAGCACCGCAGAGAAGCGAATACGCTCGGCGAGCGCGCCGACGATAAGCCCCACGGTGATGCAGGCGAAGGAGCCCTGGAAAGCGACATGGATGTATTGATAGATGCTGCCCATCACATCAGTGAGGGCAATATTTTTCAGCATCACCCAGTTGAAGCTGCCGAAGAAGCTGTTGCCTTCGCTGAAGGCGAGCGAGTAGCCGTAGACCACCCAGAGAATGCAGACCAGCGCGAAGGTAACCGCCACCTGGGTCAGCATTGAGAGCACGTTTTTGCCACGGATCAGGCCGCCGTAAAAGAGCGCGATGCCCGGAATGGACATAAACAGCACCAGCGCGGTGCAAATCATCATAAAACCGTTATCGGCTTTATCCGCAACGGCCGGCGCGGCAAGCGCCAGGCCCGGCAGCAAAGCCAGCGAGGCAAGGGTAGCTTTTACTGTTTTCATTCTCATTTTTCCGATCCCTATCACTGTGTGTCAGCTATTACAGCGCCGCTTCGTCGGCTTCGCCGGTACGAATACGGATCACGCGTTCGAGTTCGGCAACGAAAATTTTGCCGTCGCCAATTTTTCCGGTGTAGGCCGCTTTACTGATGATATCGATCACCTCATCAAGCTGATCGTCGGCGATCGCCACGTCGATTTTTACTTTTGGCAGGAAGTTGACGCTGTATTCCGCACCGCGGTAAAGCTCGGCATGCCCCTTCTGACGGCCAAACCCTTTTACTTCCGTCACGGTCAGCCCCTGAATACCAATCGAAGAGAGCGCTTCACGCACATCTTCAAGTTTGAATGGCTTAATCACCACGGTTACCAGCTTCATAGATTCCCCTCACTCGACATTCGCAAATGGACGCAGCCAACATGAGGAAGGTATTGCAAGGGGTGTGCCAGAAATGTGAAGGCGCGCGTTTTCGCGCAATAAAGAGACAAAGCCAGAAGCGGTGATGGGCGGCGCAAGCGCACTGATGATGCAGAAGCGGCGGAAAAAAGAAAAACGCACCATGACAGTGCATGGTGCGTTACATTTTTGCACCACCAGGCGCTGATGCGCGCAGGGTGCTTAATTTTGGTGCATCAGGCGCTGAGCGACTCTTCCCGCGTGCTGGCCGCCAGCTCTTCACCCGCTAACTGCAGCTGGTACATCTGGTAGTAGCGCCCTTTCGCCGCCAGCAGCTGCTGATGGGTACCGCGCTCAACCGCCTGTCCGCGGTGCAGCACCAGGATGGTTTCCGCTTCGACAATGGTCGATAAGCGGTGGGCAATCACCACCAGCGTGGTCTTCTCGCGGATCGCCGCCAGCGCCTGCTGGATCGCCTGCTCGGTGCCGGAGTCAATATTCGCCGTCGCTTCATCCAGGATCAGGATCTGCGGGGCATCAACCAGCACGCGCGCCAGCGCCAGCAGCTGTTTCTGCCCGACGGAGAGATTATTCCCCTGCTCGCCAAGGCGGGTGTAGATGCCTTCACTCAGGGTGCGTGCCAGGTCGGCAAGCTGGACAATCTCAAGCGCTTTCCAGACGCGCTCTTCGCTGATATCCCGCCCAAGAGTGACGTTGGCGAAGAAGCTGTCGGCCAGCACCACCGGATCCTGCTGCACCATCGCGACGCCTTTGCGCAGCGCGCTGTGGCCTAGCGTGGCAAGCGGGCGACCGTCGAGGCGGATCTCCCCTTTGGTTAACGGGTAGTAGCCCATCAGCAGGCTGGCAAGCGTACTTTTACCGCTGCCGGTATGGCCGACCAGCGCGACAAAGCTGCGCGGCTCAACATGCAGGGAGATATCCTGCAATACCAGTTGATCTTCGCGGTAGGCGAAGGAGAGGTTTTCAATGTCGATCGCCCCGCTGTGCAGCGGCGTCTCGTCATCGCCGTAGTTCTGGCGCGGTCGATCCATCAGTTCGAAGACGCGCTCACCGGCGACCACCGCCTGTTGCAGCATCGACTGCTGGGTCGTCAGCTCGATCAGCGGCTCGTTAAGGCGGCCAAGGTAGCTGATAAAGGCGTAAAGCACCCCAACCTCCACCGTGCCGACGGTTGAGAAGCCAAACAGCATCAGCAGGCCGCAGAGCACCAGCGCGGAAAAGAGGCTAAGCAGCGGGCGCAGCAGGAAGCCATCGAGGCGCAGGGTTTGCATCCGTGCGAAGTAGTGCGAGCGGCTCGCTTCGCTCATGCGCTCGCCGAAGCGCGCCTGCTGGCGGAACTGCTGGATCACGCTCATGCCGTTGATGATTTCGTTAAAGCCATCGTTGATATCGGCAAGGTAGGCGCGCATGCGCCGCACAATCGGCGTGCTGAAACGCTGATAGATCAGCATCACGATAATCACCGCCGGGAAGATGCCCATCGCTACCAGCGCCATACGCCAGTCGAGGCTGAACATCGCCACCAGCATCGCGCCAATTAGCGCCGCGCTGCGCAACACGGTGGCGACCACCGTTACGTAGAGATCGCGGATCACTTCGGTGTCGTTGGTCACGCGCGAGATAATCTGCCCTACCGGCTGGGTGTCGAAGGCGCTGAGCGGCTGGCGCAGCGCGGCATCCATTACATCGGTGCGCAGCTGTTGCACCACGCCGACCGCCGCCTGGTTAAAGAGCAGCGCCTGGGCATAGTGCAGCCCTGCCGCCAGCAGTTGCAGGCCAACATAAGCCGCCGCCAGCCCGGCGATCAGCGCAAGCGGAAGATAACTTTTCGCCACCATATTATCGATAAAGTAGCTGATCAGCGCCGGGCCGGAGACTTCGGCAATTGCCGCCACCCACAGCATCAGCACTGCTTTACTGAGCGGCTTGCGCCACGGTTTACCGTAGACCAGCAGACGTTTCAGCGTTGGCCACTGACGAGAGAAGTTACGCATCCCCGGCCTCCTGCGGATGGTCGTCCAGCGCCGCTTCCAGTTGCTGATACCGGTACATGTCGCGATACCAGCCAGGCTGGCGCGCGAGCTGCTCATGTTGGCCGCGCTGGGCGATATGGCCATGTTGCATAACGATAATCTCACTGGCTTCCGTCAGCGCCGACAGGCGATGCGCGCTGATAATTACGGTGCGCCCTTCGCCCCACTGGCGCAGGTTGTGCAAAATCTGGTGTTCGGTGCGCCCATCCACCGCGGAGAGGGCGTCATCAAGAATAAGGATTTCGGCATTCAGCAGCAGCGCACGGGCGATGGAGATACGCTGTTTCTGCCCGCCGGAGAGCATCACGCCGCGCTCGCCCACTTCGGTGTCGTAGCCCTGCGGCAGGCGCAGAATGTCGTCATGGACGCTGGCAAGCTTCGCCACATGCTCAATCTCCTCCTGCGTCGCACCGGGCCTGCCAAGGGCAATGTTATGGCCGATGGTGTCGGAGAAGAGAAACGGCGTCTGGTTGACGACAGCAAGGCGGCTGCGCCAGCTGTCCAGTTTCAGCTGCGTCAGCGGCATATCGTGGAAGCGAATATCGCCCGCGTCGACATCAAAATGGCGCTGAATCAACGCCAGCAGCGTACTTTTCCCCGCGCCGGTCGGGCCGCAGATGCCGAGCATCTGGCCCGGCTCAAGGGTCGCGCTGACGTTGGTCAGCGCCGCGCTGTCGGTTTGCGGATAGTGAAACGCTTTGATGGAGAGCGTTAAGGTGCCGCGCTCGGCGGGCACGGTTTCCGTGCCGTCGTTCACCACCGGCGCTTCCGCCAGCATATCGCGGATGCGGCTATAGGCCGCGCTGCCGCGCTCGACGATGTTAAACATCCACGCCAGCGCCAGCATTGGCCAGATCATCAGCCCAAGATACATGGCAAAACTGGTCAGCTCGCCGAGGGTCAGCGAACCATGCACCACCATCCAGCTGCCGCCGCCAATCGCCAGCATGTTTGCCATGCCGATGGCGATATAGATAGTTGGATCAAAGCGCGCATCGACGCGCGCCACGCGCATGTTTTTCGCGCCGGTATCCGCCGCCTCGCTGCCAAAGAGCGCCGACTGGCGATCTTCCAGGCCAAAGGCTTTGATCATGCGGATGCTGGTCATGCTCTCCTGGGTGCGATCGTTTAACGCAGAGAAGGCCGCCTGCGCGGCTTTAAAGCGGCTGTGCAGCTGATCGCCGTAGCGCTTGATCACCAGCGCCATAATCGGCATCGGCAATAACGACAGCAGGGTTAGCTGCCAGCTGATCTGGGTTGCCATCACAATCAGTACCACGCAGCCCATCACCAGCGAGTCGACCAGCGTTAACACCCCTTCCCCGGCGGCAAACACCACGCGATCCACATCATTGGTGGCGCGCGCCATTAAATCGCCGGTGCGGTGGCGCAGATAAAATTCCGGGTGCTGGCGGCTGAGCTGGCGGTAGAAATCCTCGCGCAGTTCAACGGCGAGCTGATAGGAGGCTCCGAAGAGCCAGACGCGCCAGACATAGCGCAGCAGATAGGTGACGACGGCAATCGCCACCAGCGCTGCTACCCACATCCACACCTGCTGATGGGTAAACTGCTTCTGGGTGACGCCATCCACCACAATCCCCACCACTTTTGGCGAGACCAGCTGCAAGATAGCAATAATGATAAGTAAGGCGACGGCGCCGAGGTAGCGCTGCCACTCCCGACGAAAATACCAGCCTAACTGAGCAAATAATCGCACGCGGTTACATCCTGAACGTGAATTGCCGACGGTCGGTTAACCGCCGGAAGGGTTATTCAATGGGCAAAGCCGTGGTGTATTTTATCTGTTCCATGGCGAAGCTGGAGGTGACATCCGAAAGCCCCGGCACGCTGTTGACCAGCTTCTTATAGAAGTCATCGTAGCGTTTCATATCCGCCACCTGGACGCGCAGCAGGTAATCGTACTCGCCAGCCATACGCCAAAAGCCTAGCACTTCCGGGAGCTGTGTCACTTCGCTAACGAAGCGGTTATACCAGTCGCTGCTGTGATGCTGGGTTTTGATCAGCACAAATGCCGTCAGCCCCAGCCCGAGCTTTTCCGCATCCAGCACCGCCACGCGGCGCAGTAAGATACCGTCATCTTCCAGTTTTTTCAGCCGTTTCCAGCATGGAGTGGTGGTCAGATTAACGGCATCAGCCAGCGCCTGCAAAGAGAGCGAACAATCCTGCTGCAACAGTGCGAGCAGCTTACGGTCAATTTTATCTAACATCCCCTACTCCGTTAGAAAATTTTTCTCTAAATAGTCTATCGAAAAGGCGAAATGGCAACCTTTTTTTCTTCACCTTTCGCTAGACTGGGCACAAAATGACAAACGGAACAGCATCATGAACAACAGCTGGGTCAAATACGCGATTAATGAAATCAATGCCGACGCGCAGCGCTCTGCGGATACCCACCTTATCCGCCTGACGCTGACGGGTTTTCCGGGTATCAACCTCTATTTAAAAGATGAAAGCACGCACCCCACCGGCAGCCTGAAGCACCGCCTTGCGCGCTCGCTGTTTCTCTACGGCTTGTGCAATGGCTGGATCAAGGAAGGCACCACGATTATTGAAGCCTCGTCCGGTTCGACCGCCATCTCAGAGGCGTGGTTTGCGCGCCTGCTCGGGCTACCCTTTATCGCCGTGATGCCTTACTGCACGGCGAAACGCAAAGTGGAGCAGATCGAGTTTTACGGCGGCCGCTGCCACTTTGTCGACAGCGCCTGCGAGATCTACGCCGAATCCGAGCGGCTGGCGAAAGAGCTGAACGGCCACTATATGGATCAGTTCACCTTCGCCGAGCGCGCAACGGACTGGCGCGGCAATAACAACATTGCCGACAGCATTTTCCGCCAGATGAAAAATGAGCCGCATCCGGTGCCGGAAGCGATTGTGATGAGCGCCGGAACGGGCGGCACCTCGGCAACCATTGGCCGCTATATTCGCTGCCAGGGTTATGACACGCGCCTGGTGGTGGTTGACCCGGAGAACTCCGTCTTTTTTGATTACTGGCAGCAGCGCGACAGCACGCTGCGCAGCCCGATCGGCAGCAAAATCGAAGGCATTGGCCGCCCGCGCGTTGAGCCGTCTTTTATTGCCGATGTGGTCGATGAGATGCTGCGCGTGCCGGATGCCGCCAGCGTTGCCACCGCCCAGTGGCTGGAGACGCAGCTTGGCCGCAAAGTGGGCGCGTCTACCGGTACCAATATGTGGGGCGCGTTACAGCTTGCGGCGCAGATGCGCAACGAAGGGCGCCATGGCTCAATCGTTACCCTGCTGTGCGACAGCGGCGAGCGCTATCTTGAAACCTACTACAACCCGCAATGGGTGGCGGCGAATCTCGGCGATATCGAACCGTGGAAAGCGCAGATCGCCCTGCTTACCTCACCGCAATAGCGCGAAGGCAATAGCGACGGGCAAAAAAAAGCCGGGTTTTATTAATAAAACCCGGCTTGCTGGCAATATCTTTTCATTCGGGGGAATAAGGAAGATGTGGAGTGTCCAGCCAGTGTGTCAAAAAGTGCGACACCGCCTGATTACGGCAGTGCCCGATAACCGGTAAATGCGGCAGCGCCGCGCGCAGTTGCGGCATGGCGTTGCCCATGATCATGCCGTAGCCGACGCTCTCTAACATCTCTCTGTCATTCATCGCATCGCCAAACGCCATACACTCTTGCAGCGTCAATCCTAACGAGGCGCTGAGTACTTCCAGCGCGGCGCCTTTGTTGCAGCCGACCGGCAGAACCTCAAGACAGTCCATCGCCGCAAAGCAGATATGCGCCTGCGCGCCAATCTGCTCATCAAGTTGCTGTTGCAAGCGGCAGAGATCGTCGTGATCGCCGACAAAACTGATCTTGGCAACGTCACAGGCGGGCAGGCGTTTAAGATCGGTGATCTGATAGCTAAAGTCGCTGAAGAGATGCGCCTGCAGCGCCTCCGGCATCGGCTTGTCCGTGAGCCAGCCGGAATCATTAAACACATGCAGCGAAGCATCGGTCTCCCAGCGGCCGTGCAGCACGCGCTCGACCACCTGCGGGGAGAGATCCTGGCGATGGAGTAGCTCGCCCTCTATGGAGTGGATGCGCGTGCCGTTGCCGGTGATGAGAAAAGCATCCAGCCCGATATGCTGCACAACGCGCTGCATCTCCAGCGCGTGCCGACCGGTGGCGAAGGCCAGCGTAATTTCCCGTTCATGTAAACGTCGTAGCGCCGCCAGCGTTTGATCGCCCAAACGATGGTCGGGCATAAGCAGGGTGCCGTCCATATCAAAAGCGGCCAGACGCGCCATGATCTACTCTCCAGTTCTGATGCCGTTAGGTTGTGTTTCAGTATTGCGTGAGATATACGGAAGTAATAGTGAATAGATAGGAATTATTGTTCCGGGTTATGAGATTACTTAACCGCCTTAACCAATTTCAGCGCCTCTGGTCACCCTCTGCCGGTGAGGATCAGGCGGTAAGCATTAGCGAGCTGGCTCTGCGCTGCTACTGCAGCGAACGCCATATGCGCACCCTGCTGCGCCAGATGCAGGCCGCCGGTTGGTTAACGTGGCAGGCGCAGTCCGGGCGCGGTAAACGCGGCGCGCTGCATTTCTGCGTCACGCCGGAGCGACTGCGGCGCGAGATGCTGGAGCAGGCACTGACGGCCGGGCAGCAGCACAATGCGCTGGCGCTCGCTGAACTTGATCCTGCGGATCTGCGTGCGCTGCTCAACCCCTATCTCGGCGGGCTGTGGCAGAACGAGACGCCGACGCTGCGCATTCCTTACTACCGCCCGCTGGAGCCGCTGGCGCCAGGCTTTCTCGCTGGCCGCGCGGAGCAGCACCTTGCCGGGCAGATCTTTAGCGGGCTGACACGCTTTATCAGCCGCAGCGCGTTGCCGCAGAGCGACCTGGCGCACCACTGGGAGAGCAGCGAGGATGGCCTGTGCTGGCGTTTTCACCTTCACGCTACCCTGCACTGGCACAATGGCGATACGGTCACCGCCACGCAGTTGCATCAGCAGCTTGTCGCCCTGCTTGAGTTGCCGGCGCTACGGACGCTTTTCGCCAGCGTTGAGCGCATTACGCTCACCCATCCGTGGTGCATTACCTTTCAGTTGCATCGTCCCGATTACTGGCTGGCGCACCGGCTGGCGAGCTACGGCAGCCGCCTCGCGCACCCCGCTCATCCGCAGATTGGCACCGGGCCGTTTCGCCTTGTCGCCTTCAGCGATGAACTGGTGCGCCTTGAGAGCCACGACCACTACCATTTAGGCCACCCGCTGCTGAAAGCGGTTGAGTACTGGATTGCGCCGCAGCTTTTTGATGAGGATTTAGGCACCAGCTGCCGCCATCCGGTGCAGATTGCCATCGGCGAGCCGGAGGAGTTGCGCCACTTGCAACCGGTGAGTAACAGCATCAGCCTCGGTTTTTGCTATCTCGCCCTGCGCCCCGGCGCGCGGCTAAGCCCGGCGCAGGCGCGCCGTCTGGTGCAGATTATTCATCACACCTCGCTTTTGCAGACGCTGCCGCTGGATGAGGGGCTGATTACCCCGAGCCGGGAGTTACTGCCCGGCTGGCATATTCCCGGCTGGCCTGAAGAAAACGTCGCCTTGCCGGCGAAACTAACGCTTATCTACCACCTGCCGGTGGAGTTGCACACCATGGCGCAGCAGCTGAAAGCCTCTCTGGGCATGCTCGGCTGCGAGCTGACGGTAATTTTTCACGACGGTAAACGCTGGGAAGGGTGTCGCGAACTGGCGGCGGCGGATCTGGTGATGGGCGACAGGCTGATTGGCGAAGCGCCGGAGTACACCCTTGAGCAGTGGCTGCGCTGCGATCCGCTGTGGCCGAACCTGCTCGGCAGCGCGCCGTTCGCGCATCTGCAGGCGACGCTGGATGCGGTGCAGCGCCAGGCCGACGAGCGGGCGCGTATTGCGGCGTTAAAAGCGCTCTTTGACAGGTTGATGGACGAGGCGCTGCTGACGCCGCTCTTTAATTACCACTACCGCATTAGCGCGCCGCCGGGCGTTGAGGGGATCGAGGTCAATCGCCGCGGCTGGTTTGAGTTTACCGAGGCGTGGCTTCCGGCCCCGTCGCCGTGAAGAAGCTGGTCGCTGCCTGGCTCACGCGCTACCATACCTTTTTTGTGTAAATGTCAGGAATAATTATGAAACGTGCCGTTGTCGTCTTCAGTGGCGGACAAGACTCCACGACCTGCCTGGTGCAGGCGTTACAGCAGTATGATGAAGTCCATTGCGTGACGTTTGATTATGGGCAGCGCCATCGCGCTGAGATCGACGTCGCACGCGAACTGGCGCAAAAGCTGGGCGCACGGGCGCATAAAGTGCTGGATGTGACGCTGCTTAACGAACTGGCCGTGAGCAGCCTGACGCGCGACAGCATTCCGGTGCCGGATTATGAAGAGAACGCGGACGGTATTCCGAACACCTTTGTTCCCGGGCGCAATATCCTCTTTCTGACGCTGGCGGCGGTATACGCTTACCAGGTGCAGGCAGAAGCGGTGATTACCGGCGTGTGTGAGACCGATTTCTCCGGCTACCCGGACTGCCGCGACGAGTTTGTGAAGGCGCTTAACCACGCGGTTAGCCTCGGTCTGGCGAAGGATATTCTTTTTGAAACACCGCTAATGTGGATCGATAAAGCCCAAACCTGGGCGCTGGCGGATTACTGGGGCGCGCTCGATATGGTGCGCAGCGAAACCCTGACCTGCTACAACGGCATCAAAGGGGATGGTTGCGGCCACTGCGCGGCGTGTCATTTACGCGCCAACGGGTTGCAGCAGTACCTTGCCGATAAAGCCTCAGTTATGAGCTCAATGAAAGCAAAAACCGGATTGAAATAAGCCGGGCCAATAAACCCGCACCAATCCAGTAGGCCGGATAAGCGGTACGCGCCATCCGGCGTTATCACCGCGGCACCATTGCCGGATGGCGGCTTCGCCTTATCCGGCCTACCAAAACGTAGTTCCAGCGATACCGTCTTTGCTTTTATGTGCAATATGACAGCGAGGGGGTTGTGTCCCCGCTGAAATCGGCGAACCGAAGCGTGAATGACAAGGTCTGGACGCCATGGATGGCGGACAGAGGCGAACCGAGACATGGACGAGTTCCAGAATGGAACGAGTAAGTCGAGTCGAGCCGGCCGCAGTCAGGCACGCGGGAGGTGAGCGCAGTGCGCAGCACCGATTTCCTCGCGGGGCCGCGGGGATTGACAAGGGGAGCGCGGCCGCTCCCCTTGTCCCGTTCACCGCATAAGAGATTAATGAAACTCCCGAACGCATGGTGAACGGAACAATACCACCAAAGCCACATGCAAACGCCATTGCCGGATGGCGGCTCCGCCTTATCCGGCCTACGCCTGACAATTCGGCATGGGCACCGTGAAACATGCCGGATGGCGCATAAATGCTTATCCGGCCTACGCGGTTTCAGCGATTCCAGCGCACCTAATCCCGCTCCCCGATCATTATCTCCAGCTTCTCCCGCAACTCCCCCTCCAGCGCCAGCGCTTTCTGGGTTTTCAGATCGATGCAGACAAAAGTCACCAGCGCATCGGCAACAACCTGCCCTTCCGGCTCTAATGTCACCACCTGACTTAACACGCCGCTTTTGCCATTAATCTGCTGGACATGGCTGGTGACCGTCAGCAGGTCGCCGAGCACCGCCGGACGGCGATAGTTGATATTGATGTTAACCACCACAAAAGCGATGTTGTGGACGGTCATCCATTGAAAACTCTCGTGATGCTCCAGCCCATCCCAGCGCGCTTCCTCAAGAAATTCGAGATAGCGGGCGTTGTTTACATGCTGGTAGACATCAAGGTGGAATCCACGAACTTTTATTTGGGTCTGCATAGCGCGTTAACCTTTACTGTTTATAGTTATAGAGACAGAGGTCATACTGGTATGACCTCCTAATTCTGGCAAAAATTAGCGACTACGCAAGCAGCTTACAGTTTCAGGTTTACCAGATTACGCTCCACCAGCTTGCCGCCCATGCCCGGCACCTGTTTTAAATCCTCAACGCTCTTAAACGGCCCATACTCTTCGCGATAGCTGACGATCGCCTGCGCCTTCTTAAGGCCAACGCCCTTCAGCGCCTTTGATAACTCTTCCGCCGTCGCGCTGTTGATGCTGACTTTAACGCCCTCTTCTTCTTCCTGCGCGGGCTTTGCCGCCTCCTGCCCTTTGGTGTGGGAAGCCGGTGCCGCGGCGTGTGCCGCCGGTGGTTTTGCACCGCTTGCGGGCACGGCAAGCGTGGCAGAACTGAATGCCGCACACATAAACGCCAGGGGCAGTAAAAGGGATTTGACTCCATGTTTCATGCTGTTATCTCCGTTGTGTTAACTCGCAGCGGAGCATAACCAGGGCAGAAAATGTCTACAAAGGGCAAACAGCAGAAATGGAAAAGGCCGCGAAAGCGGCCTTTATGTATTGCAGAGCGTTACCTTTTTTTGGGAGAAGCTTCCCGTTACTGCTGCTGTTCTGAGGTATCGCCCAGTTTGATTTTGGCTTCTTTACGCAGGTTGCTCATCAGCGCTTCAAAGGCGATTTGCGCGTTATTCTGCGTCACGCCCTGCATCATCGCTTTCTTCTGCGCTTCCGGCATTTCGCCTGCTTTCACTTCGTCCAGCGCTATGATCACAACATTACGCTGCTGATCGGTGGTGCTGCCGTAGGAGGGTTTATCCTTCGCCGGCAGTGGCAGGTTAAAGGCGGCGGTTGCAACCGGATCCTGTCCGAGGCGCGCCAGAGTTTTCGCTTCGCCGAAGCTCAGACCAGCGGCTTTCATCGCGTCGTCGCCTTTGCCCGCTTTCAGCGCTTCAACCAGTTTGTCGGCATCCAGCTTCGCCTGCTGCTCAGCTTTATCATGCTTAACGATATCCGTGACCTGCGCTTTCACTTCCGCCAGCGGCTTAATCGCTTCCGCTTTATGGTCGGTAACACGCAATACGAACGCGCGATCGCCATCAACGGTGATGATATCGGAGTTGTTGCCAGGCGAGCCGTTCTGACCTACCAGACCGCCGTTGAAAATCGCATCGCTCACCGGTTTGAAGTTCAGCTCTTCCGGCAGGTTGTCGCGGGTAAACCACTCGGTCTGCACCGCTTTGGTACCTGAAACCTGTTCAGCACCGGCCAGAGATTCGTTATCGTTAGTTGCCGCTTCGCTCACTTTACGCTGCAGCGCGAACCAGGCATCCAGCGCATTTTCATGCTTCACTTTCGCCGCCAGTTCATCGCGTACTTCGTTCAGCGGTTTGACAACGGCAGGCTGAATATCATCCAGACGCGCCACCAGGTAGCCAACGGAGGATTTAATCGGGCCTGAGAGCTGGCCTTTCTCTTTCAGACCGGCGTTTTTCAGTTCGTCCGGGGTGGTGGACTCTTCCAGCCAGCCCATGTCACCGCCGTTACGGGCAGAGATGATGTCGGCGGATTTCGCCTTCGCCAGGGCAGCAAAGTCAGCGCCTTTTTTCAGCTCGTCGATCACCGCTTTCGCTTCATCTTCCGTTTTGGTCTGGATGACGCTGTAACGATTACGCTGCGGCTGAGTGAACTGATCCTTATGCTCGTCGTAGTAAGCCTGAATCTGTGCGTCGGTGGCGTTTTCCTGCATCGCTGCCGCATCAAGCTTGATGTAGCTTACGCGGAACTGCTCCGGCGCAATAAAACGGCTCTTGTTCTGGTCGTAATAGCTGGCGATCTCGTCATCGCTGACCGTCTGTTTTGCTGCCAGCGCGTTCACATCAATCACCGCCTGGCGCACGACGCGCTGCTGGGATACCAGCGCCGCCAGCTCGTCGGTCTCGCCTTTGAGCATAAAATCGGTGCCGGCAACGGCGTTGATCAGTTGCTGAGAGATAAGCTGGTTGCGCAGCGCCTGCGCGTATTGATCGGCGCTCATGCCCATACGGTTAACGAGGGCGTTGAAGCGGTTATTATCGAACTTGCCGTCAGACTTGAAAGCATCGGTAGAGAAGATAGCGTTTTTGACCTGCTCATCGCTGATATCGAGGCCAAGCTTCTTCGCGTATTGATCCAGCAAAGCTTCATCAATCATGCGATTGAGCACCTGCTGGCGTACGGATTTCATGTAGTTTTCGTTTGCGGCCAGCTCCGAGAACTGGTCACCCAGCTTCTCCGCCATACGGTTGCGTTCGCTGGTTACCGCATTTTCAAACTGCGCACGGCCAATTTCCTGGCCATTAACTTTTGCGGCGTAATTATTGTTACCGCCAATCAGGTAGTTACCCACGCCAGTCAAAATGAATGACACGATAATCAAACCCAGAATGATCTTGAGCACGACGTGATTCGCCGCCGCGCGTAAATTGTCCATCATGGTGTAACAACACTCCGCTGTAGGTGACTGTAGATCTCAGGCAGCGCACGAGGCCCGCTGCATGTAAGCGCGTATTTTGACAAGAAAACGGTGCAATTGTTAGCCCGCATCGCGCATAAACTCGCAGAAATTGATTTTGCGAAAATAAAAAAGGCACACCTCGCGATGTGCCCTTGTATGTTGCCACCCTCCCCGCGTGGGGAAAGTCCTTAGTTCACGGCGTCTTTCAGCGCTTTACCTGCGCGGAAGCCAGGGACTTTGGCAGCAGCAATAGTAATCTCTTTGCCGGTTTGCGGGTTGCGGCCAGTACGGGCAGCGCGCTCTTTAACCGCAAAAGTACCGAAACCAACCAGTGCTACGTCGTCCCCGGATTGCAAAGATTCAGTAACAGAAGCAATTAACGCATCTAACGCGCGTCCGGCGGCAGCTTTAGAAATGTCAGCGCCAGCGGCAATCTTGTCTATCAGTTGAGATTTATTCACTCTTCTCTTCCTCTCTTTATATTTTATATCGCACCACATCCTTCGCAGTGCGACCGCGCAGCAGTTATAACAGGCCTGTCATGCCCTTACAACATCAGTTGATGATGACATAGCCGACCAGCAATCTAAATTAGCTATACAAAAAAAGACTGGCAAGTGCGAAATCACTCACCAGCCTTATATTTCTCTACGCACTTTGCGCGAGGTCACTATTTTGCAGTGGCGACCTGCATGCCAAACGGCGCATTCTGCAAGGCAAGCGTCAGCACTTCTTCAATACGTTTCACCGGATGGATATCCAGATCGGCAATGACGTTTTCCGGAATTTCTTCCAAATCGCGTTTATTTTCGTAAGGAATCAGCACGGTTTTGATGCCGCCGCGATGCGCTGCCAGCAGTTTCTCTTTCAGACCGCCAATCGGCAGTACCTGGCCGCGCAGGGTGATCTCACCCGTCATCGCAACGTCGGCGCGAACCGGGTTACCGGTCAGGCAGGAGACCAGCGCGGTGCACATGGCGATACCGGCGCTCGGACCATCTTTCGGCGTCGCACCTTCCGGCACGTGCACGTGGATGTCGCGTTTTTCGTAGAAGTCGCCGTTGATACCCAGCTTCTCTGCGCGCGCGCGCACCACGGTCAATGCAGCCTGGATAGACTCCTGCATCACTTCACCCAGCGAACCGGTGTAAGTGAGCTTGCCTTTACCCGGCACGCAGGCGGTTTCGATGGTCAGCAGATCGCCGCCCACTTCAGTCCACGCCAGACCGGTTACCTGGCCTACACGGTTTTCATCATCCGCACGACCGTAGTCGTAGCGCTGAACGCCGAGATAGTCATTCAGGTTATCGCCATTGATCTCGATATGCTTCAGGGACGGATCCAGCAGCAGCTGTTTCACCGCCTTGCGGCACAGTTTCGAGATTTCACGCTCCAGGCCACGCACGCCCGCTTCGCGAGTGTAGTAGCGAATAATACCGACGATCGCACTGTCATCAACCGTCAGTTCGTTCGGTTTCAGCGCGTTACGCTCAATCTGCTTGGTCAGCAGGTGGCGTTTGGCAATGTTCAGCTTCTCATCTTCGGTGTAACCGGAGAGGCGAATCACTTCCATACGGTCCAGCAGCGGTGCCGGAATGTTCATGGAGTTAGACGTGGCGACAAACATCACGTCGCTCAGATCGTAATCCACTTCCAGGTAGTGATCGCTGAACGCCACGTTCTGCTCAGGATCGAGCACTTCCAGCAGCGCAGAAGCGGGATCGCCACGCATGTCGGAAGACATTTTGTCGATCTCATCCAGCAGGAAAAGCGGGTTTTTAACGCCAACTTTTGCCATTTTCTGGATCAGTTTACCCGGCATAGAACCGATGTAAGTGCGGCGGTGACCACGGATTTCTGCTTCATCACGCACGCCGCCCAGCGCCATACGGATATATTTACGGCCGGTCGCTTTCGCGATGGATTGACCGAGCGAGGTTTTACCTACCCCCGGCGGCCCGACCAGGCAGAGAATCGGCCCTTTGAGTTTGTTCATACGGCTTTGAACCGCAAGATACTCAAGGATGCGGTCTTTGACGCGCTCTAAGCCGTAGTGGTCGGTATCCAGCACTTCCTGCGCCTGGCGAAGATCTTTTTTGACCTTGCTGCGCGCATTCCACGGAACCTGCACCATCCACTCGATATAGCCGCGTACCACGGTTGCTTCCGCAGACATCGGCGACATCATTTTCAGCTTCTGCAGCTCGGACTCGGCCTTCTCTTTGGCCTCTTTCGGCATTTTCGCCGCGTCGATTTTACGCTTCAGCGCTTCGTTTTCGTCCGGCGCGTCATCCATCTCGCCGAGCTCTTTCTGGATGGCCTTCATCTGCTCATTCAGATAGTACTCGCGCTGGGATTTCTCCATCTGCTTTTTCACGCGGTTGCGAATGCGTTTCTCAACCTGCAGCAGATCGATCTCCGACTCCATCATCGCCATCAGATACTCAAGACGTTCGTTGATGTCGGACATCTCCAGCACCGACTGCTTGTCAGCCAGCTTCAGCGGCATATGCGCAGCAATGGTGTCAGCCAGACGTGCAGGATCGTCGATGCTGTTCAGCGACGTCAGCACTTCCGGCGGAATTTTTTTGTTGAGCTTGATATAGCCTTCGAACTGGCTGATCGCGGTACGTACCAGCACTTCCTGCTCGCGCTCATCAATGGCCGGCGAGTCCAGGTACTCCGCTTTCGCAGAGAAGTGCTCGCCGTTATCGGCAAGCGAAGTAATGCGCGCGCGCTGAAGCCCCTCGACCAGCACTTTTACAGTGCCATCAGGCAGTTTCAACATTTGCAGAATAGACGCCACGGTCCCGACGGTGAAAAGATCGTTTACACCCGGCTCATCCGTTGACGCTTCTTTCTGCGCAACCAGCATGATTTTTTTATCATGATCCATGGCTGCTTCAAGACAACGGATTGATTTTTCCCGCCCCACAAATAACGGGATGACCATGTGCGGATAAACCACCACATCGCGCAACGGCAATACGGGGATTTCAATGCGTTCAGAACGCTCAGGATTCATAGAGCTCTCTCTTAGTTTAAAGTCCGCCAGGTAATCAAGGTGACGTGACTGTGCCACACGCACCATTAACATGTAATGGAGTATATGGGGATGTTTCCCACACATTCAACGCCGGGAAGTCGGAAAAATAAAAGGGGAGATAAAATCCCCCCTTTTTGATTAACTGACTGTATGAATTGACGAATTATTCGCCAGATGCCTGCTGCGCTTCCGGCTTGCCGTAAATCAGCAGCGGCTTGGTTTGCCCTTCGATTACCGACTCATCAATCACCACTTTCTCGACGTCTTCCAGAGACGGCAGATCGTACATGGTGTCGAGCAGCGCGGCTTCTACGATAGAGCGCAGACCACGGGCGCCGGTTTTGCGGCTCATCGCTTTCTTGGCGATAGCGTTCAGCGCTTCGTCGCGGAACTCCAGATCGACGCCTTCCAGATTAAACAGCGCCTGATACTGCTTAGTCAGGGCGTTTTTAGGCTCTTTAAGGATCTGGATCAGCGCTTCTTCGCTCAGCTCGTTCAGCGTAGCGACAACCGGCAGACGACCGATGAACTCCGGGATCAGACCAAACTTGATCAAATCTTCCGGTTCAACCTGCGCCAGCAGCTCGCCCTCTTTCGCTTTTTCGGATTTTCCTTTCACCGTTGCGCCAAAACCGATGCCGGAGCCGGTTTCCACACGGTGAGAGATCACCTTATCGAGGCCGGCGAAAGCACCACCGCAGATAAAGAGGATTTTGGAGGTATCAACCTGCAAAAACTCCTGCTGCGGATGCTTACGACCGCCCTGCGGCGGAACCGCAGCAACGGTACCTTCGATCAGCTTCAGCAGCGCCTGCTGTACGCCTTCGCCCGATACGTCACGGGTGATTGACGGGTTGTCTGACTTACGGGAGATCTTATCGATCTCATCAATGTAGACGATGCCGCGCTGGGCTTTCTGCACATCGTAGTCACACTTCTGCAGCAGCTTCTGAATGATGTTTTCCACATCTTCACCAACGTAGCCCGCTTCAGTAAGCGTGGTGGCATCCGCCATGGTGAACGGTACATCAAGCAGGCGCGCCAGCGTTTCCGCCAGCAGCGTTTTACCGGAACCGGTCGGCCCGATCAGCAGAATGTTACTTTTGCCCAGTTCAACACCGTTGCTGGTGTCGCCGTTGCGCAGGCGTTTGTAGTGGTTGTAAACCGCCACCGCCAGCACCTTTTTCGCCTGCTCCTGACCGATAACATAGTCATCGAGATGGTGGCGGATTTCATGCGGCGTCGGCAGTGCGCTGCGCTCGCGGTGCGGCGCAACTTCTTTAATCTCTTCGCGAATAATGTCGTTACACAGATCCACACATTCGTCGCAGATATACACGGACGGTCCGGCGATCAGTTTACGCACTTCATGCTGGCTTTTGCCGCAAAAAGAGCAGTACAACAGTTTGCCCGAACCATCTTTGCGTTTATCTGTCATGAGTAAAACCTCTTTTCTGTTCTTTGCGCCACACGACGACGCAAATGCCATTCCAGGCGCAAAACGTTACTCAGGCATTACGCCGCTTGCACTGGAAAGTATAGCGGCCAATGCGGACTGAGCATTAGTTACGATGGGTCAAAATTGAGTCAACCAGCCCGTAATCAACTGCTTCTTGCGCGGCAAGGAAGCGGTCACGCTCGGTATCACGCTCAATTTGTTCTAAGGATTGACCCGTGTGATGCGCCATAAGTTCATTCATGCGCCCTTTCACTTTCAGGATCTCACGCGCGTGGATTTCGATATCCGTCGCCTGACCCTGATAGCCGCCCAGCGGCTGATGGATCATCACGCGTGAATTCGGCAGGCAGAAGCGCTTGCCTTTTGCGCCAGCCGTCAGCAGGAATGCGCCCATTGACGCGGCCTGGCCCATACAGATGGTGCTGACGTCCGGTTTAATAAATTGCATGGTGTCATAAATAGACATACCTGCCGTGATCACGCCGCCCGGAGAGTTAATGTAGAGATAGATATCTTTTTCCGGGTTCTCTGCTTCGAGAAACAGCATTTGCGCCACGATCAGGTTGGCCATATGGTCTTCGACCTGACCGGTCAGGAAAATTACGCGTTCCTTGAGAAGACGGGAGTAAATATCGAAAGAGCGCTCACCGCGGGAGGTCTGTTCAATAACCATTGGCACCAGGGCCATATGGGGTGCAAAGTTGTCTCGTTCGCCGCTGTATGACATTTCCGTCTCCTGGATAAAAAATTAACAAACTTGCTGCACTGATTGTACTTGAGTGAAAGAGGTCTGACTACGACCCCTCACGGACGGATTATCAGCCAGAGTCTTTCCTGCCACCCTCTTTAGTGGGGATGACCACGCATGTTTTCAAGCATAACAATCTTTTGCTGTTACGCTAACCCTGAAACACGCTTTTAGCACAGTTCTGATAAAGCCAATACGATAAAAAAAGCCCGCCACCAGCAAGCAGGTGACGGGCTTATTACTTTTAGCTATCGCAGAAAACGATTAAGCCTGTTGGTTCATCAGCTCGCTGAAGGAGGTTGCTTTCTCCGTCACTTTCGCTTTTTCCAGAACCGCTTCAACCGCTTGTTCTTCCAGCGCGACGTTACGCATGTTGTCCATCAGCTCTTTGTTTTTGCTGTAGAACTCGATCACTTCTTTCGGATCTTCATACGCAGAAGCCATCTCTTCGATCAGGCCTTTAACGCGCTCTTCGTCAGCTTTCAGCTCGTGGGTACGAATCACTTCGCCCAGCAGCAGACCAACGACAACGCGGCGTTTAGCCTGCTCTTCGAACAGCTCACGCGGCAGTTCCAGAGCCTGTTTCTCGTTGCCACCGAAACGCTGAGCAGCCTGGCGACGCAGAACGTCGATTTCGCTGTCGATCAGTGCAGCCGGTACGTCGATGTTGTTGGCGTTAACCAGACCGTCGATCGCCTGAGATTTAACACGGTTACGCACGGCGCCTTTCAGCTCGCGTTCCATGTTTTTGCGTACTTCTGCGCGCAGACCGTCCATAGAACCATCTTCAACGCCGAAACGTTTGATGAACTCTTCGGTCAGTTCCGGCAGCTCACGCTCTTCAACTTTCTTCAGGTTAATAACGAACTTCGCCGCTTTACCTTTCAGATTTTCCGCGTGGTACTCTTCCGGGAAGGTCACGTCGATGGTGAACTCTTCGCCCGCTTTGTGGCCTTTGATGCCCTCTTCAAAGCCCGGGATCATACGACCCTGACCCATCGCCAGTACGAAATCGGTCGCTTTGCCGCCTTCGAACTCTTCACCGTCAACAGAACCGGTGAAATCAACAGTTACACGGTCTTCTGCATCTGCAGCGCCATCTTTCTCTTTCCAGTCTGCCTGCTGCTTACGCAGGGTATCCAGCATGGTGTCAACGTCGGCATCGGTCACTTCAACGAGCGGTTTTTCAACTTCGATGGTGTCCAGCGCTTTCAGTTCAACTTCCGGATAGACTTCGAATTCAACAGAGTAGGTGAAGTCTTCGCCCAGTTTGTATTCGCCCGGAACATAGTTCGGTGCGCCAGCCGGGTTGATTTTTTCCTGGATGATCGCGTCGATGAAGTTGCGGCTCATCAGGTCGCCCAGCACGTCCTGGCGAACAGAGGCGCCGTAACGCTGAGCAACAACGGTCATCGGGACTTTACCCTTACGGAAACCGTCAATACGTACTTTCTTCGCTACGTTGACCAGCTCGCTCTTCACAGCGGTCTCGATGCTGTCAGCAGCGATTGTAATCGTTACACGGCGCCCAAGGCCCTGAGTGGTCTCAACTGAAACTTGCATCTTGTTACCTCAAAAAATCACAGTGCTCGGTCAACTCTACCCTGCGCAGCAAACCTCTCGCTTTGCAGAACCGGGATGCTCTCTCAAATCAGATATACATTCCCTGTCGTCAGAATCACCCCGAAGACATTCCGAAAAATAAGACGCCGCATTATAGCGGCATCGCAGATATGAGTCGAGAACGGTAATAGCGCAACGGTGCGTCATTTTTCACACTTCTGAAGCAATTTTGCTCACAAAGGGGCGCTTCTCGCTCAAATTTCAGACAAAACAAAACGGCCCGCAGGCCGTTTTCACATTAACTGCATGCAACATACTGGAAAAGTTCAGCGCGTTGCAACCCGGTTTTCTAGGCGAGAGTCCCTGCGCCGCGGCAGGCTGGCGAGGTCAACAGGGTATCCTGTAGCCCCTCCCACTCTTTCAGGGTGTAGGTATGCAGCGCGAGCGCATGAATTTTCGTCGCCAGCTCATCTGCCAGGGTACCGTAAATCATGCGGTGGCGGTTGAGGAAACGTTCACCGGTGAAGCAGTCGCTCACCAGCACCACTTTGAAATGGCTTTCCGAACCCGCGGGAACGTTGTGACGGTAACTTTCATCCACAACGTCGAGGAAAACAGGCTCAAATGCCGCCTTCAGTTTTGATTCTATTTGATCACGCATCATCATGGTACGCCTCCGACAACGCTGAGATACCAGCTATCCCTTTAAATGTTAGCCGCTTTTACCGTCTCCGTTACAATAAGACAACAAAAATTTAGCCTTTGTCGCGCTTTTGCGTCCAACGGCATAATCTTCAGGGAAAACCTGGACATTTGGGGCCGGGATCGCGTTTGAAGATGTTACGGGCGCTGAAAAAAAACACAACACGATGAATTTACATGCGTTGAGGACTTCCTCTTAACAACGGCAATGTTATGATGGCGACAATTTTTCCCAGAAGCTTAGAGCCTTGAGAGCCTGAACATGATTAAGAAACTCCTCTTCCCGTTGGTTGCTTTATTTATGCTGGCTGGCTGCGCAACTCCGCCGACCACCCTTGACGTCACACCGAAAATTACCCTTCCGCAACAAGATCCGAGCCTGATGGGCGTAACGGTCAGCATTAACGGTGCCGATCAGCGTCCGGATCAGGCGCTGGCGAAAGTCACCCGTGATAACCAACTGGTAACCCTGACAGCATCGCGCGATCTGCGCTTCCTGCTGCAGGAAGTGCTGGAGAAGCAGATGACCGCACGCGGTTATATGATTGGGCCGAACGGCGCGGTTAACCTGCAGATCATCGTTAACCAGCTCTATGCTGACGTCTCTCAGGGCAACGTGCGTTACAACATCGCCACCAAAGCAGATATCGCGATCATTGCCACCGCTGCCAATGGCAACAAGCTGACGAAAAACTACCGCGCCAGCTATAACGTGGAAGGCGCTTTCCAGGCGACCAACGAAAAGATCACCAATGCGGTTAACAGCGTGTTGACCGACACCATCGCGGATATGTCTCAGGACACCACCATCCACGATTTCATCAAGCAGAACGCCCGTTAATCTCTCTGCACTGGCCCGGTTCCGCCGGGCCAGCTGAGCTGCCATGTCCAGTCACTACTTACGCATTTTCACGCAGCCTAAATCAGCGATTTTGCTGATGCTCGGCTTTGCCTCCGGTTTACCTCTCGCCCTCACCAGCGGCACGTTACAGGCGTGGATAACCGTCGCAGGCGTTGATGTCAAAACCATTGGTTTCTTCTCGCTGGTCGGCCAGGCCTACGTCTTTAAGTTTCTCTGGTCACCGGCGATGGATCGCTATACCCCCTCCTTTTTAGGACGCCGCCGCGGTTGGCTGCTGCTAACGCAGGTTGCGCTCCTGATCGCCATTGCCGCGATGGGCTTTTTACAGCCTGCCAGCGATCTGCGCTGGATGGCGGCGCTGGCGGTGGTTATCGCCTTCTGCTCGGCGTCGCAGGACATTGTTTTTGATGCCTGGAAAACGGATGTGCTCTCAGCCGAAGAGCGCGGCGCGGGCGCGGCGATAAGCGTGCTCGGTTACCGCCTGGCAATGCTGATTTCCGGCGGTCTGGCGCTATGGCTGGCGGATCGCTGGCTGGGCTGGCAAGGGATGTACTGGCTGATGGCGGCACTGATGATCCCCTGCATTATTGCCACGCTGCGCGCGCCGGAGCCGGTGGGCACCATTCCTGCGCCGCGATCTCTTGAAGAAGCGGTGGTTGCGCCGCTGCGCGATTTCTTCGGGCGCAACAACGCCTGGCTGATCCTGCTGCTGATTGTCCTTTATAAGCTCGGTGACGCGTTTGCCATGAGCCTGACCACTCTCTTCCTTATACGTGGTGTCGGTTTCGACCCCGGCGATGTCGGGATGGTGAATAAAAGCTTAGGGCTGGTGGCGACGATTATCGGCGCGCTGTGGGGCGGCGTATTAATGCAGCGCTTATCGCTGTTCCGCGCCCTGCTGATTTTCGGGGTGTTGCAGGCGATCTCCAACGCAGGTTACTGGCTGCTTTCCATCACCGATAAAGACATTGTGACGATGGGCGCGGCGGTCTTCTTCGAAAACCTCTGCGGCGGCATGGGGACGGCGGCGTTTGTCGCTCTGCTGATGACGCTCTGTAACAGCGCCTTTTCCGCCACACAGTTCGCGCTGCTCTCGGCGCTCTCGGCGGTTGGCCGGGTCTATGTCGGGCCGCTGGCGGGCTGGTTTGTTGCCAGCTATGACTGGCCGACCTTTTATCTCTTTTCGATCTTTGCGGCAATCCCGGGGCTGGCGCTGCTGCTGCTGTGTAAACGCACGCTGGAGTACACGCAGCGCACAGAAGCCTTTATGCCGCGCACCGAGTTCACGGCGCTGTACCGGCTGGCACTGCGCATCCTTGGTGCGGGCGCGCTGCTGCTTGCGGCTGGCCTGCTGGTGCTTGCCAGCAATGCGCTGGGTCTGACGCAGTGGTCTGTTGATGGCCTCCTCCTGGAGGGCGGCGCGCTGCTGGCGTTGGTGGGCATCCTGTTCGGTGGCGGGCTGGATCTGCTGGCCCTGCGCAGAACCGCCCTGCTCTAGCGAGGGCAAAACGGGCGTCTGCGGGTGGCGATATATTTTACATAGTGCAATTTAGGGTTATTTTTAAAGGAATAACTCTTTTAAAATCAGCTATTAAAAATAAAAAAAGCAGGAAAATAAATTTAGCGCCGTTATTATTTCGCTCATTAAACAGGCGTATTTTTTGTTTTTTGCCCAATCGCCCTGAGCGGGCAAAAAATAAAAATCTTATTTAATTTGTGCCTTATAAAATAAGGTCTATCCTATAACGATTCAGCACGGTTATTAATTGTTGGGTTTCATATTCGTTCCAATGATGTTTAATAGTTGCTGGATAATTGTTAATTATTTGTTTATTTGAACGATTGGTTATACCAATTTACCCTCAACGCAGATTGTAACGTCAGGTTTTCGTTATAATCGCTCTCTCTGGCTGTGCGAACGCCCGGTTTTACAGATTGTTGCATTCCGTGTGACATATGCGGCAGAACCCAGTAACACCTTACTGACACAAAGCCAATCATGTTTACAGTAACGTAACCTTTCCGTAAAATGCCCGCACACTTTAAGCGCCACCAGATCCCGTGGAATTGAGGTCGTTAAATGAGACTCAGGAAATACAATAAAAGTTTGGGATGGATGTCCTTAATCGCCGGCACTGTATTACTCAGTGGCTGCGATTCTGCGCTTCTTGACCCCAAAGGACAGATTGGTATGGAGCAACGTTCACTCATCCTGACGGCTTTTGGCCTGATGATGATTGTCGTGGTGCCTGCCATCTTAATGGCCGTAGGTTTTGCCTGGAAGTATCGTGCGAGCAATAAAGATGCGAAGTATAGCCCGAACTGGTCACACTCCAATAAAGTGGAAGCTGTGGTCTGGACGGTGCCGATTCTGATCATCCTGTTCCTTGCCGTGCTGACGTGGAAAACCACCCACTCGCTCGAGCCGAGCAGACCACTGGTACATGACGAACGCCCGATTACTATCGAAGTGGTTGCCATGGACTGGAAATGGTTCTTTATCTATCCGGAACAGGGCATCGCTACCGTGAATGAAATCGCCTTCCCGGCGAACACTCCGGTGGAATTCAAAGTGACTTCCAACTCCGTGATGAACTCGTTCTTTATTCCGCGTCTGGGCAGCCAGATTTACGCGATGGCCGGTATGCAGACCAAACTGCATCTGATTGCCAACGAAGCAGGTACGTATGATGGCATCTCTGCCAGCTACAGCGGCCCGGGCTTCTCAGGCATGAAGTTTAAAGCCATTGCAACGCCGGACCGCGCCGCATTTGACCAGTGGGTCGCCAAAGCGAAACAGTCTTCTACTACGGTGTCTGATATGGCCACGTACGAGAAAATTGCCGCACCAAGCGAATACAACAAGGTTGAATACTTCTCCAGCGTGAAACCCGATTTGTTTAAAGATGTTATTAACAAATTTATGGGCCACGGCAAGAGCATGGACATGACCCAACCGGAAGGTGAGCACAAGTCACACGAAGGTATGGAAGGCATGGACATGAGCCACGCGGAAACCTCTCACTAAGGGGCCGAGGAAAACGATGTTCGGAAAACTTACACTGGATGCAGTGCCGTATCATGAACCGATTATCATGATTACGATCGCTGCGATTGCCGTCGGTGGTCTGGCGGTAGTCGGCCTGCTCTCTTACTTCGGTAAGTGGAAATGGCTATGGAATGAGTGGTTGACCTCGGTTGACCATAAACGTCTTGGCATCATGTATGTCCTCGTAGCGGTTGTTATGCTGCTGCGCGGCTTTGCTGACGCCGTAATGATGCGTAGTCAACAAGCGATTTCGTCAATGGGCGAAGCGGGCTTCCTGCCGCCTCACCACTACGATCAGATCTTCACCGCCCACGGCGTGATTATGATCTTCTTCGTGGCGATGCCGTTTGTTATCGGTCTGATGAACCTGGTGGTTCCGCTGCAGATCGGCGCACGCGACGTTGCCTTCCCGTTCCTTAACAACCTGAGCTTCTGGTTCACGGTTGTGGGCGTGATTCTGGTTAACATCTCTCTGGGCGTCGGTGAATTCGCGCAGACAGGTTGGCTGGCTTATCCGCCGCTCTCGGGAATAGAGTACAGCCCTGGTGTCGGGGTCGATTACTGGATCTGGAGTCTCCAGCTCTCTGGTATCGGTACGACGCTGACCGGTATTAACTTCTTCGTGACCATCCTGCGCATGCGTGCGCCAGGAATGACCATGTTCAAAATGCCGGTCTTCACCTGGGCCTCTCTGTGCGCGAACGTGCTGATCATCGCTTCGTTCCCAATTCTGACGGTTACCATTGCGTTGCTTACCCTGGATCGTTATCTGGGCACCCATTTCTTTACCAACGATATGGGCGGCAACATGATGATGTACATCAACCTGATTTGGGCGTGGGGTCACCCGGAAGTGTACATTCTGGTGCTGCCGGTGTTCGGGGTCTTCTCCGAAATTACCGCCACCTTCTCGCGTAAACGCCTGTTTGGCTACACCTCGCTGGTGTGGGCGACCGTGTGTATTACCATCCTGTCGTTCATCGTTTGGCTGCACCACTTCTTTACTATGGGTGCCGGCGCGAACGTAAACGCCTTCTTCGGTATTACCACGATGATTATCGCCATCCCGACCGGGGTGAAGATCTTCAACTGGCTGTTCACCATGTACCAGGGCCGTATCGTATTCCACTCCTCTATGCTGTGGACTATCGGCTTTATCGTCACCTTCTCCGTAGGTGGGATGACCGGCGTGCTGCTGGCGGTTCCGGGCGCAGACTTCGTACTGCATAACAGCCTGTTCCTGATTGCGCACTTCCATAACGTCATCATCGGCGGCGTGGTATTTGGTTGCTTCGCAGGTATGACCTACTGGTGGCCGAAAGCGTTTGGTTACACCCTGAACGAAACCT
Source organism: Kosakonia cowanii JCM 10956 = DSM 18146 (assembly GCF_001975225.1). Lineage (NCBI taxonomy): Bacteria > Pseudomonadati > Pseudomonadota > Gammaproteobacteria > Enterobacterales > Enterobacteriaceae > Kosakonia > Kosakonia cowanii. Next base: position 2,352,467 of record NZ_CP019445.1, on the reverse strand, counting down.
GGGGTAAACGCGCATTCTGGTTCTGGATTATCGGCTTCTTCGTTGCGTTTATGCCGCTGTACGTACTGGGCTTCATGGGTATGACCCGTCGTCTCAGCCAGCATATTGACCCGCAGTTCCACAGCATGCTGATTGTTGCAGCTTGTGGTGCCGCGCTGATCGCACTGGGTATCCTGTGTCTGCTGATTCAGATCTACGTCTCTATTCGTGACCGCGATCAGAACCGTGACCTGACCGGTGACCCGTGGGGTGGCCGTACGCTGGAGTGGGCAACCTCCTCTCCTCCGCCGTTCTATAACTTTGCCGTTGTTCCGGAAATTCACGAACGTGATGCTTTCTGGGAGATGAAAGAGAAAGGCGAAGCGTACAAGCAACCTGCCCACTATGAAGAGATTCATATGCCGAAAAACAGCGGCGCCGGGATTGTTATTGCCGCGTTCGCAACGGTATTCGGTTTTGCCATGATCTGGCACATCTGGTGGATGGCGATTGCCAGCTTCGCAGGCATCATCATCAGCTGGATTGTGAAAAGCTTCGACGAAGACGTGGACTACTACGTACCGGTTGCAGAAATCGAGAAACTGGAAAAACAGCATTTCGATGAGATCAACAAAGCAGGGCTGACAAATGGCAACTGATACTTTGACCAACGCGCACGCCCATGCGCACGAACACGGGCACCACGATGCAGGGCCGAATAAAGTATTCGGTTTCTGGATCTACCTGATGAGCGACTGCATTCTGTTCAGCTGTCTGTTCGCGACCTATGCCGTTCTGGTGAACGGCACAGCGGGCGGCCCGACCGGCAAGGACATTTTTGAACTGCCGTTCGTTCTGGTAGAGACATTCCTGCTGCTGTTCAGCTCCATCACCTACGGCATGGCGGCGATCGCCATGCACAAGGGCAACAAGAGCCAGGTTATCTCCTGGCTTGCGCTGACCTTCCTGTTTGGTGCGGGCTTTATCGGCATGGAGATCTATGAGTTCCATCATCTGATTGCAGAAGGTATGGGTCCGGATCGTAGCGGCTTCCTGTCAGCGTTCTTTGCGCTGGTTGGTACCCACGGTCTGCACGTGACCTCTGGCCTGATCTGGATGGCGGTTCTGATGTTCCAGGTTTCCCGTCGCGGCCTGACCAGCACAAACCGTACCCGCATCATGTGCCTGAGCCTCTTCTGGCACTTCCTTGATGTGGTATGGATCTGTGTGTTCTCTGTTGTTTATCTGATGGGGGCGATGTAATGAGTCATTCAACCGATCACAGCGGCGCATCCCACGGTAGCGTAAAAACCTACATGACAGGTTTTATCCTGTCAGTCATCCTGACGGTCATTCCGTTCTGGATGGTGATGAGCGGTACCGCGTCACACGCCGCAATTCTGGGGACCGTACTGGTCACCGCAGTGGTACAGATTTTGGTTCATCTGGTCTGCTTCCTGCACATGAACACCTCTTCTGAGGAGCGCTGGAACCTGACCGCCTTTGTCTTTACCGTGATTATCATCGCTATCCTGGTAGTGGGCTCCATCTGGATTATGTGGAACCTGAACTACAACATGATGGTTCACTAAGAGCGGCGAGTATGTTCAAGCAATACCTGCAAGTAACGAAACCGGGCATTATTTTTGGCAATTTGATCTCCGTGATTGGGGGGTTCCTGCTGGCCTCTAAAGGCCAGATTGATTACCCCCTGTTCCTCTACACGCTGGTTGGCGTGTCGTTGGTGGTCGCCTCTGGTTGTGTTTTTAACAACTACATCGACCGTGACATCGATAAAAAGATGGAGCGGACGAAAAACAGGGTGCTGGTCAGAGGGCTGATCTCGCCAAAAGTCTCGCTGGTGTACGCCGCCTTGTTGGGTATTGCTGGCTTTATGCTGCTGTGGTTCGGCGCAAATCCGCTGGCCTGCTGGCTCGGGTGATGGGGTTTGTGGTTTATGTCGGGGTGTATAGCCTCTATATGAAACGCCACTCCGTCTACGGTACGCTGATTGGCTCTCTCTCCGGCGCAGCGCCGCCGGTGATTGGCTACTGCGCCGTGACCAACGAGTTTGACAGCGGCGCGGCGATCCTGCTGGCGATTTTCAGCCTGTGGCAGATGCCCCACTCGTATGCCATCGCGATTTTCCGCTTTAAGGATTATCAGGCAGCGAACATCCCGGTTCTGCCGGTGGTGAAAGGCATCTCCGTGGCGAAAAACCACATCACGCTCTATATCGTGGCGTTTGCTGTCGCCACCCTGATGCTCTCGCTGGGCGGCTATGCAGGTTATAAATACCTGGTGGTTGCTGCCGCGGTGAGCCTCTGGTGGCTGGGCATGGCGCTGCGCGGGTATAAAGTGGCGGATGACAAAGTGTGGGCGCGCAAACTGTTCGTCTTCTCGATTGTCGCCATTACTTCGCTCAGCGTGATGATGTCCGTGGACTTTATGGTGCCGGATTCACATAGCCTGCTGACTTACGTCTGGTGATCCAGACCGTCATATAAAGGGTGCCTCGGCACCCTTTTTTTATGCCCGCCATCCCATCCACGCAGGTAATATTTGTTAATTAAGCTGGTGTTTACCCCGCCCTGCCCCCGCACTACACTATGTCCGGTTTTCAACATGAGGTGGTAATGAACGATTACAAGATGACGCCAGGCGAGTTGCGCGCCACCTGGGGTTTAGGGACTGTATTCTCCCTGCGCATGCTCGGCATGTTTATGGTCCTGCCCGTTCTGACCACGTACGGTATGGCGCTGCAGGGCGCCAGCGAAGCATTAATCGGTCTGGCAATTGGTATTTACGGCCTCGCTCAGGCCATCTTTCAAATTCCCTTCGGCCTGCTCTCGGATCGCATCGGCCGCAAGCCGCTGATCGTCGGCGGGCTGGTGATTTTTGTCGCTGGCAGCGTGATTGCCGCCCTCTCCCACTCTATCTGGGGCATTATTCTCGGCCGTGCGCTGCAAGGCTCCGGCGCGATTGCTGCTGCTGTCATGGCGCTGCTCTCCGATTTAACCCGCGAGCAGAACCGCACCAAAGCGATGGCCTTTATCGGCGTCAGTTTTGGCGTCACCTTCGCCATTGCCATGGTGCTTGGCCCAATCATTACCCATAAACTGGGTCTGCATGCGCTCTTCTGGATGATTGCCGGTCTCGCCACGCTTGGGATCGCGCTGACGCTGTGGGTGGTGCCAAACAGCACCCAGCACGTGCGCAACCGTGAATCAGGGATGGTGAAAGGCTGTTTTAGCCTGGTAATGGCGAACCCGAAGCTGCTTAAGCTCAACTTCGGCATTATGTGCCTGCATATACTGCTGATGTCGACCTTTGTCGCCCTGCCGGGCCAGCTGGAAACTGCCGGGTTTGCTGCGGCGCAGCACTGGAAAATTTATCTCGTCACCATGCTGGTGTCGTTTGTCTCCGTCGTGCCCTTCATTATCTATGCCGAAGTGAAGCGCAAAATGAAGCGCGTCTTCCTGCTCTGTGTCGCCCTGCTGGTGATCGCGGAAATTGTGCTGTGGGGGGCGGGCCCGCACTTCTGGGAGATTGTGATCGGCGTACAGATCTTCTTCCTCGCCTTTAACCTGATGGAAGCGCTGCTGCCGTCGCTTATCAGTAAAGAAGCGCCCGCGGGCTATAAAGGCACGGCGATGGGCATCTACTCCACCAGCCAGTTCCTTGGCGTAGCCATTGGCGGCTCGCTCGGCGGTTGGGTCGATGGCTTTTTCGACTCCCAGACAGTGTTCCTCGCCGGCGCGCTGCTGGCGGTAGTCTGGCTGTTAGTCGCCAGCACCATGCAGGAGCCGCCTTATGTCAGCAGTTTGCGTATCGCAATTCCTGAGGATGTTGCAGTGGATGCGGCGTTGCAGCAGCGCCTGCTGGCAATGGAGGGGGTGAGCGAAGCGATGGTGGTGCCGGAAGAGCGCAGCGTCTATGTGAAGATAGACAGCAAGGTGACCAACCGTTTTGAAGTGGAACAGGTAGTTGCGGGTTAAAGGTGAAGCGCCCTCCCCCGCACGGGAGAGGGCAAGCGATTAATCGCGGAAGTTCTTAAACTGGAACGGCTGGCCTAAGTTACCGCCGCGTACCAGCGCCATGGCGGCCTGCAGGTCGTCACGGGCTTTACCGGTCACGCGGATCTCTTCACCCTGAATCTGCGCCTGCACCTTCAGTTTGCTCTCTTTAATCAGCTTGATGATCTTCTTCGCCGTGGCGGCGTCAATCCCCTGCTTGAGCTTGGCTTCAACAAACCAGGTTTTACCGCTATGGATAAACTCTTCCGGCACTTCCAGCGAGGTGCCTTCAATGCCGCGCTTTAGCAGCTTAGCGCGCAGGATATCGAGCAGCTGGTTGACCTGGAAGTCAGACTCGCTCAGCACCTTGATGGTTTTGTTGGTTTCGTTTAATTCAAACGTCGCTTCAATGTTGCGAAAGTCGAAACGCGTGGCCAGTTCACGGGTCGCATTCTCAACGCCGTTTTGCACTTCGCGCAGATCAATTTCGGAAACAATATCGAAAGATGGCATCTTTTCTCTCCCTCTGTAATTTCAGCGATGCATAATACCCGCACTGTGTATTAACACAATCTTGAATACTGGAAGCTTAGCTGACAGCGCTATACTTATCGCTGTAACACCTGGCGCAGTTGCAGGTGAGGAGGAATAATGAGAATTACCGTACTGGGATGCGGCGCCTTAGGGCAACTGTGGTTAACGGCACTGTGCAAGCAGGGACATGAGGTACAGGGCTGGTTACGTATCCCGCAACCTTATTGCAGTGTGAACCTGGTTGAAGAAGACGGCACGATTTTTAACGAGTCCCTGACGGCTAACGACCCCGATTTCCTGACCCGCAGCGATCTGCTGCTGGTCACGCTTAAAGCCTGGCAGGTCTCCGATGCGGTAAAAGGGCTGGTTGCCTCGCTCTCGCCCACCACGCCGGTGCTGTTGCTGCATAACGGCATGGGTACCGTAGAAGAGCTGAAATCCCTGCCTAATCCGCTGCTGATGGGCACCACCACCCATGCTGCGCGCCGCGATGGTAATGTGATTATTCATGTCGCCAGCGGCATCACCCATATAGGCCCGGCGCGCGCGCAGGATGGCGAGTTCAGCTATCTGGCCGACACGCTGCAAATGGCGCTGCCGGATGTCGCCTGGCACAACACCATTCGCCCCGCACTGTGGCGCAAGCTGGCGGTGAACTGCGTCATCAACCCGCTGACGGCGCTACGCGACTGCAAGAATGGCGATCTGCGCGATGTGCCGGAAGAGATAGAGAAAATCGCCCGCGAAGTGGCGGCGGTGATCGAGCGCGAAGGCCACCATATCTCTGCCGACGAGCTGATCGCCTATGTTCACCAAGTAATTGAGAGCACGGCGGAGAATATCTCATCGATGCTGCAGGATGTGCGCGCGATGCGCCATACCGAGTGCGATTACATTACCGGCTATCTACTAAGACGCGCACGCGCGCACGGCATCGCGGTGCCTGAGAATGCCCGGCTGTTTGACCTGATTAAACGTAAGGAGAGTGAATATGAGCGCATCAGCTCTGATATGTCTCGCCCCTGGTAGTGAAGAGATGGAGGCTGTCACCACTATCGATCTGCTGGTGCGCGGCGGGATCGCAGTGACTACCGCCAGCGTGGCCAGCGACGGCGAGCGCGTCATCACCTGCTCGCGCGGCGTAAAGCTGTTAGCGGACGCGCCGCTGGTTGAGGTAGCGGATGGCGATTACGACGTTATTGTGCTGCCTGGCGGGCTGAAGGGCGCGGAGTGCATGCGCGATAACCCGCTGCTGGTAGAGACCGTGCGCCAGTTTCACCTCTCCGGGCGCATCGTTGCGGCGATTTGTGCCGCCGCCGGCACCGTGCTGGTGCCCCATGAGATCTTCCCGATCGGCAATATGACCGGTTTTCCAGGGCTTAAGGAGACGATCCCGGAGGAGCAGTGGCAGGATAAGCGCGTGGTATGGGATCCGCGCGTCAATCTGTTGACCAGCCAGGGACCAGGTACGGCGATTGATTTTGGTCTGAAGATTATCGATCTGCTGGTCGGGCGCGAAAAGGCCCACGTCGTGGCATCACAGCTGGTGATGGCGGCGGGAATTTATAACTACTACGAAGCGTAAGCTTTGGCACTGCATGCCGGATGGCGGCTTCGCCTTATCCGGCCTACAGGTTCGTGCGGTCTGTTTGCCGGATGGCGCTGACGCTTATCCGGCCTACAGGTACGTGCGGTTTTTTTGCCGGATGGCGCTGACGCTTATCCGGCCTACGGGTAGGTGCGGTTTATTTGAATGCTATGCGGCAAACGTATTTATGGCATGTTGCACCGCGTAGGCCGGATAAGGCGAAGCCGCCATCCGGCACAATCCACGGTGCTATTCCTGGCACAACGTAAAACTACGGGCGATAAACCTTCACATTGGTAAAGCCCTGCTCACGCAGATAAAGCGCCTGCAGGCGGCTCATCACGCCGCGCTCACACCACAGCAGCCAGGTTTTGCTCTGATCGAGATCGCCAAACTTGGTGCTCAGCTTGTAGAACGGCAGCGACACCACATCTACGCCTTCAAGCTGCAACGGCTTGTCATCCTGCTCATCGATGGAGCGGATATCGAGGATCGCGTCATTCTCACCGAAGCCGGTTACCGTTTCGACCTCCACCACCTCTTCCGAGGTCTGCTGCGCGATTTCACGAATATCGATATTGCTCGCTTCCGCGACCACTTTCTCAAGGATCGCGAAATCGAAGTTCGCCTCTTCCGCTTCAATCTTGCCTTTAACCGCTTTTACCGTCGGTTTTTTGGAGATCACGCCGCAATACTCCGGCATGGTGCGGGCAAAATCTTCGGTGCCGATTTTGCGCGCCAGATCGATGATGTGCTCTTTATCGTGAGAGATAAGCGGGCGCAGGATCAGCGTATCGGAGACGTTATCAATCAAACGCAGGTTGGTCAGCGTCTGGCTGGAGACCTGGCCCAGCGCTTCGCCGGTCACCAGTGCCTGCACGCCGTAGCGCTCGGCTACCTGAGAGGCTGCACGGACCATCATGCGTTTCAGCACCACGCCCATCTGGCCGTCGTCGACTTTCTCGAGGATCTCGCCCACTACCGGCTCAAAGTTGATCGCCACAAAGCGCACGCGATGGGAACTGCCGAAGCGGTTCCACAAATAGTGCGCCACCTGGCGTACGCCGATTTCATGCGCCGCGCCGCCAAGGTTAAAGAAGCAGTAGTGTACGCGGCAGCCGCGACGCATCAGCATATAGCTGGAGACGCCAGAGTCGAACCCGCCGGAGATGAGCGACAGCACATCTTCCTGCGTGCCGATCGGGAAGCCGCCAATACCTTCATAACGGCCCTTCACCAGCAGCAGGCGATCGTCTTCAATCTCCAGATGTACGGTCACATCCGGATGGGTCAATTTAACCTTTGCCGACGCAACGTGTTGATTAAGGCCGCCGCCGATGTAGCGTTCTGCTTCGATCGAGCTAAACTCATGTTGCCCGCGGCGTTTTACCCGCACGCAGAAAGTTTTGCCTTCGATTGCATCGCGATACTGCGCCAGCGCTTTCTCAAAAATGTCGTGCAGAGAGGTAAACGGAACATCTTCCACCTCCAGCACATGGTGAATGCCCGGCACGCGGGTCAGCGCATCGCGGATGGCCAGACGCTGAGTCTCGTCTTTGGCGCGCACTTCAATATGGTCCCAGTGGCGCACAACGGCGAGCGCCTCATCGTAGTGCTTCAGAACGTTACGAATGTTCCCGGTGAGAATTTTAATAAAGCGCAAACGCACAGATTGGCTTTTGATGGTGATTTCCGGGAACAATTTAATGATAAACTTCATGGCGGCAATGGTTCGTTGGCAAGCCTGCAAAGGCCTGTAGAGGAAAATTTACAGCAGCCCTTACCCGCGGCTGCATCCAGGCGCGGAAGTATACCACCATCGCGAAGATCATGTGCAACGCATTACCACTGAGCGTTATTTGCTATGTGCCCCGACTTCGCTACCATAACGTAGTCGGAATAATAGAAGAGTCAGACATTCACTATGCCAAAGAAAAACGACGCACCCGCCAGTTTCGAAACCGCACTGAGCGAACTGGAACAGATTGTCACTCGTCTTGAAAGCGGCGAACTTCCGCTTGAAGATGCCCTGAACGAATTCGAGCGCGGCGTCCAGCTGGCCCGCCAGGGACAGGTTAAGCTTCAGCAGGCAGAGCAGCGTGTACAGATCCTGCTCTCCGATACCGAAGAGGCGCCGTTAACCCCTTTCGCTCCGGATGCTGAATAGATGGATTTCAATCAACAACTGCAGGCCTGCGTTGAACAGGCCAACGACGCGCTGCGCCGTTTCATCGATCCCCTGCCCTTTCAGAACACTCCGCTGGTTGAGGCGATGCAGTATGGCGCACTCTTAGGCGGTAAACGCCTGCGCCCCTTTTTGGTTTATGCCACCGGCCGCATGTTCGGCGTCAGCCAGCAAACGCTAGACGCGCCCGCCGCGGCGGTGGAGTGCATTCATGCTTACTCATTAATGCATGACGATCTGCCGGCGATGGACGACGACGATCTGCGTCGCGGTCTGCCCACCTGCCATATTAAATTTGGCGAAGCCAATGCCATTCTCGCGGGCGATGCCTTGCAGACGCTGGCCTTCTCGATCCTGACGGAAGCGCCAATGGCGGATGTCGCCGCAGAAGATCGCCTGGCGATGGTCGCCACGCTCGCAAACGCCAGCGGCGTTGCCGGGATGTGCGGCGGGCAGGCGCTGGATCTGGCAGCGGAGAACGAGCAGGTTTCTCTTGAAGGGCTGGAGCAGATCCACCGTCATAAAACCGGGGCGCTGATCTGCGCGGCGGTAAAAATGGGCGCGCTGAGCGCCGGGCAACGCGGTCGCGACGCGCTGCCGCTGCTCGAACGCTACGCGCAGTGTGTCGGCCTGGCGTTTCAGGTTCAGGATGACATCCTCGATGTGGTCGGCGATACTGCGACCCTTGGCAAACGCCAGGGTGCTGACCAGCAACTGGGTAAAAGCACCTACCCCGCACTACTGGGCCTTGAGCAAGCCCGCACGAAAGCCCGCGATCTGATTGACGATGCCCGCCAGGCGCTGAGCCTGCTGTCGGCGCAATCGCTGGATACGACGGCACTGGAAGCACTGGCGAATTACATAATCCAGCGTGATAAATAACGATATAACACGATGAGTCCGAGTCTCTGATGAGTTTTGATACAGCCAAATACCCGACGCTGGCGCTGGTTGATACCACGCAAGAGTTGCGCCTGCTGCCGAAAGAGAGTTTACCGAAACTGTGCGACGAACTGCGTCGCTACCTTCTCGACAGCGTAAGCCGCTCCAGTGGACACTTCGCCTCCGGGCTTGGCACGGTTGAGCTGACCGTGGCGCTGCATTACGTCTATAACACGCCCTTCGATCAGTTAATCTGGGACGTCGGCCACCAGGCCTATCCGCACAAAATCCTCACCGGTCGCCGCGACAAAATCGGCACCATCCGGCAGAAAAACGGCCTGCACCCCTTCCCGTGGCGCGGCGAGAGTGAATATGACGTGCTGAGCGTCGGTCACTCCTCCACCTCCATCAGCGCCGGGATCGGCGTGGCCGTGGCGGCAGCGAAAGAGAATAAGCAGCGTCGTACCGTCTGCGTGATTGGCGATGGCGCCATCACCGCAGGCATGGCGTTTGAAGCGATGAACCACGCTGGGGATATTCGTCCGGATATGCTGGTGGTTCTTAACGACAACGAGATGTCGATCTCCGAGAATGTTGGCGCGCTGAATAATCATCTGGCGAAGCTGCTCTCCGGCAAGCTCTACTCCACCCTGCGCGAAGGCGGGAAAAAAGTGCTCTCCGGCGTGCCGCCGATCAAAGAGCTGCTAAAACGCACCGAAGAACACATCAAAGGCATGGTCGTGCCGGGCACGCTGTTTGAAGAGCTGGGCTTTAACTATATCGGCCCGGTGGACGGTCACGATGTGCTGGGTCTGGTGCAGACGCTGCGTAATATGCGCGACCTGAAAGGCCCGCAGTTCCTGCATATCATGACCAAAAAAGGGCGCGGCTATGAGCCGGCCGAGAAAGATCCTATCACTTTCCACGCGGTTCCGAAGTTCGATCCAACCAGCGGCACCCTGCCGAAAAGCAGCGGCGGTATGCCGAGCTATTCGAAAATCTTCGGTGACTGGCTGTGTGAAACCGCGGCGAAAGATAACAAGTTAATGGCCGTTACCCCGGCGATGCGTGAAGGCTCCGGCATGGTTGAGTTCTCGCGCAAATACCCAGGGCAATATTTTGATGTCGCCATAGCCGAGCAGCACGCGGTCACTTTTGCCGCCGGGCTGGCGATTGGCGGTTATAAACCGGTAGTGGCGATCTACTCCACCTTCCTGCAGCGCGCCTACGATCAGGTGATCCACGACGTGGCGATCCAGAAGCTGCCGGTGCTGTTTGCTATCGATCGCGCCGGGATTGTTGGCGCGGACGGCCAGACTCACCAGGGGGCGTTTGATATCTCCTATCTGCGCTGCATCCCGGAGATGGTGGTGATGACGCCAAGTGATGAGAATGAGTGCCGCCAGATGCTCTTTACTGGCTACCACTACACGGATGGCCCGAGCGCCGTGCGCTACCCGCGCGGTAACGCGGTCGGCGTGACGCTGGAGCCGCTGGCGAAACTGCCTATCGGTAAAGGCGTGGTGAAACGCAAAGGCGAGAAGGTGGCGATCCTTAACTTCGGTACTTTGCTGCCGGAAGCAGCTAAAGCCGCCGAGGCGCTGAATGCGACGCTTATCGATATGCGCTTTGCCAAACCGCTCGATGAAGCGCTGATCCTGCAGGCGGCTTCGCAGCATGAGGTGCTGGTAACGCTGGAAGAGAACGCCATTGCGGGCGGTGCCGGCAGCGGCGTTAACGAAGTGCTGATGGCGAAGCGCAAGCCAGTGCCGGTGCTCAACCTCGGCCTGCCGGACTTCTTTATTCCGCAGGGTACGCAGGATGAAGCGCGCGCTGAGATTGGCCTTGACGCCGCCGGTATCGAATCGCGCATCAAAAACTGGCTCGCCTGATTCCGCCCTTTTCCGCTCCTGCTATGCTTAAGCCTAATTCGTGACCAGCAGGAGTGGAACCATGCAATACAACACATTAGGGAAAACAGACCTCAAAGTCTCCCGCCTTTGCCTTGGCTGTATGACTTTTGGCGAGCCGGACCGGGGTAAACATGCCTGGACGCTGCCGGAAGAGAGCAGCCGGCCGATTATTCAACGCGCGCTGGAAGGCGGGATTAACTTCTTTGATACCGCTAACAGCTACTCCGACGGCAGCAGTGAAGAGATCGTTGGCCGTGCGCTGCGCGATTTCGCCCGCCGTGACGAGGTGGTTGTTGCTACTAAGGTTTACCATCAGGTCGGCGATCTGGCGGAGGGCCTCTCCCGCGCGCAGATCCTGCGCTCCATTGATGACAGCCTGCAACGCCTCGGCATGGAGTATGTCGATCTGCTGCAAATCCACCGCTGGGACTACAACACACCGATTGAAGAGACGCTGGAAGCGCTGAACGATGTGGTGAAAGCGGGTAAAGCGCGCTATATCGGTGCATCTTCCATGCACGCCAGCCAGTTTGCGCAGGCGCTTGCCTTGCAGGAGCAGCACGGCTGGGCGCGCTTTGTCACCATGCAGAATCACTACAACCTGATCTACCGTGAAGAAGAGCGCGAGATGCTGCCGCTCTGCTACAAAGAGGGCGTGGCGATTATTCCGTGGAGCCCGCTGGCGCGCGGACGTTTGACCCGACCGTGGGGGGAAACCACCGCCCGCCTGGTTTCTGATGAGTTTGGCAAAACGTTGTATAGCGAAACGGATGCTAACGATGCGCAGATCGCCGAACGTCTGGCGAGCGTGGCAGAGGAGTTGGGCGCGTCGCGTGCGCAGGTGGCGCTGGCATGGTTGTTGAGTAAGCCAGGCGTTGCCGCCCCAATTATTGGCGCGTCGCGTGAAGATCAGCTCGAAGAGTTGTTAGGCGCGGTTGAGTTAACGCTGAAGCCGGAACAAATTGCCGAGCTGGAGATGTCCTACAAACAGCACCCGGTGGTGGGGTTTAAGTAACGCGCGGATAAGTTGCCGGATGGCGGCTTGCGCCTTATCCGGCCTACGCCCAAATGTTAATTCGGTGTCGTAAGCCTGATAAGCGAAGCGCCATCAGGCATTTTCCACCGCATCCACATGCAAATCCGGAACCGTAGGCCTGATAAGCGCAGCGCCATCAGGCATTTGCCACCGCATCCACATGCCAGCCCGAAACCGTAGGCCTGATAAGCGAAGCGCCATCAGGCAGTTAGCCGCAGCTAAATCAGACCAATCGGCCAATGATGACCAATCACGTAGAGCAACCCGGCGGCGACAATCCCGGCTACGATATCGTCGACCATAATCCCCATGCCGCCATGCACGTTGCGATCGAACCAGCGGATCGGCCACGGCTTCCAGATATCAAAAATGCGAAACAGCACAAACCCAACGGCGACCCACTGCCAGTCGTTAGTGGGCAGCGCCATCAGGGTGATCCACATCCCGATAAACTCATCCCAGACGATACTGCCGTGATCGTGCACGCCCATATCTTTTGCCGTCTGATGGCAGAGATAAACGCCCAGCGAAATTCCCAGCATCACCAGCAGCGAATAGAGCTGCCAGGGCAGGAAGGTCATCAGCCACCAAAAAGGGATCGCCGCAATCGAGCCCATGGTGCCGGGCATAAACGGGATTAAACCGCTGCCAAACCCGGTCGCCAGCAGGTGCCAGGGGTTACGCATAGTGAGACGGCTTTTAGCGATATCTTTATCTTTAGTGCGCTGCAAAATGGTCATATCCTTTCCAGTCGAGGGTGACGGCTTTTCCCTCGCGAGTGAAGTAGAGCCCCTCCCCGTCCGCGCCCATCTGCCCGATGCAGGTAAACGGTGCGCCCAACTGCCCAATCGCCACATCCAGTGCGCCGCGATTCAGCTCAGGTACGGTAAAGCAGAGTTCATAATCCTCTCCGCCGGACAATGCCCAGCGCAGCGCCTGATCCGGCTCGACGTGCCGACGCATGGCATCCGATAACGGGATCGCATCAAGATCGATCCGCGCGCCAAACCCGCTCGCTTTCAGGATATGCCCGAGATCGGAGATAAGACCGTCAGAGAGATCGATGGCCGAGCTTGCGAGGTTACGCAGCGCCTGGCCCTGCAACACGCGCGCCGTCGGGCGCAGATGGCGCTTTTTCAGGTAAGCCGCATCATCGCTGTCGCTAACGGTTAAACGGTTTTGCAAAATCGCCAGCCCGGCAGCGCTGTCGCCCGGCGTACCGGTGACATAGATCCAGTCGCCCGGCTTCGCGCCGGAGCGCTTCATCGCGCGGCCTGCTGGCACGTAACCATGAATACCAATGGTCATCGACAGCGGCCCGCGGGTGGTATCACCGCCGATAAGCTGCATATCGTAATAGCTGATTTGCTCAAACAGGCTGTCGCTGAAAGCCTGCAACCACGCTTCGTCCGCTTCCGGGAGCGTTAACGCCAGTGTCAGCCAGGCAGGATCGGCACCCATCGCCGCCAAATCGCTAAGATTGGAGGCCATTGCTTTCCAGGCCAGATCGGCAGGATCGATATCGGGGAGAAAATGGTTACCCGCCACCAGCGTGTCGACGCTGATCGCCAGGGTCTGTTTTTCGGGGACATTGAGCAGCGCACAATCGTCACCGATACCGGTTTCGACGTCGCGACGTGAAGTTCGTACGCGGTCAAAATAACGGGCAATCAGGGAGAATTCACCGCATGCCATACGTTATTCCTCTGTAGAAAAAAGAAAAAGCCGGGACCGGCGCGCTGAAAGCGTCGCCCGTCACCGGCTTGCGGATCACTTCTTGTGGGGACGGATCGCAGGTGCGGCTTTATCCAGCACGCCGTTCACAAACTTATGGCTGTCTTCAGCGCCAAAGGTTTTAGCCAGTTCGATAGCTTCGTTGATCGCCACTTTATAGGGCACATCATCACGTTTTGAGAGTTCGAACAGCGCGATACGCAATACCGCTTTCTCAACCTGACCCAGCTCTTCGAGCAGACGGGAGAGGTATGGCTTCATCAGGCCATCGAGATATGCGCTATTAGTCGCCACCCCGTTCAACAGTTCACGGAAGTACACGACGTCAACATCTTTCACGTCCTGTTCCGCCAGGAACTGGTATTCAACATCAGTGATGTCGTTCTGGGACAACTGCCAGGAGTAAAGCGCCTGAACGGCACACTCACGGGCGCGGCGACGAGCAGCAGGTTTCACGTAATTCCCCTTACAAAATTCAAGCCTTGATGGCTTTCAATACATTAATCATTTCAAGCGCGGTCAGTGCGGCTTCCGCACCTTTATTACCGGCTTTGGTGCCAGCGCGTTCGATGGCCTGTTCAATACTTTCTGTGGTGAGCACGCCGAATGCGACCGGAATGGCGCTCTCCTGCGCGACATGCGCCAGGCCGTTGCTTGCGCCGCCTGCCACATACTCAAAGTGCGCTGTACCGCCGCGAATCACGGTGCCGAGCGCAATCACGGCATCATATTTGCCGGTTTTCGCCAGCTCGCCTGCGGCCAGCGGCAGCTCGTAAGCGCCCGGAACCCACACGACGGTGATGTTATCGTCCTGCACCTGACCAATACGTTTCAGGGCATCGATCGCGCCTTCCAGCAGACTGTCATTGATAAAGTTGTTGAAACGCGCAATGGTGATGGCGACGCGAGCGTCCGGAGCAGCAACGTTGGCTTCAATAATGTTCATACACTTCCTTCACAGGTTCAGTTCGGACCCCGCAGGGGGGCGGATTTTAGCATACTATTTAACGCGCTGCTTCCCTTTTACAGCAGGCTTCACGCGTTGGTGAGGTGCAGGCAAACATCAGGGCCAACCTGCCGTATCTCACTGAAACTAAAGCGCGGCGCATCGGCAAGCGCCGTCAATCCCGGCAGTTGGCAGAGCCCGCGCGCATCGCTGCCTAACAGTTTAGGCGCAAGATAGACCACCAGCTCATCAACCAGCCCCGCGTTCAGCAGCGCGCCAGCAAGCTCTGCGCCCGCCTCAACCCAGACGCTGTTAATCTGCTGTTTACCGAGCATCATCATCAGCATCACCAGATCGGCATGGCCGTTATGTTCCGGCACGATGATTTCGCGCACGCTCTCAGGCCACGCGCGCGTATCGGCTTTGGTGCGCGCAAACCAGGTCTCCCCCGGCTGGCTGACGACGTTATGCTGCGGCGTCACGCGGTTCTGGCTATCAATAATAATGCGCAGCGGCTGGCACAGATCCGCTTCGGGATAGCACGCCTGGGTATCGCTGTTTAATTCATTCCAGCGCACGGTAAGCGACGGATCGTCCGCCAGCACCGTGGCGCTGCTGCTGAGAATGGCATGGCTCTGCGCGCGCAGCTGCTGCACGTCGCGGCGCGCCTGCACAGAGGTGATCCACTGGCTTTCGCCGCTCGCCATTGCCGTGCGCCCGTCGAGCGACGCGCCGAGCTTAAGCTGAAGATAGGGAAAACCGGTGCGCATACGTTTGAGAAAGCCTTTATTCAGCGCTTCGGCCTCGCTCATCATCAGGCCGTGGCTCACCTCAATCCCGGCCTGCTGGAGACGATAAAGTCCACGCCCGGCAACCTGCGGATTGGGATCCTGCATGGCAGCAACGACCCGCGCTACTCCGGCGGCAATCAGCGCATCGCAGCAGGGCGGCGTGCGCCCGTGGTGGCTGCAGGGCTCCAGCGTCACATATGCGGTACCGCCGCGCGCGCGATCGCCCGCCATGCGCAGGGCATGCACTTCCGCGTGCGGCTCACCGGCGCGGTAGTGAAACCCTTCACCGACAATCTCGCCATCGTTAACAATCACGCAGCCGACGCGCGGATTCGGATGGGTGGTAAAGCGGCCGCGCTGCGCCAGTTTCAGCGCACGCGCCATATAGATTTCATCCTGCATGATCAATCCTGTAGACGGGCGATCTCTTCGCCAAATTCGCGGATATCCTCGAAACTGCGGTAGACGGAGGCAAAGCGCACATAGGCCACTTTATCGAGCTTTTTCAGCTGCTCCATCACCAGATTGCCGATCATCTTACTCGGCACTTCGCGTTCGCCGGTTGCGCGAAGTTGCGATTTAATATGGTTTAACGCCATTTCTACGTCATCGGCGCTCACCGGGCGCTTCTCCAGCGCTTTCAACATGCCGCTGCGCAGCTTGTCTTCATTAAAGGGTTCACGCACATCATTGCTTTTTACTACGCGCGGCATCACAAGCTCTGCCACTTCAAAGGTGGTGAAACGCTCATTGCAAACCAGACACTGCCGACGGCGGCGAACGGATGAACCTTCTCCCACCAAGCGGGAATCGATGACTTTGGTGTCCACGGCGAAACAGAATGGGCAATGCATACGGGATCCTGACGTGAGAGTTAACTGAAATCTATTTTAACCTGAAGTGGCATGACAACAAAGGCAGACCCTTTTTGAGACAATGGATCGATGGCAAAGCCGCGGTTGCGATCTACCATTACAGCGATCCTCCCCTTCAAGGAAACAGACGCAATGACAAGACGTTACCTAAGAACACTGTTGCTGGGAAGCCTTTTTACCCTCAGCGCCTGCGCCCCGCAAAGCGAAGTCCGCCAGCTCCACCAAAGCGTCAGTACGCTCAATAAAGAGATGAGCAAGCTGAACCAGGAGACGGTCAAAATCACACAGCAAAACAGCCTTAACGCCAAATCGGGCAGCGGTGCCTACCTGCTGCCCGGCGCCAATACGCCTGCGCTGCTGAAGAGCCAGATCGGCACACTGCGTCTCTCACTGAAAGATATGGCGCCAAACGCCGCCGGAACACGCGTTGTGCTGCATATTCAGGGCCAGTCCAACGATCCGCTGCCCGCCTTTAGCGGCACCATTGAGTATGGCCAGCTTCAGGGCACCACCGAGAACTATCAGGAAGTAAATGTACAGAATCAGTTGATCAATGCCCCGGCCAGCACGCTGGCACCAAGCGATGTCGACATTCCGCTACAGCTTAATGGCATCACGCCTGAGCAACTCGGTTTTGTGCGCGTTCACGATATTCAGCCGGCTACCGCTCAGTAACCGCTCTTCTGCGGGCGATCCTCTCGCCCGCCCTTTCGCTGCTCCGTTTTTCAGCCACACTGCAACGTTGATATTCATCAATTGGCATTATCAATAAATGTCAGTACAATCGCCGCCGTTTAATCGACGCAAACGTGAACGCAATCGATTACGTATATGTCAATAATGTGAAACAACACATATTTTTGTGAGCGTGGATACTTATAATAGGCGCGCAGAAATATGAAACATTTAGCAATTTAATGCGTGCTTACTTTCACTCCCGTCTGGGATCTTAATCAGTGGCGTAATGATGAAAAAAACTCTCCTCGCAGCCGGTGCCGCACTGGCGCTTACCGCTTCTTTCTCTGCCAGCGCAGCGGAAACCAGCAAACCTGAATTTGTCTCCGACTGGTGGCATCAGAGCGTGAACGTAGTGGGCAGCTATCACACCCGCTTCGGAGCTATTCCGCGTAACGATACCTATCTGGAATATGAAGCCTTCGCCAAGAAAGATTGGTTCGACTTCTACGGCTACCTGGATGCGCCGGTCTTCTTCGGCGGTAACTCCGGCGCGAAAGGGATCTGGAACCACGGTTCTCCGCTGTTTATGGAGATTGAACCGCGCTTCTCCATTGATAAGCTGACCAACACCGATCTGAGCTTCGGCCCGTTCAAAGAGTGGTACTTCGCCAACAACTACATCTACGACATGGGCCGTAACGCCGGTGGTCGCCAGAGCACCTGGTACATGGGTCTGGGCACCGATATCGACACCGGCCTGCCGATGAGCCTCTCCCTGAACGTCTATGCGAAATACCAGTGGCAGAACTATGGCGCACCAAACGAAAACGAGTGGGACGGCTACCGTTTCAAAGTGAAATACTTTGTGCCGATCACGCCACTGTGGGGCGGCCAGTTGAGCTATATCGGCTTCACCAACTTTGACTGGGGCTCCGATCTCGGCGATCGCCGCTACTACAACAATGGCCAGCAGCAGCGTACCAGCAACTCCATCGCCTCAAGCCACATTCTGGCGCTGAGCTACGATCACTGGCACTACTCCGTCGTTGCCCGTTACTGGCACAACGGCGGCCAGACCAAAGATGATGCGATCCTGAACTACGGCGCGGGCGATTTCAGCGCCCGCACTACCGGCTGGGGTGGCTACCTGGTGGTTGGCTACAACTTCTAATGTAACGCCTGAAAAGCCGACCTCGAGTCGGCTTTTTTATGCCCGAACGCTGCTGAATAAAAATCTGAAAACAGACCTTTCCAGTACACCAGTACCAATCCTCCCCATCCATTGCTCATCGCCATGCTTTAAAATCCGCTCCTGAGAGGAATTTACTCTAAGGAAAAGAGAACCATGTGGGCCGTAGAAATGGAGGGCATCAGTAAGAAATATTTACTGGGCCAGGTGTGGGTAGATGCCCTTAAAGACGTCACGCTCAACATTGCAGCAAACCGCTTTACCGTCCTGTCCGGGCAATCCGGCAGTGGCAAAACAACCCTACTTAATTTAATCGGCGGCATCGATCGGCCCGACAGCGGGTATCTGACGATTGCCGGCCAGCCAATGGCGGAGCTGGATGATGACCAGTGCAGCGACTTTCGCGCCCGCCACCTCGGTTTTATCTTCCAGAACTTCAATCTTATCCCGGTGCTGACCGTGCGCGAGAACATCGAAGTTCCGCTGCTGATACAGCATAAAAACCCGGCGTATCGCCAGCAGCGCATCGATGAGATGCTCGACAATGTTGGCCTGGCACATAAGGCTGACTCGCTGCCTAACCAACTTTCCGGTGGTCAACGCCAGCGCGTTGCCATTGCCCGAGCGCTGATCCACCGCCCCGCGCTGATTGTCGCCGACGAACCCACCGCCAACCTCGACAGCAAAACCGGTGCCGCCATTTTGCAGCTGCTGCGCCATTTACAGCGTGAATACGCCGTGACGGTAGTGTTCTCCTCCCACGATCCGCAGGTGATTGCCGCCGCGGACGATCTCTATGTGGTGCATGACGGCAGCGTCACGCGCCCGGCAATGGTGTAAGGGGGGATAATGCAAACTACAACGCTAATGAAACATGCCCTGCGCAACTTACTGCGCAGCCGCCGACGTACCCTTTCAACCCTCTGCGCCATTATCGTCGGGGCGATAGGCATTCTGCTGTTCGCAGGCTATAACCAGTCGATTGAGTACAGCCTGCAAACCACCTTCGTGCGCGATAAAGGCCATCTGCAGATCCAGCAGCGGGACTATCTTCTGCACGGCACCAGCAACCCTGCGCTTTACAGCATTCATAACTATCAACAGATCGTCGATATCCTCATCCGCGACCCGGTGCTGAAAAAGATGATCGCCGTTACCACGCCGGTCCTCTCCCTGACCGGGCTCGCGGGCCACTATGCGGTTGGCACCTCGCGTCCGGTGTTGATCTATGGCACAGAGGCCGTTGGGCAAGCACAGCTGGATAAGTGGGATGAATATCAGATAGGCGCAGACCTTATCGTCCGCAAACCGCTGACCGGTACCCAGCCGGAAGCGGCTTTAATTGGCCGCGGGCTGGCCCGCCTGCTGCTGCTGTGTGATTTTGTTAAAGATCAACCCTGCGCGCCGCCGCCGTCGAAAGAGAACAATGCCAGCGCACTACCTGACGATCTGCTGGCGCTGTCGCAAAGCGCCCGCGATACGCGCCCACCGGCCACGGGATCGCATATTGAGCTGCTGGCCGCTTCCGCTGCCGGTGCGCCGAATATTATCCGCGTCAACGTGCTGGGCACCCAGCCGCAGCAGGCGCGCGAACTGGATGACACCGTGGTCAGCCTGCATCTGCGCCAGGCGCAGCAGCTGCTTTTCGGCCAGGAGACGCCCGGCGTAACGGCAATCCTGCTCCAGTTGCACAGCACCAAAGAGATGGAGGCTGCACGGGCGCGCCTGCGGCAGATCTTCGCCAATAAGCTCTCCGGCGAACCGCTGGCGGTGTATGACTTCACGCAATTACAGCCGCTCTATAACCAGGTGCTGGCGATGTTCGGCAAGATCTTCTCATTCCTGCTGGCGCTGATCCTCTGCATTGCTCTCTTCACCGTCGGCAACACCATGAATATGGCAGTGATGGAGCGCACGGTGGAGATCGGCACCCTGCGCGCGGTGGGGCTAAAACGTGGCGATATCCAGCGCCTGTTCCTGAGCGAAGGCGCACTGCTGGGCGCGATTGGCGCGGTCTCTGGCGTGCTTATCGCGCTGGCGCTGGCCTGGCTTATTAACCGCTCCGGGATGACATGGCAGCCGCCCGGCGTCACCTCGCCGCTGCCGATCCGCATCAGTATCTGGGGAGAGTGGCGCATGCTGGCCAGCGTCACGGGCACCCTGCTGTTGGTGACCGTGCTCTCTTCCTGGTGGCCCGCACGACGCGCCTCACGGGTGTCGATTGTTGAAGCGCTGCGCCATATCTGATGCAACACCCTGAATAAAAAAGGAGGAATTCATGTCATTACGGAAAAAGAGCCTGACATCAGCGTGGCTGACCATCCTATTAATAAGCGCCGCACCGGCGTATGCGGCGCTTAGCGCCCAGCAGATCCTGAAGAAAAGCGATGAGGTCCGTAACCCGGATCGCTCCTTCAGCCTGGTGACCACACTTATCAGTTACAAAAATGGCAAACAGCACGAAACCAGTGAACTGATGCTCTACTCCCGGGTTGCGCCGGACGGCGGCCAGTTTCGCAGCCTGCTGCGCTTTATCAGCCCGCAGCGCGATGCCGGTAAACTGACGCTGAAAAGCGGTCGCGATTTGTGGCTTTACGATCCCACAAGCCAGGCCAGCGTGCCAATTTCGCCGCAGCAGCGGCTGATGGGGCAAGCCTCCAACGGCGATGTCGTTACCGCAAACTGGGCGGCGGATTACCAGGCAAAGCTGGTGGGAGAGGAGCGCATTCAGGATGGCGAGCGGCAGATGCGTGACTGCTACCACCTGCATCTGGAGGCGCAAAACAGAGATGCGGCCTATCCATCGATGGATCTATGGGTCGATAAAACCGACTTTAAGAGCCGCAAAGCGGAGTTCTATGCCGTTAACGGCAACCTGCTGAAAACCACCTTCTATCGCCGCTATGCGCCCGTGCTGGGCGGCATCCGCTCGACGGAAGCGGTGATTATTGATGGGGTTAATGCGCACTGGGTTACCGTGCTGCGCCAGAAGGATTTCCAGTGGCGCGACGTGCCGGAGTCCTGGCTGCAACGTGATTTCCTCGCCCATTTCCGGGATGCGAATTCATGACACGATCGCCCCTTTCCCTTCTCTGCCTAATGCTGCTGACCGCGCTGCCAGCCGCGCCCGCGCTGTCGCAGGAGGATGAGACCCTGGCAGCCCTCGATCTGGCCGACAGCGCCGAGTTCAGCCCCGACGCCTACCAGGCGCTGAATATGATGTTTGAAGCGGCCAGCAGCATCAATCAGCAGCAGGAGAAAGAGCAGCGGCTGTCGCTGGATATGCGTCTGGATGCGCCGCTGGGTGAGAAGTGGCGGCTGGTGCTCTCCAACCGCCTGGATAGCCGGTTTACCCACAGGCTCAGCGAAACCCGCTATACCAATACCCTGCGCGAAGCGTGGCTCAGCTACCACCTGACGCCGCAAACGATGCTGGATATGGGCCGCATCAACACCCGCTACGGCGTCGCGCTGGGCTATAACCCGACGGACTTTCTTGGCCGGGGCACCGTGCGATCCATGACCTCTGCCGACCCGGAAACCCTGCGTAACAACCGGATGGGCAATGGGATGGTGCGCCTGCAACACTTTTGGGACAACGCCGCCGTTAGCGCGCTCTGGGCACCGAAAATCCGCAGAGGCAGCGCCGATCGCAGCGCCAGCCTCGACTGGCAGGCCAGCAACCCGCGCGACCGCCTGCTGCTCAGCGCCAGCTACCGCTTTGCGGAGAATTTCAACCCGCAGCTGCTGCTGTTTAAAGAGCAGCAGCGCGAGCCGCAGCTTGGCCTCAATCTTTCGCGGGTGCTCTCCCGCTCAACGCTGATTTATGGCGAATGGGCAGGTGGGCGTCAGCCCTACAGCTGGCAGGAGACGCTGCTGCCGGAGAGCCAGTGGGATATCGCCTGGCGCAACCGCGTGGCGGCGGGTCTCACCTGGACCGGCGAGAGCGATCTGACGCTGCGGCTCGAAGGGCATTACAACGGCAGCGCCCAGCCGACCGTGGCCGGGCAGGATCCTCGCCGCAGCGTGCTGTTGCAGGCTTACTGGAAAGACCTTTTCGAACAGTACGATCTCAACCTGATTGCGCAGCGGGATCTGCAGCGGCATACCAATATGGGCTTTGCCGAACTGCGCCGCCATCTTGGCTCGCTGGATGTGGCATTGCAGTGGCAAAAGGTCTACCTGCTGAATCTGAGTGAGCGCCGCTGGCAGATCTCACTGGATTACTGGCTGTAAACCATCGCCCAGCCGATGCAGGCGAGAATAATGGCGGGGCCAAATGGAAAGGGCTGCTGGCGCGCGGCGCGAAAGAGCAGCAGCCCGCTCGCCAGCCCGATAAGTGCGGCGATCAGCATAATATCAAACAGTGCCGGTAAGCCGTGCCATGCGCCGATGCCGGCAAAGAGTTTCATATCCCCTCCCCCAATGCCCTCACACCCGCGCCAGCGCGCAAACCCATAGTTGAGCAACCACAGAATAGAGAAGCCGACCGCCGCGGCCAGGAGATGTTCCTGTAGCGTCGCAAGAAGTGGCTGGCGGCACCAGGCGCAGAGCAGCGCCAGCAGCATAAAGGGATACGTCAGCACATCAGGCAGCAGCATATGGTCGATATCGATAAAAAACATCGCCACCAGCAAACTCAGCAGCGCCAGCGTCAGAAGCGCCGCCAGGTTGACGCCATCATGGGCTATCACCGCTGCGAAGAGCAGCGCCATTAACGCTTCAATGGCCGGGTAGCGAACGCTTATCCGCTTGTGGCAACAGCGGCTGCGCCCGCGTAGCCACAACCAGCCGAGCAGCGGAACATTGTCGTGCGCTTTTATCTGTGTCCGACAGTGGGGGCAGAACGACGGTGGCCAGCTCAGGCTTATCGCTTCCCCCTGCATTTTTCGCGGTAAACGGTAGATCACCACATTAATAAAACTGCCGAAAATCGCGCCGATCAGCGCAAAAAAGAGGTTTTCCACAGGGTTATCGCTCCGGTTTATTAAGCAGCGAGCGGCAGGCAGAAGGGAGCGGTGCGGAGAGCACCTCCGGGGTTTTGAACAGCCACTGTTCGTAGCGCTCGGCCTGTTTGAAGTTCTTTATTTGAGGCGGGAAGAGCGTGTGGCGCAGCGGCGTACCGTGGCCTTTGCTGTAGACGCCAACCCAGCGCCCCTGCTTGTCATAGCTCATCCCCCAGTCACGCGAGCCGGTGAGCGGGTCGGCAAACCACTGGCGCAGATGGGCGACGGGCTTTTTATCGCGGCTGTCCTGTAGCAGATCTTCAAAGCCCAGCGGAAAGCAGCCGCTGCCCTTTTTCTGATAACTGTGGATCGCATTGCGGATCTGCACGCCGCGAAAAAAGAGCTCCTCCTCCTGCTGCTGGCGAAACTGCACCTCGCGCGAGCGGGTCTCTTTCAGCAAGGAGAGCGACAGCATGGTGAGCATCAGCAGCACCCACAGGTAGGTGAAACCGCCCTGCACTGCGGGCTTACTCCTGTGCATTTTCCTGCTCCGGCAGGGAGGGCGAAGTAACATCGATAATCTGATCGTTCTCATCACGCTTCACTTGCCAGTTGTCGCGTCGCTGGGTGACGGGATCTAAGGGAATATCAAACAGGTACCCCTGCTCAACCAACTCCTCCAGTTGCTCCGGTCCGCTCAGACGATCGTGACGCCAGGCGGCAATCGCCGCGCGCAGAGCGTTGCGGTTATGCTGCAACACCACAATTTTTGCGCGCTCGGTTTGATTAAAAAAGCGCGGCGCGACCAGCGTCATCAGCGTGGCGATAATCGCCATCACCACCAGTAACTCGATCAGCGTAAAACCCTTTTCACCACTGCGCATACGGCACTCCATTCAGTCCGGGCTGCATGCTGGTGGAGCTGACATCCCAGATATCCTTCCCACCGGTGCTTTCACCGGGTGCCTGCGTCGAAGCGCGCAGCCGCCAGGTTTCGCTGTTCGGCTTGCCTTCACAGTCGCAGAAAGGATCGCGCGGGATGGCGCGCAGCAGGTAGATCTTCTCCCGGTTGGCCGACTTTTTATTGATCACGCCATCCACCAGCTGATTCAGCGACACCGGCCAGTTCGACATATCCGCCTCTTTTTCGATAATCCCCTCTTCACTCAGTTGCGCATAGCGATCGAGGGCGGTGCGGATCTCGCGCAGCGCCACGCGCAACGCCTCTTCGTTGCGCTGCTGGATCTGACGCTGGTAAATCGGGATAGCGGCGCTGGCAAGCGTGGCGAGCAGCGCCAGCGATACCAGCATCTCAATCAGCGTGAAGCCGTTGCGCCGCGCCATTACGGCTTGCCTTTGGCAAGGGTTGGTGCCGGCACTTTTTTCAGCGCCGGGAAGGTGGCGGGCGGCGTCAGCGGCGGCGGAGCAAAGTGCGAGGCTTCAGGCGTCTCCTCTGCGGCAGGCGGCAGGTAGGCGCTCTCACCCGGCGCATCTTCGCTGCCCATCTCAATGGTGTTGATATGGGTGCCCGGCAGATCGATGCTGCGCTCAATGGTCGGCGTGATCAGCAGCACCACTTCGGTTCGCTCATGGTTACTTTCGTGGCTGCCGAAGAATTTGCCGAGCAGCGGCAGATCCGCCAGCCCCGGCAGGCCGTTCAGCCCTGCACTGTCGCTCTCTTTGATCAGCCCCGCCAGCATCTGCGTCTCGCCATTCTGGCTGCTGAGCACGGTGGCCGCGTCGCGGTTGTTGGTACGATAGTAAGCGACGCCATCTTTTGAGTGTTCGGCGCTGCCGATGGTGCTGAGGTTAAACTTCACATCCATCGAGATGGTGTTATCGACGCTGATATCCGGCGTGACTTCCAGCTTCAGGCCAACATCCTGATACTCCACCTGCTCTTGTGAAAAGCTCTCAGAGATACTGCTGGTCAGCACCGGGATGCGCTCGCCAATCTCCACCACCGCCTTTTTATTGTTTTTCACGCGGATGCGCGGGTTCGCCAGCACGCGCCCATGGGAGCGGATCTTCTGCATATTGGCGCTCAGCCCCTGGCCGGAGCCGAGATTGACGAACATATTATTTTTATTCAGGGCGTTAATGGCGATATTGCTGTTGCCGGACTCGATAGCGTTAAAGCCTATGCCAATCTGCCCTGGGAAGTTGATGCCCAGGGTTTCAACATCTTTGGCGTCCACTTCCAGCACCTCTACCGCCAGCGTCACCTCCGCTTCCGGACGGTCGAGGGTCAGCAACAGCTGCTCGGCTTTTTCCACGCTTTCACGCGGGCCGCGAAAGGTCACTGAGTTGGTGCGCTCATCGACGTGGACATCGCGCAACTTAATCAAATTACGCAGCGCCACATTCAGCTCTTTCGCTTTGGCGTAGCCGAGAAAAACCGTTTTCACTACCGTATCGCGGTAGAGCTTCTCTTTCTGCATCGTGGCGGGATAGATCAACAGCGTGTTGCCATTGAGGATCTTTTTACGCAGCTGGTTGGAGAGCAGCAGCAGATTGAGGGCGTTCTCCGCGCTGGTGTCGTGGGCGATCAGGCTGGCGGTAGCCGCATCGGAGACATCCTTATCGTAGATGATATTGATGCCGGTAATCTGGCTGATGGCAGCGAAGATCTCCTTCAGATTATGTTTGTTGAAAGTAAAGCTGACGGGCTTGCGCAGCTCGCGCTTGATCTTCTTCTCCGGCTGATTCTGCACGGCGATTTCACGCATCAGACGGTCGCGCATCTCCGCCGCCTGCGGCCAGCCGGGTGACTCTTCAAGGATCTGCTGGATTTTGGCTAACGCCTGCTCCGGGTCGGTTTGATACTGCGCTCGCGCCTGTTGATAGAGCTTATCCAGCACGCGCAGCCGGTCGATTTTCTGTAACCCCTGCTGCGCGACAAAGTGGCCCGGCTGATAGCGCAGCACCGCTTCCCATGCGCGGCTCGCCGCGACATAGTTATTTTTCGCCGCCGCCTGGCGGGCGGTGGTGATATAGCCCTCCACTAACTGCGTCACCAGCAGTTGCCGCTGCGTTCGCAGCTTAACATCTTGCGGGTGGCTCTTAAGCTGGCTATCGATACGCTGCAACGCATCGCGCAGCGACGCCGTATTGACGGGGGCGGCATCTTCCGGTGCGACGGATTTGCTGCTTGCGCAGCCCGTCAGCAGCGCAAGCGCACATACCATAGTGAGAATCGGTTTTTTCATTGTGTTGTTACGGCTTGTGTAGTCAAAGAGTTAAGGCTGATGCTGTACGGCTCATGCCCCGGTAATGATTCAAAAAGCAGGCTGCCCTGCGCCATCGCCTGCAGTCGCCAGTCGGGTGTGATCAGGCCACCAGGCCGGATATAACCCGCTTTACGGCAGGCATCACAGAGCAGCCAGTTACGTGCGCCATCCGTCAGGATGACGATGCGCATGCCGTTGCGGATCCACAGCCCCACCGCGCGAAAAGGGAACGTGACGCGCTGCACCTTTGCCACCGGCGCGGGTGCGGCCGCTTTCGTTGCTGGCGCGTTATAGATCGGGAAGAGATCGGCAATCGCGCTGGCATCATCAGTGACGTGCAGTGGACGGTTTGCCTGGCGCGGCGGACGCGTTTCGTCTGGCGCAGCCTGGCTCACCTCAGGGCCGTTTTCGGCGCTTTCATCGGTAACATGCACCCAGAGAAGCAGCCCGGCGGTCAGCAGCAGCAAGATTTTCAGATATCGCGGCAGCTTCATGACGCCTCCAGACCTGATGCCAGGCTGAGCGTTAACTGCAACGTGATCAGCAGATGAGCGCTCTCCGGGCTGGCGCGGCTGATGGCAAGCCTGTCGACATGAAAGATCAGGCTTTTACTCATGGTGATAAGGGATCGCGTCAGGTTGTTCCATTCGCCCTGCAGCGGAATGGTTAGCGCCAGCGCCCGTTGACGCCCTTTGCCGTTTTTGCCGAACTGATAGCGGCTGCCGTCAACCTGCAGGTGGTTCTGCTGAAAAATGTCGAACACCGCTTTCACCTGCTGATACTCGGTATCATTCAGCGTGCGCTGTAAGAGAGCCGCGCTATTTTTAGGCTGAGGCGAGAGCGCCAGCGGTTTATCTAACTGCAACTCCAGTTGCGCATTCTCACTGCGAAGCTGGCGCTTTTCCGGCGCGAGCGCGCCCTGCCAGTAACCGGCCATCAGCAGTGGAAAGAGCGCGGCCAGCAGCGGCGCCCTGCCCGTTCTCTCCACGAGAGAGGCCAGCGACCAGCGTAGATAAGGTAAAGAGAGGGAAGATCGCATAAGTTCACTCAGAGCCGGGGGTTATTGGGATAGATGACTATCAGCGTGGCGTTGACCGCCCATTTCTGGCTAAGCTCCTTTGACGGCGTGTGGTGTTGCAGCTCAACACGCGCCGGGATCGCCTCCAGTCGGGTGCTGAAATCGAGCAGCGCCTCAAGCGACATCGCTTTGACCTGCAGCCGAACCACTTTTTTCTCAGGCTCAACGCTGACGTTCATGATCGCCACATCGGGCAGGAGTAATTTCGCCAGCGGGTTCAGCATCGCCACCACCTGCATGGCGGCTCGCGCATCCGGCTGATGTTTTTTCATGCGTGCCGACAGGCCACGAACAATTTCATCCCGCTTCGCCACCGTCTCGAGCAGGTGTTGATGCTGGCGCTGTAGCGCGTCGCGCCGTTGATAATCCTTCATACTCGCCAGCAGCAGCCCGCCGGTCAGCAGCAGCACGACACCCATTACCGGCCAGGCGGCGCGGGGACGATAGTGAAAACAGGGAGCGGCCCACTCTTTAAAAGCCGATATGGAAAACATCCTTACTCCCCCGGTGCATCAATGTTGTTGAGAAAGTAGTGCGGAATGCCAGCGTCCAGCCCCATCAGCCGCGCGGTCTGAGCGACCTGCTGCTGCGCGCTCACGCCCGCGTCATTGTGCAGACACCACGCCTGCTGCCACTGCCCGCGCTGGCGCGAGACAAAGATCGTCGACTGCTCATCACGCAGACAGAAGAGCGCATCGGCGGGCAGTGCGCCGCGCCAGGCGCGAAGCTTTTGGTGCAGCGCGACATGAATACCGCCCACACGCAGTTTCCATTTACGGGCGGTGAGCAGTAAGGCCTGCCAGAGTGCTTCATCAATGGCCGCCGCCAGCGCCGTTGCGCCGAACTGCACCGAGATAAAGGCGGTTTTACACGCCAGCACATGGCGCCAGAAGGGTTGCCTGGCGGCCTCGGTGGCGGCGAAGCTGCGTAACTCCTCCGGCGTACTCAGCCCTGGCTGCCAGGGCACGGTAAAGTAATGAATCCGGCTGCTGCTCAGGCAGAAGCTGAGCTTTCCCCACCAGGGCAATCCTGAGGTGTGGGCGCTTAACAGCTGGTCGAGCGCCTCATCCAGCGCGGTCTGTGCGTTTAACGCCTGTTCGCCAAGCACCCGGTTGCCCCGGCGCAGCACCAGCCGCTGCGGATGAATGTCGCACTGCAACTCAGGCGGGAGGAGTGATAACACGGTTGATCTCCGAAAAAGTGGTTTTGCCCTCCAGCACCGCGCGAATGGCAACGTTATGCAGCGGGACAAAGCCTTCTGCTAAAGCGATTTCGCGCATCTGGCGCACCGAGGCGCGCATCTGGAGCGCCTCTTTCATCCTGTCGCTGAACGGCAAAACTTCCGCCAGCGCCAGCCGGCCACGAAACCCGCTCTGTCGGCAGGCCGGGCAGCCGCGCCCTTTACGCCACACCGGCGTCAGCGTATGGAGCGCGCTCTGCTGCCACTGATGAAGATCCTGCTCGCTCGGCTGCGTCTCCTCCAGGCACTGCGGGCAGATGCCACGCACCAGCCGCTGCGCCAGCACGCCGCGCAGCGCGGAGAGCAGGCTATTGGCATCGACGTTCATATAGAGAAAACGCTCCAGCACGCTGAAGACATCATTGGCGTGGACGGAGGAGAGCACCAGGTGACCAGTAAGCGCAGCCTGCACGGCGATACCGGCGGTTTCGCTGTCGCGGATCTCACCAACCAGAATGGTGTCAGGATCGTGGCGCAAAATAGCGCGCAGGCCGCGGGCAAAGGTCAGCCCTTTTTTGTCATTGACGGGAATTTGCAGCACATCGTTAAGCTGATACTCAACCGGATCTTCAATGGTGATGATCTTATTGTCGCCGGTGTTCAGCTCGCTCAGCGCCGCGTAAAGGGTGGTCGATTTGCCGCTACCGGTCGGCCCGGTGACCAGCACCATGCCGTGCGGCTGGTGAGTTAACAGGCGGATTTCGCGCAGCGTATGGTCGTCAAAACCGAGCGTCTCCAGGCTCAGGGTGCTGCTGTGAGACTTGTCGAGCACGCGCAACACGGCATCTTCGCCATGGATACCCGGCACCACCGAGACACGAAAATCGACCGGTCGCTGGTGGATCATTGCCTTGAAGCGGCCATCCTGGGGAATGCGGCGCTCCGAAATATCCATGCTGCTCAGCACTTTAATGCGCGAAATAATCTGACCGGACGCCTGAATACCAGGGCAGTGACGAATAGCGTGGATAACGCCATCAACGCGGTATTTGACCGCCAGGCCGTCCGGCGCGGCGCTAAGGTGGATATCGCTGGCGCGACTCTGGATCGCATCATAGAGCGTGGCGTTAACCAGCTTAATGATCGGGTTGCTTTCACTGGCGATATTGCCGGGGGTGATCTCAAGGATCACCTCATCTTCGCCCTCTTCATTTGCCTGCTGTTCGAGCTGATCGAGGGTGCGCTGCTGGCGGGTCAGCGCCTCAAGCTGCTCGCGTAACCAGCCGGGCGAGGCAATGGCAAGCGTAACCGGCAGCCGCTGCGCCCACTGGCGTAGCGCCAGCGAAAAGGGATCGCTCAGCAGCAACCACTGGCGATCGCGCCAGCACACCGGAAGGACATGCATCGCCAGCGCGTCATTGAGGGGAATATGCTGAAAATCGACGGTAACCTCTTCCTCCGCCTCCGGGGCAAAGAGCGCGATGCCGAGTGCCGCGGCAAGCTCGGGCAGCGCGGTGGGCTCGGCGTCAATCAGCTTCTCAAACGCCTCGCTGCGCTGGGCTTCATCAACCGCCAGCAGGCCATCAATCAGGGTGGAAACTTCCGGCTGCGACATCATCAGGACATACTCCCGGCCATCTCAAAAATGGGCATATAGAGGAGAAACACCACCAGCCCGACGATACCGCCGACGATCATCATCAGTAACGGCTCAAAAATGCGGGTGAAGGTGTCGATCGCGCGCTCCAGCGCCTCGTCATAAAAGCCCGCAATGCGTTCGCACATACCGGCTAACTCCCCGCTGCGCTCGCCCACTTGCAGTAAACGCATCGCCACCGGGGTGGTTAAATGCTGGCTCTCCAGCGACTCCGAAACGCTCTTACCCGCCATCACATGCTCCACCACGGTGTTGAGCTGGGAGTGATGGCTGACCGGGATCACCGATTGCGCAAGGCGTAACGCGTGGGTAACCGGTACACCGCCATCAAGCAGCAGGCCGAGGGTGCGATAGAAACGCACCAGAATGGTGAGAAACTGCTGCTGGCGCAGCTGGGGGATTTTCATCGCGCCTCGCATCAGTAGCTGTTTGGTCAAGCTCTGTTTACACACCACGATCAGCGCGCCGATGGTGGCGATAGTGCCCATTAACAGCTCCGGCCCCGACTGCTTAACCAACTGTCCCCACCACAAAATCAGCTCGGCGCTGCGGCTGAGGGTGTTCACCCCTTCAAACACCTGTGAAAAGCTGGGCACGATAAAACCCAGCAGGAAACAGACAATCAGCCCGCCAACCGTCAGCACAATCAGCGGGTAGGTTAAGGTACCGCGAATGCGCTTACGCAACTGCTCAAGGCGCTGTTCATAGAAGTGGTAGCGTTTCAGGGCGTTGGCCAACTGGCCAGTTTGTTCAGAAGAGGCGACGGTATTAACTAATAGCGGCGGAAAAATATCGGGCTGGGCGGCCATCGCCTGCGATAACTGACTCCCGGCGTAGAGCTTCTCCAGCAGCCCCTCCAGCATCTCCAGCGCCTGTTCATCGCTTGAGCAGGCGCAGAGTGTCTCAATCGCTTCGGTTACCACCAGCCCGGCATCCAGCAGCGCCATCAGCTCCTGCGTAAAGAGCGTCAGCGAGACGCGCTTTGCCGGGTGCTGCACCTGTTGTGCCACGCGCAGCACCACATAGCCTGCCTGTTGTAACTGGTGTCTGGCTGAAATGGGCGTATCGGCCTGGGTGCGGATTTTTTTGCGTTTACCCTTTTCTAAATAGGTCACTTCCCAGGTGCTCATTTTTCCCATGCCGCGAACTCCTTATCGTTACTTTTCAGCCCCTGATAAATACGCGCCACTTTTTGGCTATAGCGCAGGCGTGCTAAATGCGTTTTCCTGTTACGGGCATTCCCGGCGTTATAGGCACCCACCGCTTCCCAGTTATAACCAAACTGGCGAATTTGCCCGGCCAGCACCCAGGCACCCGTTATTACGTTTTGGCAAGGGTTAGTAATAAGCGAGCGTGCGGTGATGTGATATTGCTTGAGCTGCGCAAAATGCTGGCTGTTGATCTGCATTAAGCCGACATCCGTGGAGCCATTACGATTTTTATGCACCACCGTTGCTGATAATCCCGATTCAACCACAGCGATCGCTTTTAATAATGCCGGCTCAATACCGTAACGCGCGCCTGCACGTTGCCAGCAATGGGCTTCAGCGCTATGCCCCGCCAGCAGAATGAGTACCAGCATTAGCCGAATCATTATCAGAAGCCGTAAACAATGGCCTTGCCATTATTATCAGTGGTAGAAATATCCACTTCGTATACGCTTTGCGATTGTCGACTCGGGTTATGCCACTGATACTCTTTGCCCCACGGATCATGAGGAATTTTTTGCGCCAGATAGGGGCCGTTCCAGTTATTGACGTTATCGGGCTTCTCAACCAGCACATTTAACCCTTCAGACTCTGAAGGATAACTGCCGGTATCCAGCCGATATTGCGTTAATGCATCCGCAAAGGCGTGCATCTGGCGTAACGCGGTTTTTTCTTTTGCCTGATCAACATTGGAAAATAATTTCGGGCCAACAAAGCCGGCCAGCAGCGCAATGATCATTAATACCACCAGCAGCTCAAGCAGTGTAAAACCCTGCTGCTGATTAATCCTAAGGCGTTGTTGATAATTCATGATTCACTTGCTCACTCAAAGAATTGCCGTTTACCGTGGCTATTCTCCCCCGATGCAACAGAGACGAAAGCTGATTGCTCCCGCGGCATTAAAGAATGCTCTACCCGCGCGCGGAAATCTCTTTTCCGTAAAAGGCCGCTGATTTTTCTTACTGGTCAGATAGAAATAACGTCAGGAACGCCGTATGGTGCTTTTGTACTCTTCATTCCTACAGGACGTTGGGAGGATAATTAATGCCAATTAATATATTGATTGCCGATGAGCATACGATAATACGCCGGGGGATGACCTCGATGATTAACTCTCTGAAGGCCAGTAATATCAACACAGAGAGATTAGATATAGAGGTTGTCGGCGACACACATGAACAAACAGAACTGCTAAATATTCTCGCAAATAAACAAGTTGATCTTCTTTTCCTCGGCTACGGATTGACCACAATAAAAACCGGAAGCCCCTTATCAGAATTAGATGGCATCGCGCTGGTAAAATGGATTTCAGGCCGCTATCCCAAAACAAAAATCATCTTCTTATCTCCGTATAACAACACCAATCTTATTCGAATTGCCCTCGAAGCCGGCGCCAAAGGGTATATCAGCCGCAATACCAGTGAGCGCACATTATGGCGCGCCATGGCCACTGTCTTAATGGATGAAGTCTATATTGAGCGCGGCTTAATGGACTCCCTTTTCCGCCGCGATGCCATCACGCCGCAGGAGCTTTCAACGCGCGAAAGTGAAGTACTGCGCCTGCTATGCCGTGGTCTCTCATTAACCACCATCTCCAGGCGTATGAATATCAGCATTAAAACGGTGAGCGCGCATAAGCTGCGGGCAATGGCGAAACTGAACGTGCGAACCGACTGTCAGCTTTACTGCCTGCTGTTCCAGACGCGGATGTTTGATATCGCGATGTAACCGCAAGGCCAGCCATTTCACTTAACACCGCCACTGCGCCAGCGTAATAAAACAAGGCCATCCACTTTGCTGTATGACCTTGTTTTTTCTTCCGCGCCTTATTTCACTTCGCTCCAGACTTCATGCTCGCCCGGCTGGTTGCCGCGCGTCCACCAGCGCGCCTGGTACGCTTTCCCGTCCCACGTCACCCGGTCGCCGCTAACGTAGATGGTGTCGTTATGCCACTGTGCCGGGAGATCGCTCTGCGGATCGTCATCCGGCGCAGGGGTGTTATGGCCGCCGAAATCAACGTCAATCACGTTGTAAAAGGTCGCGCCCGTGTCGGCAACGTCCCAGGCGGCGAGGATCACATGGTAGCCCTGCCGTTCAGGCACCGTACACTCATGAGGCAAGTCCGGGCCGGTGCTGGGCTGAATGTTTTTCCCTTCGATGTGACAAAAAGGTTCTGTCTCAAAGGAGGCACGCGTCAGCGGCTGCGCGGGATCCCAGTCGCTTTTCGTCAGGTAGTAGTCCCACGATTTGGTTTTATGTGGCGCGGTATAGGTCCATGTGAAGGCATGTTTCCCTGCGCTGATGGGGTGTTTCGCCCAACGCATTTCACTCTGCTCATCCAGCCGGCCCATTGACGCTAACCCCGCGCTGGCGAGATGTCCATCCGCAGGCCCTTGATTCGCTGCGGGAAAGCCATCAGGCCCCTCAACGCTCTGCATCTCATACAGCGGACCGCTGCCGCACTCTTTATTTTGGTAACCCATATTGGCATTGCACATATAGGCGCGTGACGCCGGGAGAGAGACATAGCCATGCGCCAGCGCACCGCCTGCCATGCATAATGTAATAACCGCCAGGCC
Source organism: Kosakonia cowanii JCM 10956 = DSM 18146 (assembly GCF_001975225.1). Lineage (NCBI taxonomy): Bacteria > Pseudomonadati > Pseudomonadota > Gammaproteobacteria > Enterobacterales > Enterobacteriaceae > Kosakonia > Kosakonia cowanii. Next base: position 2,318,243 of record NZ_CP019445.1, on the reverse strand, counting down.
TAATTTCGAATAATTCATACGTACTCCGTTTATTAGCGAAATAAATCCACAGCGCTAAATTAATGGCTTATCACCCCGGCAGTAATATCAACCTTCTTTTATCCCTTCAGAGGCAACGTAATAAAGCGAGGAAAATTCCCAGCCGGGATAAATAAAAAAGGCCGCAATAAAAATATTGCGGCCAAAACATCAAAAAGATTAACTCAACTAGAACTTACTCAACTACCTGCCACACTTCATTCGTGCCTGGCTCATTACCACGTGTCCACCAGCGTGCTTTATACTCCAGCCCTTTCCACGAGGCTTTATCGCCGCCGACATAAATCTTATCGCTCTGCCACTCGTCAGCAGCGACGGGATTATCCGGGATAGTGACGCTGCCCTCCTCCGGAACGTGCTTAATGGTCAACGTCAACGGCAGGGAGTCATGCACGCCATCGTTCACCGTAAGATTGAAGACCAGCGTGCTCTCCTGATCCGGCGCATTGAGCGTAAAGCTCGCTTTCTGCTGGTTAGCATTAGTCAGCGTCACATGCGGGCCAGAAACCTGCGTCCAGCTCCAGCTAAGCGCTGCACCCTCTGGATCTGTTGATGCCGAGCCATCAAGCACCACGGTTGCGGCGCCGGTCACCGTTTGCGGATAAACGGCGTTCGCCACGGGGATATGATTCTCCACCTGCGGTACGTCGCCGCCCGCCGCCTGTTTCATCTCATTAAGGTAGCTCACCTGGTCCGGGAAACTGAGCTGAACATTATTGGAGCCAAGCGCCCAAACGAAGACGCCGCCGTAACCCTGCTCTGCCTGCCAGGCCGCACGCGTCAGGTTATTCTCTTTGGATTCAACATAGCGGCCTTCCGGCCCCCACTGGGAGTTGATGGTATTGCCGAGAATAATCTTCTTCTTGTCGCCCACTGCACGCGCGTAGTTGGCCATCGCGACGTCATAGCGGAAACGCGGACCGGCGTCATAGGTCATGACATTAAAGAAGTCGAACACATCGCGCCCGGCGGTGAGCAGCCCCAGCACTTCGCCGTGATGCGCCGAACGGGCATCCTCAATAAACGAGCAGTTTTCCATCACCGATGGGCTGGCGCAGGATTCAGGATCGGCCCCGACGTGATAGGTAGTCAGGCTCAGCACTTTACCGCTGTTCGGCCCGAGCAGCGACTTAACGCGTTTTGCGAGGATCAGCAGGTTTTGGTTCTCCTGCGGCGTCAGGCGGGCCACTTTTTCATAGTCGAAATCGATGCCGTCCAGTTGAACCGTGCCTGCTTTCTGGAAACTCGCCATATTGCAGGTTTTATCCCAGTTGGCGCTTAAACAGCCGCCTACCATCTCTTCCGGCTTCATATCCTTTTTGTAAACCGGGAAGTCAGTTTTCAGCAGTTTAACCAGCCCCTGTGCAATCTTTTCGCGGCTCGCGGCATCGGCAATATAGCCCCACATTCTTTCATAGGTCTCCCCCCCGAAAGCCACCAGCATACGTTTAGAGGGCGCAGCCAGCTTGGTCTGCGTCCAGGAGGTGTAGGAAGGAGAGAGCCAATATGGGTCGTATTCAGCAGGTTTAATGATGTTGTCAGAAGAGGAGATCTCACCATTCTGATTCCAGCCGCCAAAAGAGAGGAAGAAAGTATCAACATTGGACTTCTCTAACTGGGTCGCGGCGTCCTGTGGAAGACCCCAGGATGTCAGGTAACTCATGATGCGGTTATTTTCAGCCGCTAACACAGATTGCGTCAGTAATACCGAGCCAATCAAGGCAGCTAAAGAGAGCTTTTTCAATGTAACCTCCTGTTACAGGTTAAGTAATTATTCTGTCCTCCATCTTAATCCCGGCCATTAATAATCCTATTAGCGCCCTCTTTTCCGGATTGAGAAGCGAGAGGTATTAACAAGGAAAATTCCTGGCAACAATCGATGCTATTTTTCACTCGCCAATAAGCACCGCGTTTATATTATCCATTGTGCAATATCCTGCTGGCTGCAGGGTTTAAATAAACAGCCATCCATTCCTGCGTTCTGGCACTGCTCAATAATCTCTTGCTGGGCAATAGCGGTAAAACCCAACAGCGTCGCACGGGTAATAGCCTGCTGCTGCTCCTGAAGACGAATAGCTTTCGCAAGCTGAAAGCCATCCATCAGCGGCATATTGCAGTCCATCAGAATGTAATCAAACGGTTTATGGGCATGCCACTTTGCCAGCGCCTCTTCTCCGCTTTGCGCTTCGATTACCTGATGGCCGAGCAGTTCAAGCTGGTGGCGCAGCAGCAGCAGGTTTGGCCGGTAGTCATCAACAATCATCACCCGCCTGCCCGTGGCGGTCGAAACCGGTATATCGGGCAGGCTTCGCTGCGCCGGATAAGGGTCCTGTGACGGCGGTAACGTGAGGTGCAGGGTGACGCAGGTGCCTTTGCCTGGCGTGCTGTTTAGGGTCAGTTTCCCCGCCATTAACTCGCACAACGCCCGGCAGATGGCGAGGCCCAGGCCTGAACCGTTTCGTGCACCATCCTCATCGGGGCCGAACTGTGCAAAAGGGGTAAAAAGCCGCGCCTGGTGCTCTGGCGCAATGCCCGGCCCGGTATCGGTGACGCTCAGCGAAACCGCAACCCGCTGTGCATCCCTTATCTGGTGGGAGAGCGTAATGCGGATCTCCCCTTCACGGGTAAATTTAATGGCGTTACTCACCAGGTTGGAGAGGATCTGCTTGTAGCGCCAGGGGTCAATCAGCACCGGACAGCGCTCGCCGCCCACAACCGAAAACCGGAGAGCAAGTTGCTTCTGCTCGCTCGCCTCTTCAAAGAGCAGCACCACGGCGCGGGTCAGGCTAACTAACTCCTGCGCAGAGGGTTGAAGGGGCATATGACCCGACTCGATGCGCGACATATCAAGCACATCACCGACTAACGCCAGTAGATCTTTTGCCGCGCCGTGCGCCACCTCCAGCATCGGCTGGGCATGTTGCGTCTGCGCATTCTGTTTAATTTGTAGCTCGAGAATGCCCAGAATCGCATTGAGCGGCGTGCGGATTTCATGGCTCACCATGGCGAGGAAGTGAGTTTTCGCAAGCGTTGAGGCCACACTCTGGTTACGCCTGCGGATGCGCAGTGCCAGCCCGCAAACCAGCAGCAGCACGCCGATAAAAAGGGTGCTCAGTAAACCCGCATAGTGCCCGCGCGCAGAGGTGGCGGCACATGCTGGCAGGGAGAAGCTAAAAAGCCCCGGCATATAAGCAAGCCATAAGAGGCGATAACGAGAAGTGCTGCGCATCATCTGCTCCGCGTTAAACAGGTCACCATTAACAACAGGGAGAGCTGTTTAACCGTCGGCACCACATTAAGGTTGCGCGGGTAACAGCCCCTTACATTGACGAAGCGACGCAAACAGCACGGAAATAAAATTGATGCGCATCTTTTCGCTCTCCTGCGCGCTTATGACCCCGTTATCCAGCAGCGCGGGCAGGCGCTCCATAATGATGCAGCTTCGTCTGGCGTGGCTCATGCCCAGCAGATACCAGGAGGATTTCATACGGTGGGCGATCTCAGCGATTGCCGTGAACGGCGCCTGCGCAGGCAGGCTGGCAAGGTGCTGGATGTCGTCATTAAGTGTCTGAATAAGTACCGGCATCATCGCGTCAACCACCGCCTGCTGCCCGCCTGCCAGCGCGTTTAACTCGCTGAGGGTCAGCACCTGTGGCGCGCTCCTGGGCAAGGTTTCAGTTATCGGTAAAGGAAGCAGCCTGTCAAAACCGTTAAGACGCAGCAGAGAGCTATTTAAGGTTTCCGGGGTCGCGCTGCAGGCTAGCAACAGCGGCGGCGGAGCGAAGGTGCCGGTCAGCCCGGCCGCCAGCACCCTGTCGATAAGCATCAGGCCCGGAGTGGGGTGATGGGTTAAATCAATGAGTAAGGCGTTCCAGTGCCGGGAGCGCAGCGCGCAAATGGCAGATTCACCCTCAATGACATCGATCTTATTAAGAACACCTTGCTTGCACTCCTGCGTTAAACGCTGCTGTTGCGACGGGTCAAAAGTGACGAGCAGGTTTGCTGGCTTCTTCATCTTTCTGTCGGTAATCAGCTGACCAGCCCAAGCTGTTGCAGCTGTTGATAGAGCTCATATTCGGAGGTGACGCCGAGCTTACGCATCGCGCTCTTTTTTTGTGCGCTGACGGTCTGTTTGGTGCGGTTAAGGCGGGTGCTGATATCGCTCACCGTTAAGCCGCGCAGCAGCAGACGCAGCACTTCACTCTCTTTTGGCGTCAGGCTGATGCAGCTCAAGGCCGGTGCGTCGGCGGAGGGTTTGCTGGATGCAAACGCGCCGGTAAGCCCTTTGATAAAATGTACCAGCTCCGTTGAAAGACCCGCTTTGCTGAGCACGCCGTGTACGCCGAGTTGCCGTAACGCGCGCTCAATTCCAGGGTTGTTGATCATTGTCACCACAATAATCACCAGTGCGGGCCAGCGCCGCTTTATTAGCTGAATAAGCGCAAGCCCATCGTTATATTTATCCCCCGGCATACTGAAATCGGTAATCAGAATATCGATATCATCACGTTCGAGTTTGTTTATTACGTCATCAGTGGTGAGCGCTTCGTCAACAATGTGATATTGCCCGGCAAGCGGTGAGAGTAATGCGCGCAGTCCCATTAAATAGATGGGGTGATCGTCTGCTATCAGGATCTTTTTTTCCATTACCATGCTTAAGGATGTTGAGGTGGCATCGTCGTTACGAAAGTGGCGGCTACTCTAGCAAAAACCTCCCGGTGGAGGGTGAATATTTATTAGCAATAACGCAAGAAAAGTGAATAAATTTGCAGAGATAATACATATAACAAATAAAAATAATTAACCAATAAACACTACGTATATTTCAGGCAAAAAAAACCGCAACGTTACGCTGCGGTTTTTTATTATTGCTCGTTTGTTACGGCAGAATCGAGGGCTGATCCGCCCCCTCTTTTTCCACTTTCTGCTGCAGGAGATGCTCGCGCTTCATCCCAAGTTTCAGCGCCAGCGCTGAAGCAACATAGATAGAAGAGGCCGTACCGATAGAGACACCGATCAGCATCGTCAGCGAGAAGCCTTTCAGCATCGCGCCACCGAAGAGATAGAGCATCAGGATCACCACCAGCGTTGTGCCGGAGGTGATCAAGGTACGATGCAGCGTCTGCGTCAGTGAGATGTTGAAGATCTCATACGGCGTACCGCGACGGATCTTACGGAAGTTCTCACGGATACGGTCCGATACCACGATACTGTCGTTGAGCGAGTAACCGATCACCGACATCAGCGAGGCCACGATGGTCAGATCAACCTCGATCTGGAACAGCGACAGCACGCCCATGGTAATGATGACGTCGTGCGCCAGCGCAATAACCACGCCCGCCGCCAGACGCCATTCAAAACGGAAACCGACATAGACAAGGATGCTGATCAGCGCCACCAGCAGCGCCATGCCGCCGGTTTGTGCCAGATCCGCGCCCACGCTCGGGCCGACGAACTCAATACGCTTCACGGCGGCATTCTGGCTGGTCGCTTCATTGATCACGCTAACCACTTTGCTGCCCAGCAGCTGCCCGCCGTTATCGCTCTGCGCAGGCGGCATGCGTACCATGATGTCACGGCTGCTACCGAAGTTCTGCAACAGTGGATCCTGGAAACCCGCTTTCTCCAGCGCTTCGCGCATCACGTCCATATCCGCCGGTTTTTCCAGCGAGATTTCGATGACCGTACCGCCGGTAAAATCCAGGCCCCAGTTAAAGCCGCGAACACCCATCACAACGATGGAGAGGATCAGCAGCGCGCCGGAAATGATAAAAGCCCAGTTGTCCCAGCGCATAAAGTCCCAGACTTTACGGCCATGGTTCAATTGTTCAACAGTATAATCCTGTGCCACAACGCACTCCTCAGATAGACAGCTTGTTAATGCGTTTGCCGCCGTACAACAGGTTGACGATGGCACGGGTACCGACAATAGCGGTGAACATGGACGTCGCCACACCGATACCGGTGGTGATTGCAAAGCCTTTGATTGAGCCAGTACCGACCGCGTAAAGGATAAGCACTTTGATCAACGTGGTGATGTTGGCATCGAAAATGGACGAGAACGCGCCCTGATAACCTTCGTGAATCGCCTGCTGTACGGATCGCCCGTTGCTCAGCTCTTCTTTAATACGTTCGTTTATCAGTACGTTAGCATCCACCGCTACCGCAAGGGTTAGCACGATCCCCGCAATCCCCGGCATGGTCAGCGTTGCACCCGGCAACAGGGACATAATGCCGACAATCAGCACCAGGTTCGCCAGCAGCGCCGAGGTCGCGATCAGGCCAAACTTCTTATAGAAGAAGAGCATGAAGATGATCGACACCGCCAGACCAGCCAGACACGCTTCCAGACCCTGAGTGATGTTCTGCGCCCCAAGGGTTGGACCGATGGTACGCTCTTCCACGATCTGAATCGGCGCAATCAACGCACCCGCGCGCAGCAGCAGTGAAAGCTGACGTGCTTCATTGGCGTTTTCGATACCGGTAATACGGAAGCTGTTACCAAGGCGAGACTGGATATTGGCGATGTTGATCACCTCTTCCTGCTTCACCAGTACCGAACGACCATTGGCATCTTTTTTACCGCTGTCTTTATACTCCACAAACAGGGTCGCCATCGGTTTATTGATGTTGTCCTTGGTGAAGTTAGACATGATGTTACCGCCCGCGCTATCCAGTGAAATGTTCACCTGCGGCACGTTGTACTCATCCATACTGGAGGTTGAGTCGGTAATGTGGTCGCCGGTGAGAATCACGCGTTTGTAGAGCACAACTGGCCGCCCATCACGTGTCTCTTTCACTTCGGAATCGCCCGGAATACGACCATTTGCCGCAGCGGAAGCGTCGACATTGGTGTTAACCAGACGGAACTCAAGCGTTGCGGTCGCGCCAAGGATCTCTTTCGCGCGCGCCGTATCCTGAATACCCGGCAGTTCAACCACGATGCGGTCAGCGCCCTGGCGCTGCACCAGCGGCTCGGCAACGCCAAGCTGGTTGACACGGTTACGCAGGATATTGATGTTCTGCTGAACAGCATATTCACGGGCTTCGCTCAGGCGCGCATCGCTCATCACCACGCGCAGCACGTTATCGCCCTGATTAGAGAAGACGAGATCGCGATGACGGCCGGTCAGGTAGGTATTCGCCTGGTCGCGCGCCGCGCTGTCGCGGAACTGAATGCTAAGACCATAGTTATCTTCCTTACGCACGGTGGAGTAAGGAATGCCTTTTTCCCGCAGATCGCTGCGCAGGCTGTCGATATTCTGTTCCTGCAATTTGCCCAGTGCCGTTTGCATATCCACTTCCATCAGGAAGTGAACCCCGCCACGCAAGTCGAGGCCGAGTTTCATCGGTTCCGCTTTCAGGAGGGAGAGCCAGCGAGGCGTTGCCGGTGCGAGGTTGAGCGCGACAACATACTTGTCGCCTAATGCGCTAAGCAGGACTTCGCGGGCGCGCAGCTGGGTGTCAGTCGATTCAAAGCGAGCAAGTACCGTGCCCTCTTCCATCGCCACAGATTTCCAGCTGATCTTTTCTTTTGTTAGTTCGTTCCGGACCTGGATCAGAGTTTGTTCGCTGGCGGCGACACCGCGCGCGCCAGAGATCTGAACAGCCGGATCCTCACCATAGAGGTTGGGAAGTGCGTAAAGCAGGCCGACGATAAGGACGACGACCAGCATGATGTACTTCCACAAAGGATAACGGTTTAACACGGCAGTTCCCTTTGGGAAAAACGAAAATTACAGCGCCTTCATGGTGCCTTTCGGCAGAACGGCAGCTACGAAGTCACGTTTGATTACCACTTCAGTGGTGTCGTTCAGTGCGATAGCAATGTAGCCGGTTTCCGCTACTTTGGTTACGCGCCCAACCAGGCCACCGTTGGTCAGCACTTCATCGCCTTTCGCGATGGAGTCCATCAGCTTTTTATGCTCTTTGGTACGTTTTTGCTGCGGGCGCAGGATCATGAAATAGAAAATCAGACCAAATACTACCAGCATCAGGATCAGAGACATCGGGCTGCCCTGTGACGGTGCGCCTGCTGCCGCTACCGCGTCAGAAATAAAAAAGCTCATTCAAATTCCCTCATTATTAAATTAATCAACGTTCAAAGGTGGAACCGGTCGACCCTGACGCTGGTAAAAATCTGCTACGAAGCTCTCTAATTTACCCTCTTCAATAGCCTTGCGTAAACCAGCCATTAAGCGCTGATAGTAGCGCAGGTTATGAATGGTATTGAGACGCGCGCCCAGTATTTCGTTGCAACGATCGAGATGATGCAAGTAGGCGAGCGAATAATTGCGACAGGTGTAGCAATCACACTCGGCATCGAGCGGGCTGGTGTCGCTCTTATATTTTGCGTTACGGATTTTCACCACGCCGTTGGTCACGAACAGGTGGCCGTTACGCGCGTTACGCGTCGGCATGACGCAGTCGAACATGTCGATGCCGCGACGCACGCCTTCGACCAGATCTTCCGGTTTACCTACGCCCATCAGGTAACGCGGTTTGTCTGCGGGGATCTGCGGACAGACGTGCTCCAGAATGCGGTGCATATCCTCTTTCGGTTCGCCCACAGCAAGACCGCCGACAGCGTAGCCATCAAAGCCTATCTCTACCAGACCTTTGACGGAGATATCGCGTAAATCTTCGTAAACACTGCCCTGAATAATGCCGAACAGCGCGTTTTTGTTGCCAAGCCCGTCAAAGCGGTCGCGGCTACGTTTTGCCCAGCGCAGAGACATCTCCATTGAGCGTTTGGCGTAATCCCAATCCGCCGGGTACGGCGTACACTCGTCAAAGATCATCACGATATCGGAGCCGAGATCGTACTGAATCTCCATCGACTTTTCCGGATCGAGGAAAATCGGATCGCCATTGATCGGGTTACGGAAGTGAACGCCCGCTTCGGTGATTTTGCGGATATCGCCGAGGCTGAACACCTGGAAGCCGCCGGAATCGGTAAGGATTGGCCCTTTCCACTGCATAAAGTCGTGCAGATCGCCATGCAGCTTCATGATCTCCTGGCCGGGACGCAGCCAGAGGTGGAAGGTGTTACCCAAAATGATCTGCGCACCGGTGGCTTCAACCTCTTCCGGGGTCATCCCTTTCACGGTGCCGTAGGTGCCAACAGGCATAAACGCCGGCGTTTCAACCACGCCGCGCTCAAACACCAGCCGGCCGCGGCGGGCGCGTCCGTCGGTGGTATCCAGTTCGAATTTCATCTTTTCTCCAACACCAGATAGACAGTCTGATGATTACTCTCTGTTGCGGATTCACTCCACAACCTCGAATTGACCAATCCGCACGCAAGGCGTTATTGGCGCAGCCACTCTGGACGCGGGCACTGCCCGGGTCCAGAAGGGCACGTAAAATAGCCCTGTTAAGGGCGCTCTAAAATCGCCTGCGGATTGTACGTGATAAACATCGCGTCCCCGTAACTAAAAAAGCGATATTTTTCAGCAACTGCGGCGCGGTACGCATTCATAGTGTGTTGATACCCGGCAAACGCAGAGACCAGCATGATCAGCGTCGATTCCGGCAGGTGGAAGTTGGTCACCAGCGCATCAATCACTTTGTATTGATAGCCCGGATAGATAAAGATTTGCGTGTCGCCGAAGAAGGGTTCGATCAGATCCGCTTTTGCCGCCTGCGCGGCGCTCTCCAGCGAGCGCACGGAGGTCGTGCCGACTGCCACGACGCGGTTGCCGCGCGCTTTTGCCGCCAGCACCGCATCAACCACCTCTTGCGGCACTTCGGCATATTCGGAGTGCATGATGTGATCTTCGATGCTATCAACCCGCACCGGCTGGAAGGTGCCGGCACCGACGTGCAGCGTGACAAAAGCCATTTCAATGCCTTTGTTGCGCAGGCGCTCGAGCAGCGGCTCATCAAAGTGCAGGCCTGCGGTCGGCGCGGCAACGGCACCAGGCTTCTGGCTATAGACCGTCTGATAGAGTTCGCGGTCGGCGTCTTCATCCGGGCGATCGATATAGGGCGGCAGCGGCATATGGCCGATGGCGTTGAGAATATCGAGCACCGGGCGCTCATCGTGGAATTCCACTTCAAACAGCGCGTCGTGGCGGGCGACCATGGTGGCCTGAATATCCTCCGCGTCGCCCAGCAGCAGCTCGGCACCCGGCTTCGGCGCTTTCGAGGCGCGAATATGTGCCAGAATACGTTTATCGTCGAGCATGCGCTCAACCAGCACTTCAATCTTGCCGCCGCTGGCTTTACGCCCGAACAGACGCGCCGGAATAACGTGGGTGTTGTTGAACACCAGCAGGTCGCCCGGGTTGAGCTTATCGAGCAGATCGGTGAAAGTACCGTGCGTCAGCGCGCCTGTTGGGCCATCCAGCGACAGTAAGCGACAGCTGCTGCGCTCAGGCTGTGGATAGTGGGCAATCAGGGATTCGGGTAACTCAAAGGAGAAATCGGTAACGCGCATGACACTGACTCGAGACATAAAATAAGAGGCGGGTAGTCTAGTGCCCACGCCCCTTCGCTGCAACCGTTAGCCGCTTTTGGATAAATAATAGAGATGAATTTTTTAGCACACCTGCACCTTGCCCACCTGGCGAACAGCTCCCTTGCCGGTAACCTGCTGGCGGATTTTGTTCGCGGCAACCCGGAAAACCTCTACGCACCGGAGGTAGTGGCGGGGATCCATATGCATCGCCGTATTGATGTGCTGACCGACAATCTGCCGGAGGTGAAGGTCGCCCGCGAGTGGTTTCGCCCCGAAACGCGGCGGGTTGCGCCGATTACGCTTGATGTGATGTGGGACCACTTCCTCTCGCGCCACTGGGCAAAGGTTTCGCCCGATATTGAACTGGTGGATTTTATCCGCTACGCCCATTCGCAGGTGGCAACTATTCTGCCCGATTCGCCGCCGCGTTTTATCAATCTGAACAATTACTTATGGTCGGAGCGCTGGATGGAGCGCTACGGCGAGATGGCGTTTATCCAGAATGTGCTCAACGGCATGGCGAGCCGCCGTCCGCGGCTGGAGGCGTTGCGTGACTCATGGCAGGATCTGGATGCCAATTATCACGCGCTGGAAACGCAGTTCTGGACGTTTTACCCACGCATGATGGCGCAGGCGCAGGCGGGGACGTTGTAGACGCCGTCACGTTTGGCATTGCATTGCCGGATGGCGGCTTACGTCTTATCCGGCCTACAGGTTGAGTGCGATCTGCATCGCCGGATGGCGGCTCGCGCCTTATCCGGCCTACGGGTTGAGTGCGGTCTGCATTGCCGGATGGCGGCTTACGCCTTATCCGGCCTACAAGATGGTGCAACGCAGGTTTTGTAGGCCGGATAAGCGCAGCGCCATCCGGCACTTTATCGGTGTCACACCTTAGCGGCTCTGCGCTTCGCGCCAGATGCGGATCGCCATCCACGCCAGCACCGCGACGCCCAGCACTAAAGCCCCCCACACCAGCAACGTTTTCCACATCCCCTGCTGTTCGGTGACGGAGGTCGCCGTCATGCGCGCCTCTCCACCCAGCTTGATGTTTTCTCCCACAAACGCATCAGGAATCGACGCGGGATCGAGCTGCTTACGCAGATCCGGCGGGATCAGCGTATCCGGCGTGACGGCGGCAGGCTGCGCCGCTTTATTTCCCCACGCCAGCATAAACGGCCCTTTCCCCTGGGCGTTAAACACCAGCGCCAGCCGATCGCGGCTACCGGAGACCTCAGGAAGCGTATCAGGCAGTCGTGCGTCCAGGGTGGTGATGCGCACCGCCTGTACCGTCTCGCCCGCCAGTTCCACCGGTGCGGATCGCTGCCCGTTACGTTGCCAGAGCACGGTTTTGGTCAGCGGCTGCCACGGTGAGGTAGCTGTGCGGCGAATGGCAATCTCTGCCGGCAACACCGCATCGTCGTTAAAGCCAACCGAGAGTGAGCGGAACGGCTGTGGCTGCGGCCATTGATATTGCGCCTCGGTCGGTGAAATCTGCCGCCCGTTGCCCGTCATCTCCATTTTTTCAAGCGGTGCAGGCTGGCGGCCAGGCATGGCTGTCGCCTCGGAGATGGTGACCGGCAGGTTTGGCGTATCAAACACCAGCAGCAGATAATGGCTGCCATCGGGTAACTGCATTTCCGGGAGCTGTATACGATCGAGCCTGAGCTTGTCGTTCCCGCTCGCCAGCGCCATCACCGGAGCATCATCCTGCAACGTATCCCAACTGCGCATATCGCGGCTCACCAGGACGGAGACTTTGCTGCGCCAGTTCTGGCCGTTTTCCTGCCAGCCGAGTTTGATCTCGCCAAGAGTAAACGTGTTGGGCAGAGTAGAAGGCAGCACCAACAAATAGCTCTTCCCGACCGGTTTTGAGGCGTCACCTTCAATACGGATCTCTACCCCGGATGGCGCCTGGAGGCGCACAACATTCTCCTCCTGTGCCGCGCCGCCTGCGGGCGACGCATCCAGCGGAAAGACGCGCAGCGGCACCGCTTCAGGAGTCGTGGTTTTGGTACTTTGCGTTTCAAGAGCGAACGGTACCCGCTCACCATCCTGGTTAAACACCCGCACATCGCGCAGATCTGGCCATGCGCTATGGGCATAGACCTCCTGGGGCAGATCGACGCGATACCATGAGGAGGGCTGCGGCACATCCAGCATTACGCCGCGGGCATAATCCTGCGGTTTTTCAGGGAGATCTGCAGCGCCCGCCGGGGCGCAAAGCAGCGTACTTAACAGTAATCCGTACAGCCTTTTCATTGTCCTTCTCCCTCGTTCTCTTCCCGCGCCGCTTTGGGCGGCAGGGGTGAAAAATAGCCCACGATCAGCACCAGCACCGCGACGCCGATAAAGGCGATGGCGCGCGCCAGCCCGCCGCCGCCCGCGCTGTCGACCAGCATCAGTTTCAACAGCACAACGCCCAGTAACCCTCCACCAACCAGCCACTGCTGGCGGGCCTGCCGACGCGTCGCGCGGATCATCACCACCAGCGCAATCAGCATCCAGAAGAGAGCAAACGTCGTCTGGATAAGCCGCGACGCCCACAGGCTTTCCGCACTCCACGTCACCTCGCCATAACAGGAGAGCGCGCGCAGCAGGATGCCATTCAGCCACCAGAAAGCCAGCGCAGCGAGCGCCCACGGGCGGGCGCTCCGGAGATCGGGCGCGAAATGGGGATAGTGTTTCCAGGCGAACTGGGTATAGAGCCACACGCCGAGCAGCGCGAACGCCGCGCCCTCTTCCAGCGGATTGAGCAGCGGCAGGTACGGCATTCCCATCACCTTGCCGTCGTTCAGGTTGGCAAACAGCAAGGCGATGATGAGCAGCGGCACCAGCGGTGCCAGCGCCTGCGCGCCATAAAGCGCAGGCCAGACGCGGAACGGCCACAGATTACGGCGCACCGCCGCCAGCGTCAGCATAATCACCGCGCCGCCCGCCGCCATCGGCAGCCCCAGCGCCACGGCGCGTTACCCACGGCAGCGCGTCTACAAACCACCACAACTCGCTACCAGCCGCGATCAACAGCAGCCAGAAAAGGGAGATGTGCAGCCCTTGCGACAGGCGCGGTAACAGCGTGCTGCCCGCTTTACGCAGCAGTAATAGCGCGGAAGGCAGCGCCACGCACCAGACCAGGTTTTGCCAGCCGGAGGCCAACAAGTGCCCCTGAGCAACCAGACGCTCGCCGATTAACAGCGCCATCGCCGGCCACAGTAACCACTGGGCAAGACCAAGCTCCGGCCAGGCAAAACGCAGGCTGCCTGCACGCCATAGCCATACAGAGAGCGCCACCAGTAGCAGCAGACCAAAGCCCACCTGCATCGAATGCGGCAGTAGCAGTTCTGCCGCGCCGGCCAGCGCGACAATCCAGAAGAGGATGCCGCCCGCCAGCAGCAGCCAGCTTCCCTCACGGCGAAGAGTGCGCCACAGCCACGCGCCAATCAGCCAGCTTGCGCTGAGTACGGCAAAGATCATCAGCGTCGAGAGCGCGGTGATGCCATTAGCCACCGCCCACAGCGCACTGAAGAGCGCCAGCAGTAACAGCGCCGTGCCGCTGTAGCTCATGCGGCGCTGCTGTTGCTGCACACCGAGCCACAGCACGCCTAGCCCCTCAAGCGACCAGGCCATTGCCGTCCAGCGCGCGGACAATGCCAGCGGAATAGCGAGCGTAGCGAACGCGCCGCCCAGCGCCAGCGCGGCGAGCACCAGCGGTTTACCGGCTGTCGGGAAGCGTTTAAGGGCAACTGCGGCCAGCGTCAGGTAGAAGAGACCAAACCCAAGGGCGCTGAACGCCGGGCCGTAGGTCCAGTGCTGGGTCATGGCGTACTGCATGCCAAAACCCGCCAGCGGCGGTGCAAACAGCAGCACACCGTCAATAATGCGCTCGCCCCGGCGCTGGGCGCGCAGGGAGAGGCCAACGCTGAAGACGCCAAAGATCAGCAGATTAGCGATTAGGAAGAGCTGACAGCTGAGGTAATCTTCCGGGCGATAGCTGGCAATGCCCCACAGGGCGGCCACGCCAAAGGTGAAGAACATGCCGAGGATATTCAGCTCGCGCCAGTGCTGCCATACGCTGATGGCGAGAATACCGACGGAGAGCAGAAGATAGAACGAGAAGAGCGCGATATGGCTCCCGCCTCCGGTTGAGAGCAGGATCGGCGCGAGATAGCCGCCGAGGCTTGCCAGCAGCGCCAGGCTCAGCGCGCGTTGCAGCACCGCAAGCCCGACGCTCGCCGCACAGATCACAATCAGCAGCGCAAAGGCGAGCGTCATCGGCAGCATCTGCCAGAGGCGAAACGCGCCAAACACCGTGAGATAGAGTGCACCTACTGCCCCGCCCTGCAGAATAAGGGCAAAGACCGTCTGTTTATGCCGCAATCGCCAGCCGAGAACCAGCAGCACCAGCGCGACAACCGCCACGGCGACAAGCCGCAACTCCAGCGGGAAGAGCGCATATTCAACGCTGTAACGCAGCAGGAAAGAGAGACCGATAAAGAGCAGCACCACGCCCAGTTTCGCCAGCGGGTTGCCCTGCATAAACCAGCGCACCAGCGCGGTAACCACGCCCCAGGATTCGCCATCCGATGCTTTCGCCTCTTCACGTTCGCGCACCACAGGTGCAGGCGTCGGCTCTGCCGTCGCGACTTTGCGTCCCCAGACATTGGGTGCGGGTTGCGGCTGTGCAGGGGTGATTTCGCTTGCCGCAATTGGCTGCGGCTCAGGAGGTGGCGGTGGCACCTCAGGCGCTGCGCTTACCGGCTCGTTTATCGGCTCAACGGCCGGTTCCTCGCTTGCCGCAGGCGCAATTGCCCGTTGTTCGAGTATGCTGACGCGCTGGCGCAGCAGTTGCAGTTCGACCTGCGTGGCAAGGCTGCGCCGCCAGGCGACAATCGCCATTATCGGCACCACGACCAGCGCCAGAATCAGCACGATGACACCGAATATCAGAAGACCATCCATGTACTTTCGCCTTCGCTAAAGGGGAGACGTTACGCCCGCCTCCCCGCACGCAGGCTCAGGAGGCAGACCAGACAGAAGCGCTGATAGCTGAAAGCGTCAGCACGCCGTCCTGTAGGTTACCTGTACCTTCCAGAAGCCGCCACTGTTTCGCTTGCAGCAGCGGTGAATCTTCCAGCACTACGTCACACGCCTCGCCACGGTTAATGGCAATCAGCACCCGCTGCTGGCGATAAACGCGCAGAAAAACCAGCACATCCTGCCGGGCATAGACCACCAGACAGCCGCCGTGACGCAGCGCCTGGCTGCGGGCGCGCAGCTTTGTCATCCGCTGGTAGAGCGCCAGCAGGTGGCTATTCTGCTGCGTTTTATCCCACGGGAAGGGCTTGCGGCAGAAGGGATCGTTCGCGCCATCCAGCCCCACTTCATCACCGTAGTAGATGCACGGCGTACCGGGCCAACAGAAGAGCCACACCACCGCCAGCGGCAGGCGGGCGATATCCTTGCCAAGAATGGTTTTGAAGCGCGGCGTATCGTGGCTATCGAGCTGGTTGAACATCCGTAGCTGCTGCTGATGCGAGAGCGCAGCGCGGTAGTTATCCATCCACGCGGCGCAGGTCTGGGCATCGATACTCTGCGGATCGAGGGAGATATCGGTATTGGCGAGAAACGCCCACACCGGCAGGGTAAAGCCGCGGTAGTTCATCGCCGCATCTTCCGCATCCGCCTGCAGCCACTGGCGCGCGTCACCAAAGTGTTCGCCCACTACATAGGCCTGCGGCTGGGTCTCTTTCGCCGCCCGGGTGATGCCGCTTACATGATGCAGGTTATTTCGCGCCCCGCCGTTTTCACCCAGCATATGCACCACGTCGAGCCGCCAGCCGTCCATATTCCATGGCGCTTTCAACCAGTGGCGCACAATGCTCTCCTCACCCTGATAGATCTCCTCAATCAGCGACGAAGAGCGGTAGTCGAGTTTCGGCAGGCTGGCGTAGCCCAGCCAGTCATGGGCGTAGCCATTCTCATCAAAGTTGTACCAGCTGCGCCAGCGCGAATCGGGGTTATGGCAGGCCCCGCCGGTGGCGCGGTTATGGCGGTCGAACCAGCCGTGGGAGTCGCCGGTGTGGTTAAAGACGCCGTCGAGGATCAGGCGTATGCCGTTCTCCTGGGTGTTATGGCGCAGACGCAGCAGCGCCTCATCGCCGCCAAACTGCGGGTCGACGTGGCGGTAATCTTCGGTGTCATATTTATGCACGCTGGGCGCGACAAACACCGGGTTGAGGTAGAGCGCGGTGACGCCGAGCTTTTTCAGGTACGGCAGCTTTTCGCTGATACCGTCCAGATCGCCGCCGTAAAAGGTCGACCCGCCCGCCTCGCCGGTAAGCGGCTCATCCCAGTCACAAAAACGAATTTCGCGCCCTGCGGCATGGTGCCAGTAACGCTGATCCTGCTGTGCGGTGCGCGCTTCGCTACGGGCAAAGCGATCCGGGAAGATTTGGTAGAAGACCTGATCGGCGACCCACGCCGGGCCTTCATCGGGCGCATCGATGGCAAACTGCTCAAGCCTGGCGGGCGGGAAGCGGCTAAACCCTTGCGGGGTAAACCAGAGCTGGCGATCGTCCCACAGCAGCTTAAAACTGTAGCGGCGGCGCGGCTGGCCGTTGCTGATATCAATGGCGGCGCGCCAGAGGGTGACGCCATTATTGGCGGTGTTGCGCGCGCGGTGCATTGCAACCGGCGTCTCTTCGTTATCGATCTCAATTCGCAGCGTGACGCGCGACGGTAAATCCGTTCCGCGCAGCCAGAGGTTAATGATTAACTGCTGCTGGTGCGCTTTGACAAACGGCGCGACGGGCAGGTGCCATGCATTCAACATCAACGATCCCCTTTACGTAATCAGGATCACTGTAGCCAACGTTCGGCCCGGCACGCCTCCTTCTTTCAAATTTTTTAAGGGGTTGAGAGACGGGGCGCAGAGGTAAGACGAAAAAAATGGGGGAGAGATCGTAGGCCCGATAAGCGCAGCGCCATCAGGCACAGCGCCGGGTGGCGGCTATGCCTTACCCGGCCTACAAGGGCGAAACAATAACGCCAGAGAATTTATGTCAGCGTTTAAATGCGCAGAGATCGTAGGCCTGATAAGCGTAGCGCCATCAGGCATAACGCCGGGTGGCGGCTGCGCCTTACCCGGCCTACGAAGGAAAACGACGCTACCGGAGATTACGCCCGGCGCTTAAACGCCCAGCCAATCAGCAGCAGCACAATCCATGCAAAGCCGACATAGAGCGAAATGCGGGTTTCCGGGTGCCAGCCAATCAGCGCGATGATAAACACCAGGAAGATCAGCCCGGCAACGGTGGTCGCCACGCCGCCCGGCACTTTAAACTTCAGCGCTTTCACTTCATCCACCGAGAGGCGACGGCGGAAACCAATCTGCGACAGCAGGATCATAATCCACACCCATACCGTCGCGAAGGTCGCCAGCGAGGCAATCACCAGGAAGACATTCTCCGGCATGATGTAGTTGAGATAGACCGCCATCAGCAGCGCCAGCGTCATCACCAGCACCGTTACCCACGGAATACCGCGGCGGGAGGTTTTGGCGAACATTTTCGGCGCACTGCCCTGCTCCGCCATGCCGTGCAGCATACGCCCGACACCAAACACATCGCTGTTGATCGCCGACAGGGAAGCGGTCAGCACGACAAAGTTCAGGATGCTGGCGGCAAAGGTGATGCCCATATGCTGGAAGGTCAGCACAAACGGGCTACCGTTGGTGCCCACCTGGTTCCACGGGTAGATCGACATAATCACGAACAGCGTGCCGACATAAAACACCAGAATACGCATCGGCACCGAGTTGATGGCGCGCGGAATCGACTTCTCCGGCTCTTCCGCTTCACCGGCGGTGATACCGATGATTTCGATGCCGCCGTAGGCGAACATCACCATTTGCAGCGCCATTACCGTGCCCAGCCAGCCGTTACTGAAGAAGCCGCCGTGGCTCCAGAGATTGCTGATGCCGGTCGGTTGCCCGCTGTTGCCGATACCCCAGATGATGATGCCGAAACCGGCGGCGATCATGATGATAATGGTGGCGACTTTAAAGAAAGAGAACCAGAACTCCAGCTCGCCGAAGACTTTTACGCTCATCAGGTTGATAGCGCAGATCAGCAGCACCACGCTCAACACCCAGATCCAGTGCGGCACCGTCGGGAACCAGACGCCCATATAGATGCCGAAGGCGGTGACGTCGGCGATGGCCACAATCAGAATTTCAAAGCAGTAGGTCCAGCCAGTGATATAACCGGCCAGCGGGCCGAGGTTTTCCTGCGCATAGCGTGAGAAGGAGCTGGCGGAGGGGTTATGCACGGACATCTCGCCCAGCGCACGCATAATGATATACGCCGCAACCCCGCCGATAATGTAGGCCAGCAACACGCTGGGCCCGGCCATTTTGATGGCGTCCGCGGAGCCGTAAAACAGCCCGGTGCCGATCGCTGAACCCAGCGCCATAAAGCGAATGTGGCGGGTGCTTAGCCCACGCTTCAGCTTATTCGTACTTTCCATCGTTTCCACTGCCGTTATTCATCACAAAAAATAAAAAACCACGGAGTGCGCTACCCCGTGGTTCAACAAACCGTGCTTGCTGCTGTTAATGCGCGCTGGAAGTCACCTGACGTCCCGCCGCGCGATCCCAGATAGCGGCCAGAACCACCATCACCAGGCTCGGCAACAGCCAGGCCAGGCCCTGCTCCGCCAGCGGTAAGCGCTGTGTCCAGAGCGGAAGGTGCTCAGCAAACGCGGAGGCTTTCACGCCGTCAAGGATACCAAAAAGCAGGCTGATAAACATGGTCGGCGCAATTACGCGGGTGGAACAATGCCAGAAAGAGCGGGTAAAGCTCAAGACCACCAGCACGATACACGGCGGATAGATCATGGTCAGCACCGGAATTGAAATCTGGATCAGGTGGCTCAGACCAAGGTTTGAGACCGCCATGGAGAAGATGCCGAGGATAAAGACCAGCGCACGATAAGAGAGCGGCAGGTACTGGGCGAAGAACTCTGCGCAAGCGCAGGTCAGGCCAACCGCCGTCACCAGGCAGGCGATGAAGATCAGCGCCGCCAGCAGGAAGCTGCCCGCACCACCAAAGGTGTGCTGGACGTAGGCATGCAGAATCGCCGCGCCGTTAACAGACTGATCGACCAGCGTCGCGCTGTCGGAGCCGAGGCGGAAGAGCGCCAGGTAGAGCAGCGTCAGGCCAACACCGGCCATCAGGCCCGCCCAGACGGTGTAGCGGGTCAGCAGACGCGCTTCGGTCACGCCGCGCGAACGGGCGGCATTAACGATAACAATCCCGAAGACCATCGCGCCGAGGGTGTCCATCGTCAGGTAGCCATTGACGAAACCGTTAGAGAACGGCGCGGTCTGGTAGGCTTCCAGCGCGTGGCTGATCGGACCGGCTGGCCACACCAGCGCGGCGATTGCCAGAATCGTCAGAGCGATGATTTTCAGCGGTGCGAGGAAATTGCCAACGGTATCAAGCAGTTTGCCCGGATAGAGAGAGACCAGGATCACCAGCGCAAAGTAGACCAGGCTGTAGATCAGCAGCGCCATAGAGCCGTCGCCGGTCAGCGGCGCGATGCCCACTTCAAACGAAACGGTTGCGGTACGCGGCGTAGCGAACAGCGGCCCCACGGCCAGATAGCAGACCGTTGCCAGCAGCACGCCGGCCACTTTGCCGATCGGGGTGCTAAGGCTATCAATGCCGCCGCCCACTTTCGCCAGCGCAACCACCGTTAGCACCGGCAGGCCCACTGCAGTAATCAGGAAGCCCAGCGCCGCCGTCCAGACGAATTCACCCGCCTGTAAGCCGACCATGGGAGGAAAAATAATATTACCTGCACCAACAAACAGTGCGAAGGTCATAAAGCCCAGCGCGATGATGTCACGCGGTTTTAAGTGATGGGTCATAATGTTTACTGCCTGTGGATGTGGTGTCGTAAATATGTTGAATAATTAGCCTCTCCGCACCGGACAATAACGCATCATTAACGCGTTAAATCAGCGGGAAATGCTTAATGCACTGCGTGGCGAAGAATAGTTTTTCGGTTTACCACGCAAACACAGTCGGTCTGACAATGCATGGGGCGCAATTTAAACGCTTATAACGTTTAAAGGCAAGTCGGGATCGCAAAACCAGATAGTTATACTAAACAGTAGAATCCAGCCAGTGAAAAACTCTATTTATCAGAAAAACACGTGGCTGATCGTGCGAACAAAAAAGCAACAACCGTACAAACTACGTTGCAGGCGCGGGATGAGGCGAGGCAGAGCGGCTCGCCGTCACGAGCCGCCGGAAAGATAAGCTGACAAGGGGGTTATGGGTGGGCGTTTTTGGCAATCAGGCGTTCCGGCAGGACAAAGCTAAAACGCGTCCCTTTGCCCGGCGTGCTGCTGATATCAAGGCGGCTATCGTGGTGATTAACCGCATGTTTGACTATTGCCAGCCCAAGCCCGCTACCGCCGGTCTGGCGCGAGCGCGCTTTATCCACGCGGTAGAAACGCTCGGTGAGGCGTGGAATATGCTCGGCGGCGATCCCCGGCCCATTATCCTCAACGCTGAACTCAGCGCCGTGCGCCACCGGCTGCCAGCGCACGGTAATGTGCGTCCCGGCGGGGGTGTGATTCACCGCGTTATAGACCAGGTTTGAGATGGCGCTGCGCAGTTGCTCTTCACTGCCCAGCACTTTCAACTGGCTGTCGATTTCAAAGCTAAAGCTCTGTTTCTGCTGGCTGAGGGTTTGCGCTTCCCGCTCCACCACGCGCAGCATCATCGGCACATCAATCACTTCATTTGCGCCATGCGTCGGCGCCGCTTCGATTTTTGACAGGGTCAGAAGCTGGCGCACCAGCCCCTCCATCCGCGAGGTTTGCTCACGCATAGTGTGTAATGCTTTTTCACGCGGCGCGCCTTCCAGCGTCTGCTCCTGCATCATCTCAAGGTAGCCCTGCAACACCGTCAGCGGTGTGCGCAGCTCATGGCTGACGTTAGCGAAGAAGTTGCGTCTGGCCCCTTCCAGCTGGTGCATCTGCGTGACATCACGCGCCACCATCAGCAGTTGTTGTTCGCTGTAGGGCATTACGCGGATCTCCAGGTGGCGACCGTTGTTAAGCACCAGATTGAGCGGTTTGCTGAAGGACTGGCTTTTCAGGTATTGGGTAAATTCGGGGTAGCGCAGCAGGTTGAGGATGTTCTGCCCGTTATCATCGGGCCAGCGCAGCCCCAGCAGTTGTTGCGCAAGGCCGTTACACCAGAAGATCATCCCCTCTTCCGTGGTCAATACCACCGCATCCGGCAGCGACTCGGCGCCGCTGCGAAAGCGTTTGATCAGGTTGCCCAACTCGCGGCGGCGCTTTTTATTGCGCATCTGCATCTGGTGCAGGCCGTAGAGCAGCGGCTCCCAGCTGCCGGTGCCGGGCGGCGGCGTCATGCTTTTATCGACCCATAGCCACCAGGAGAGACGCAGCAGATTCCAGAAGTGCCAGATCAGAAGCCCGGTCACTGCCGCCAGCAAAAACCACGGCAGATAGCCGAACATCGCGCCCAGAATAAAGGCGGGGATACAACAAAGGAGGAGCTCCAGCACCAGCCTTTTCCATGACAGCCTTTCCAGCACGCGTCACACTCCTGTCAAATTTCAGAAACGGGTCGAAAAACGATATCCCGTGCCGCGTACCGTCTGCACCATCCGGTCGTGTCCACTCCCTTCCAGCGCTTTACGCAGACGACGAATATGCACGTCTACGGTTCTGTCTTCAACATAGACATTGGTGCCCCAGACGTGGTTCAGCAGCTGTTCGCGGCTGTAAACGCGCTCCGGGTGGGTCATAAAGAAGTGTAAGAGTTTAAATTCGGTGGGGCCCATATCGAGGGGATTTTCGCCGGTCATAACGCGATGGGAGGAGGGATCAAGGCTTAAGCCCTGCATCTCAATCACCTCTTCCACCGCCATCGGCGAAATGCGGCGCATCACGGCTTTAATGCGCGCCACCAGCTCTTTCGGCGAGAAGGGCTTGGTGATGTAATCATCGGCGCCCGTCTCAAGGCCGCGAACGCGATCTTCCTCTTCACCGCGCGCGGTGAGCATCATCACCGGAATATCGCGGGTCATCGCTTCGCGCTTCAGGTGCTTGATAAATTGAATGCCGGACCCGCCGGGTAACATCCAGTCCAGCAGCACCAGATCCGGCCAGGGTTCATTAAGCTGGTTTACCGCGCTGTCAAAATCTTCAGCTTCAACCGGCTGAAAACCATTTTGTTCGAGCACAAAGCACACCATTTCACGGATCGGTGCTTCGTCTTCCACGACCAGAATTCGTCTCGCCATCATTCGCCCTGTATTAATTAGTCTGCAGTATAAATAGCGTCGCCATTATGCGTCAGTTTTATGACAGATTTATGAATAACATGACCGCTATATGACCCAGCCCGCGCGATTGTGACAACGCAAATTTGCGCCAGGCGATGTCCCTGACCCGCTTAATGTTTATAATCGCCGTTATGCTTTTTTGCCACGGGACCACTATGCGCATTCTTCACACATCGGACTGGCATCTCGGCCAAAACTTCTACAGCAAAAGCCGCGCCGCCGAGCACAGCGCTTTTCTTGACTGGCTGTTAACCACGGCCGAGCAGCAGCAGGTCGACGCTATCGTGGTGGCGGGCGACATTTTCGATACCGGATCGCCACCAAGTTACGCCCGCGAGCTCTATAACCGCTTTGTGGTCAATTTGCAGCGCACCGGCTGCCAGCTAATCGTGCTGGCAGGCAACCATGACTCTGTGGCGACCCTCAATGAATCAAAAGAGATCCTCGCTTATCTCAACACCACCGTGGTTGCCAGCGCAGGCGTTGCGCCGTTTCTGCTCTATCGCCGCGACGGCGAACCCGGCGCGGTCTTCTGCCCGGTGCCCTTTCTGCGCCCGCGCGACATTACCGTCAGCCAGGCGGGGATGTCCGGGCAGCAAAAACAGCAGCACCTGCTGGCAGCCATCACCGACTACTACCAGCAGCAGTATCAGGCCGCCTGCGACCTGCGCGGCGATAAGCCGTTACCGATTATCGCCAGCGGCCATTTGACTACCGTCGGCGCCAGTAAAAGTGACGCGGTGCGTGATATCTATATCGGCACGCTGGATGCTTTCCCTGCACAAAACTTTCCCCCGGCGGATTACATCGCGCTCGGCCATATCCATCGCGCGCAGAAAATCGGCGGCACGGAGCATATTCGCTACTGCGGCTCGCCGATTCCCCTCAGCTTTGATGAGACCGGAAAAAGTAAAGGTGTCAATCTGGTGACATTCGCTGACGGCAAGCTGGCAGAGGTGACCACGCTTGACGTGCCCGCCACTCAGCCGCTGGCGGTGATTAAGGGCGAGTTTGCCGATATCTGCCGTCAGCTTGAGCAGTGGCGCGATGCGCCCAGCACGCCGCCGGTGTGGCTCGATATTGAGATTGTCAGCAGCGACTATCTGGTCGATATGCAGCGCAAAATCCAGCAGGTAACCGAAGATCTGCCCGTTGAAGTGCTGCTGTTACGCCGCAGCCGCGAACTGCGTAATCGCCTGATGGCAGGCGAGCTTCGCGAAACCTTAAGCGAATTAAAAGTGGAAGAGGTCTTTGACCGCAGGCTGGCACAGGAGGAGCTCGACGAGATGCAGAGTGCGCGCTTACATACGCTGTTCAGCGAGACCCGTCAGGCGCTGGATGAGGAGAATGACGCATGAAGATCCTCAGTTTACGGCTGAAAAATATCAACTCGTTGAAAGGCGAGTGGAAAATCGACTTTACCGAAGAGCCCTTCGCCAGCAACGGGCTGTTCGCCATTACCGGTGCCACCGGGGCCGGGAAAACCACCCTGCTGGATGCAATCTGCCTTGCTCTCTATCACGAAACGCCGCGCCTCAGCACCCTGTCACAGTCGCAAAACGACCTGATGACCCGCGATACCGCCGAGTGTCTGGCGGAGGTGGAGTTTGAAGTCAAAGGGGTTGCCTATCGCGCCTTCTGGAGCCAGACGCGCGCCCGCGGGCTGGCGGATGGCAATTTGCAGGCCCCGCGCGTCGAGCTGGCACTTTGCGAAACAGGGAAGATCCTCGCCGATAAAGTCAAAGATAAGCTCGATCTCACCGCCTCCCTCACCGGGCTGGATTATGGCCGTTTCACCCGCTCAATGCTGCTCTCGCAGGGGCAGTTCGCCGCATTCCTCAATGCCAAACCGCGCGAGCGCGCCGAACTGCTCGAGGAGCTGACCGGCACCGAGATCTACGGGCAGATTTCGGCGATGGTGTTTGAGAAGCATAAAAGCGCCAAAGGCGAGCTGGAACAGCTGCGCGCGCAGGCCGAGGGCGTCGTTCTGCTGGATACCGAGCAGCGGGCGCAGCTTGAGCAACGTTTGCAAGTACTGACTGACGAAGAGCAGACGCTGCTGAGCGCCCAGCGCAGTGCGCAGGCGCAGGCACAGTGGCTCAGCCGCGAAGCGGAGCTACAAGCGGCGCGCGGGCGGGCGAAAGCGACGCTGGCGCAGGCGCTGCAGGCTCGTAATGACGCCAGGCCGCAGCTTGCGGCTCTTGAACTGGCGCAACCGGCGCAGCAGCTTCGCCCGCTGTGGGAGCGGCTTGAAGAGCAGCGTAAAACCCTGACGCGTACCCGCACGCAGAGCGAGGAAGTGAATACTCGCTTACAGGCCAGCCTGTTACAACGCGCGCAGATACGCGCCAGCGCCGCGCAGCAGCAAGCCTCGCTGCTTGCGTCGCGGCAAATCCTGGAGACGTGGTTAAACGAGCATGCCCGCTTCCAGCGCTGGCAGAGTGAATTAACCGGCTGGCGAGCGCTCTTCAGCCAGCTGGCGGAGGAGAAAAAGCAGTGGCTCGCGGCGCAGCAGCGGGTGCAGAGTCAGCAGGAGCGCCTGCGCACGTTGCCACTCTCCACCCTTGAGATGAGCCTTGAGGAGACGGCGGCGGCGATGGCGCTCTGCGCGCAAAACCGCCCGCTGCGCCAGCAGCTTACCGCCCTGCACGCCCGCTACGCGCCGCTGCGCAAGCAGTTGAGCCAGCGCCAGCAGAGCCTGCTGGATCTGAAAGCGGAGCAGGAGAAACTGACCGCCGAGCTGGCGCGCAAACGCGAGCTCTATAAAGAGAAGAATCAGTTACTGAGCGAGGTGCGCACCATTTGCGAGCTGGAGAGCCGGATTAAGGATCTCGAAAGCGAGCGCGCGCGCCTCCAGCCTGGCCACCCCTGCCCGCTGTGCGGCGCAACGGAGCACCCGGCGGTCGCCCACTATCAGGCCATCGAGCCGGGCGTAAACCAGACGCGCTTTAATGCACTCGATCTGGAAGTGCGCACGATGAAGGAGGCGGGCGTGGCGCTCGGTGAGCGGCTAAAAGGCCTCGCCGAGCGTTACGAGAAAGATGAGCGCGAAGCGAAACTGCTTGAGGAAGAGGAGCGCAGCTGGCTTGAGGCGTGGGCAAAGGCCTGCGCCGCGCTGAACGTTACCCTTGAGCCGCAGCGCGATCTCAACAGCTGGCAAAGCGCGCAGGATGCCTACGAGCATCAGCTTTACTTGCTCAATCAGCGCCTCACCCTGCAACAACAGATCAATGAGCTGCGCCAGCAGAGCGAGCAGTATCAGCAGGCGGTTGAGCGCCGCCGCGAAAGCCTGGCCGCCACCCTTGCAGCACTCGACCTGGCGCTGCCCGCCGAAGATGACGAAGCGTCGTGGCTGGCCGCGCGCGCCGATGAAGCGCAGCAGTGGCAGGCGCATCAGCAGCAGCTTACCGCGTTGCAGGAGCAGCTGGCGCAGTTGGCGCCAATCCTCGACACGCTGCCCGAAGACGATATCGCCGTTGGCGAAGCACGCGTGGCGCTGGAGGGGTGGCGCAAAGTGCACGATGCCTGCCTGGCGCTGCAAAGCCAGTGGCAAACCCTGCATCAGCAACTGGCGCAGGTGGCGGAGAGCGAGCGTCAATCTGAGCAGGCATTTAACGATGCGCTGGCGGCGAGCATTTTTGACGATCGCGACGCCTTCCTGCGCGCCCTGCTTGATGATGGCGAACATCAACGCCTTGCGCAGCTGCGCCAGACGCTGGAGAGCGATTGCCAGCAGAAACAGGCACTGGCGGCAAGCGCAGAGCAGGCGCTCACTGACCATCAGCAGCAGCGCCCCGCCGGGCTTGCGGCGGATGCCAGCGTGGAGAGCACCGCTCCGACGCTGGAGCAGCTTGCACGACAGCTGCGCGAGAACACCACCAGCCAGGGCGAGGTGCGCCAGCAGCTGAAACAGGATACGGATAACCGCAAACGCCAGCAGACAGTGCTACAGCAGATTGAGCACGCCAGCGCCCGCTGCGATGACTGGGGCCATCTCAATGCGCTGATTGGCTCCAAAGAGGGGGATAAGTTCCGTAAGTTCGCCCAGGGGCTGACGCTGGATAACCTGGTCTGGCTGGCAAATAACCAGCTGACCCGCCTGCACGGGCGCTATCTGCTCAAACGCAAAGTGAGCGATGCGCTGGAGCTGGAGGTGGTCGATACCTGGCAGGCGGATGCGGTGCGCGATACCCGCACGCTCTCCGGCGGCGAAAGCTTCCTGGTGAGCCTTGCGCTGGCGCTGGCGCTATCCGATCTGGTGAGCCACAAAACGCGTATTGATTCGCTGTTCCTCGATGAGGGCTTCGGCACGCTGGATAGTGAAACGCTGGATACGGCACTGGATGCGCTCGATGCGTTAAATGCCACCGGCAAAACCATCGGCGTGATAAGCCACGTCGAGGCGATGAAGGAGCGAATTCCGGTGCAGATTAAGGTGAAGAAGATAAACGGGCTTGGCTACAGCAAGCTGGATGGGAAGTATGCGGTGCAGTAGGCCGGATAAGGCGTAGCCGCCATCCGGCAATGGGTGCGGCATGTTGCACTGGTGGAATGGTTCCGTTCACCAGGTGCAGTAGGCAGCGGCATCATGCCGCTGAAACCGCGTAGGCCGGATAAGCGGTACGCGCCATCCGGCATTATCTCCGCGGCACCATTGCCGGATGGCGGCTAACGCCTTATCCGGCCTACAAAAGCGAGCCTGCAGCGACACCGTCTTTGCTTTTATCTGCAATATGAAAGCGATGGGGTTGTGTCCCCGCTGAAATCGGCGAGCCGGAGCGTGAATGACAAGGTCTGGACGCCATGGATGGCGGACAGAGGCGAACCGAGACAGGGAGCGAGTCCCGGAACGGGCGAGCAAGTCGAGTCGAGCCGGCCGCAGTCAGGCACGCGGGAGGTGAGCGCAGTGCGCAGCACCGATTTCCTCGCGGGGCCGCGGGGATTGACAAGGGGGGAGCGGCCCCCCCCTTGTCCCGTTCACTGCACAAGAGATTAATGAAACTCCCCAACGCCTGGTGAACGGAACCCTTCCACCAATCCAGTCCAATTGCCGGATGGCGCGTAACCGCTTATCCGGCCTGGGCGGTTTCGCGGCCTACTCCCCCTGCGGCCAGAGCCATGCGGCGCCGCGCACGCCGCTGGAATCCCCGTGCAACGCTTTGCGGATTGGCGTTTCACACTCGCCGCCAAAAACCCACTTCTGCATTAAACCGGGTACAGTCTGGTACAGACGATCGACATTACTCATCCCGCCGCCCAGCACGATCACATCGGGATCGAGGATATTCACCACATGCGCCAGTGATTTCGCCAGCCGCATCTCATAGCGGCTCAGCGCCAGCTCGGCAACCGCGTCCTGCTCGTTCACCAGGCGAATAATCTCGTTGCCCTTCAACGCCTGGCCGCTCAGTCGCTGGTAATCGGTGCCAAACCCGGTGCCGGAGATAAAGGTCTCAATGCACCCCTGTTTGCCGCAATAGCAGGGCACTTCATTACGGTAACGCAGCTCATCCTCATCCATCCACGGCAGCGGATTGTGCCCCCACTCGCCCGCCGTACCGTTAGCGCCGATATGCGAATGGCCATTGAGCGCAATACCGGAGCCGCAGCCGGTGCCGATAATCACCGCAAACACCGTCTGCGCGCCCGCTGCCGCGCCGTCGACCGCTTCCGACACCGCCAGACAGTTGGCATCGTTCGCAAGGCGCACTTCACGATTAAGGCGCTGGCTTAAGTCTTTATCAAAGGGTTTACCGTTGAGCCACGTGGAGTTGGCGTTCTTCACCACCCCGGTATAGGGCGAGATAGAGCCCGGAATACCCATGCCAACCGTGCCGCGCTGGCCGGTCTCTTTTTCCGCTAAGTCGACCAGCGAAGCGATAAGCTCAATGGTCTGCAGATAGTCGCGCGGCGTCGGCTGCCGATGGCGGAACAGCGTCTCGCCGCTCTCGTCCAGCGCAATAATCTCTGTCTTTGTACCACCCAAATCGATACCGATACGCACATCAAACTCCTCGTAGTGGACCACGCATTAGCAATGCAAGCGCGGCGACAATTCGCTATTATGCCCGCTGCATTTAACGACAAGGCCGTGGAAAAAATCATGCTGTGGTTCAAAAATTTAATGGTATACCGTCTCAGCCGCGATGTGGCGCTCCGTGCGGAAGAGATGGAAAAACAGCTCGCCCCGCTCTCGTTTACGCCATGCGGTAGTCAGGATATGGCGAAAACCGGTTGGGTTCCACCGATGGGCTCACACAGCGAAGCGCTGACCCACACCAACAACGGTCAGATTATTATCTGCGCGCGTAAAGAAGAGAAAATCCTGCCGACGCCGGTGGTGAAACAGGCGCTGGAAGCGAAAATCGCCCGCCTTGAAGCCGAGCAGGCGCGCAAACTGAAAAAAACCGAAAAAGATGCGCTGAAAGATGAAGTGCTGCACTCGCTGCTGCCGCGCGCCTTCAGCCGCTACAGCCAGACGATGATGTGGATCGACACCGTCAACGGCCTGATTATGGTCGACTGCGCCAGCGCAAAAAAAGCGGAAGATACGCTGGCGCTGCTGCGTAAAAGCCTCGGCTCTCTCCCGGTCGTACCGCTGACGATGGAAAACCCGATTGAGCTGACGCTGACCGAGTGGGTACGCTCCGGCACCGTCGCGCAAGGGTTCCAACTGCTGGACGAAGCCGAGCTGAAAGCGATGCTGGAAGATGGCGGCGTGATCCGCGCGAAAAAGCAGGATCTGGTGAGCGACGAAATCGCCGTGCACATTGAAGCAGGCAAAGTGGTGACCAAACTGGCCCTCGACTGGCAGCAGCGCATCCAGTTTATGATCTGTGATGATGGCTCGGTAAAACGCCTGAAGTTCAGCGATGAGCTGCGCGATCAGAATGAAGATATCGACCGGGAAGATTATGCCCAGCGTTTCGATGCCGATTTTATTCTGATGACCGGCGAGCTGGCGGCACTGATTCAAAATCTGGTGGAAGGCCTGGGCGGCGAAGCCCAGCGCTAACGATTTTAGCGACTCACTTTCACAGGCCCGGTCAGCGCAGCGCTACCGGGCTTTTTTGTCGCCGGAAGGCGCAAGCGTTACAGATAACGGCAGAGATAGGCACTCGGCTCGGCGACCTGCAGATGGAATTCGCTGTGACCCGGGACATTGAACACTTCGCCGGCGGCATGCGTTTTCCATTCGGTTTCGCCTGGCAACAGCACATTCAGCGCGCCGCTGACCACCGTCATCTCTTCCGGCTGCGCGGTGGAGAAGGTGTACTCCCCTTCCATCATCACGCCGACGCTGGCGCGGCCGGTGCTGCTGCTGGTAAACCCAATGGACTTCACTTTACCGGAAAAGTATTCATTACTTTGAAGCATAAACAGGCCCTTATAGAGAAATGACTGGAAAACCACTATAGAGGCCGGGCTTAAGTGATGTCACGCGAAATTGCGCCGTTCTGCGGCTATACCAGCAGTTCTGAGGCCAGGCGCGCCACCAGCACATTGGAGAGTAAAACCGGGACATCCAGCGCTTTTTGCAGCAGATCGCGATGCAGCTGATGGAAGCCAAGACAGTCGAGCATCAGTACATCGGCACCGCGTTCCAGCAGCGCTCTTCCGGCGTCAATCAATTCCGTCTCGCTCGCCTGATAGGGGTGGCAGAGCTCATACAGTGGCTCTTTTTCCAGCACCTGCCACTTCTTCTTCTGCGGTGCCATCAGTTCAGGTACCGGCACAATCACGCCGACCTGGTGACCATCAACAATCGAGGCAACCAGCGGGGGAATGATGCGCTGCGGTTCAATCAGAATGGCATTTCGCGCGTTTAAGCCGCGGATATCGGCGGTGCTCATCAGCAGAATGACGTCATAGGTCCCCTGGTTATCGAGCACTTCGATCACGCTTTGCAGATCGCGCTCCACCTTCTGGCGCGAAACCATGCCGAGGCTGTCGTCGCTCAGACGTGTCGGGATGGCGGTCTCGCCGGGATCAACGCAATAATCGATACGAACTTGTGCCGGGTCCATCTTCCCCAGCAGGCTGACATGGGTGATTTGATCTTCTGAAACATGCTCTGCCAGAAGCGGCAGGATCTCTTTTACCGGCACCACACCTATGGTGAGGATCGCCAACGTCGCACTCATCTTTGCTTACCGCCTTTCAAAACTGCTTTTAGTTATGATTCTCTACACAACAACCGACGGAGGATGGATCACCGCCGCCGTGTAAAGAGAATGTGCCACTCCTGTGTTCTAATAAATTCCAGTAATAATGAATATAAACAGTGACTGGCATTAAGCCAGTCAAAAAATGTGATGCAAGCGACTTTCTGAAAGGTTCAGGAAATCATACTGGCGGGATCGCCGGGTTAGCTTTTATCGGGATCCTCGTAACGCTTTTTCGCATCCAGCGCTTCCTGCTCCGAGGGGTGTTCGCTGATCAATGAGTCCGGCTTCGGATGATCCGCGCGCAGTTCATACCAGGTGACAGTCGCGTCGCTGGGTCCCTTCTCAACAGCTACAACACGGGCTTCACGCGGATAGGGCGGTTTAGTCGGCATAGCTTATTCTCCTTTTGTGGTTAGAGAGATAAGTATAGTCAAACGTTTCGCTAACTGGCGCGCGCCAGCCGTAAAGCCGCCTCAATTTCTGCCACCACCGCCAGCGGCGGCTGCGCGGCATCCACCACAAAGTGTGCCGCATCGCGGTAAAGCGCATCGCGGGTGGCGAGCACTTCGCTCACCTCTTCGCTGATCGGCTTGCCGGTCAGCGTAGGGCGTAGCCCCTCTTGCGGAAAGGCTTCCAGCCGTCCTGCCAGCACATCGACCGGCGCGCAGAGGTAAATCACGCGCCCGTGCTCGCGCATAAAACGGCGGTTATAGTCGCTGAGAATAATGCCGCCGCCGGTGGCGATGACCAGAGCGGGTTCGGTCACGGCTTCAAGTGCTGCCGTTTCGCGGGCGCGAAAACCGGCCCACCCCTCCTGCTCTACGATTTGCGCAACGGTCTGCTGCGCCTCTTCCTGCAACCAGCTATCGGTATCGATAAACTGGAAGCCCTGTGACAGCGCCAGCGCCCGGCCAACAGTGGTTTTACCGCAGCCGCGTGCGCCGATGAGAAAGATGGGTAGCGTCATGAGCAGGTTGTTCCTCCAGGCCCCCGGTTGGGGGACAACAATAAGATGGCGATGATAGCACTAAACCAACGGCGCGTGCTGCGTAAGAGTAACGTTACACACTCCCAATTTTGTGCATTAGAACGTTCTGGCGCAGCCATTGAGGCTGTAAAGTTTCCGTGGCATCACCTGTAGCGGCAACCTTACTGGAAGTGATAAAAACTGACAAGCCCGGTTACGGTGTCTGGCGGCGCTGGCGCTCAAGCAGCCACTTATCGAGCTGCGCGGCGAACTGCTGGCGATCGCGCTGCGAGAGGGAGTCCGGGCCGCCGGTCTGAATGCCGCTGGCGCGCAACGTATCCATAAAATCGCGCATGGTCAGCCGCTCGCGGATGGTCGCTTCCGTGTAGCGCTCACCGCGCGGGTTAAGCGCTGCCGCCCCTTTTGCTATGACCTCCGCCGCCAGCGGAATATCGGCGGTGATCACCAGATCATCCGTCGCGCAGAGGCGTACGATTTCGTTATCGGCAACGTCAAAGCCTGCCGGCACCCTGAGCGCGCGGATCACCTTCGAGGGCGGCACGCGCAGATTCTGGTTAGCGACCAGCGTTAACGGCGTCTGTGTCCGCTCCGCAGCGCGAAATAAAATCTCTTTAATCACATTCGGACAGGCGTCCGCATCAACCCATATCGCCATGGTGACTCCTTTTTGTTTCGGCGCATTGTCCCTTTAATTGCCCGCCGGGGAAAGCAGAGATCCTTTCGCCCTCGCCGGAAAAGCGCGTTAAGCTATGAATCACATGCAATAACAAGCAGAGAGGGACGTGATGGAAAAGAAAATCGGTTTTATCGGCTGCGGTAACATGGGTAAGGCGATTCTCGGCGGGCTGATCGCCAGCGGCGAGGTGAAACCGGGGCAGATTTGGGTTTACACGCCAACGCCTGATAAGGTCGCCGCCCTGCAACAGGAGTATGGCATTAACGCCGCGCAAAGCGCGCAGGAAGTGGCGCAGATCGCCGATATTGTCTTTGGCGCCGTGAAGCCGAACATCATGGTGAAAGTGCTTAGCGATATCGCCTCCAGCCTGAACAAAGAGACGCTGGTGGTCTCCATCGCGGCGGGCGTAACGCTCGATCAGCTGGCGCGCGCGCTGGGCCACGACCGCAAAATTATCCGCGTGATGCCGAACACCCCCGCGCTGGTTAACGCCGGGATGACCTCCATCACGCCAAATGCGCTGGTGACGTCTGAAGATACCGCCGATGTGCTGACCATTTTCCGCTGCTTTGGCGAAGCGGAAGTGATTGCCGAAGGGATGATCCACCCGGTAGTCGGCGTCAGCGGCTCGGCTCCGGCGTATGTGTTTATGTTTATCGAAGCGATGGCCGATGCCGCCGTGCTGGGCGGTATGCCGCGCGCGCAGGCCTATAAATTTGCTGCGCAGGCAGTAATGGGTTCGGCGAAGATGGTGCTGGAAACGGGTAAACACCCTGCCGAACTGAAAGATATGGTCTGCTCGCCGGGCGGCACCACCATCGAAGCGGTGAAGGTGCTGGAAGATAAGGGTTTTCGCGCTGCGGTGATGGACGCGATGGCCGCCTGTATGGCGAAGTCGGAAAAACTGAGCGCGTAAAAGGCAGCGCCACGGCGATAAGACCGTGGCGCGAACGTTACGAGAGGAGTTCGCTGGCCGCACGCATGGTCAGCGGCTCCTGCATTTTCAGCACCAGTTCCGCCGTGGCAGTGTTCTCGCCGCAGCTCAGCACCGCTTTCAGCATCCCTTCCTGGCCGTAGAGCACGGCAAAACGTTTATTCTCAAACGAGCCCAGCATCTTCATGCTGTCCCACTCGCGGGCATATCCGAGGTATTCAAAACGCGTGCCGAAGTGGGTAGTCCAGAAGAAGGGCACCCGATCAAAGGGCTGTGATTCACCGAGCATATTGAGCGCCGCAATGCGCCCCTGCTGCTGCGCAACGCGCCAGTGCTCAATGCGTCGAGGCCCTTCCGGTGCCGGATAGGTGGCGATATCGCCCACCGCCCAGATATCGGGCGCGGCGCGCAGATACTCATCCACCGTCAGGCTGCCATCCTCTTCGTGGGGCAGATCGCCCACCAGATCGGTCGAAGGCTCTACGCCGGTGGCAAACACCACCACATGCGCCGGAATGGTACGACCATCTTTCAGCGCCACGCGCTGCACGTGCTTATCGCCCTGCAACTCCGCTGGCTCGCCGGTCACAAACTTGACGCCATTCTGCTTATGCAACTGCATAAAGTGGCGGCCAATCTCTTCGCCGAACTGTGGCACAAACGGCAGCGCATGGCGCGACAGGACGGTGACATCGACATCCTGGTTACGCAGCGCCGCCGCCAGCTCCATAGCGATAAAGCTGTTACCAACAATCACCAGTTGCTGCTCATCTTCCACTTCACTGAGCAGCGTCTGCGCCTGGTGGATATCACGCAGCACATGCACGCCCGCCAGCTGGTTACCGCTAATCTCCGGCCAGACGGGGCGTCCACCGGTCGCCAGCAGCAGTTTATCGAAGGTAATTTCACGCCCGTCGGCGAGCGTCAGCTGATGCGCTTCAGCATCAAGCGTTGTCACCTCTTGATCAATGTTTTCCACCCCCGGCTGGGCATAGAACGCCTTATCCAGCAGTTGCGGCACTTCGCTGATCTTCATCTTGCCTGACGGCACAAATTTGCTTAGCGCCGTGCGGTCATAGGGCGCTTCGCTCTCTTTATCGATCAGCATCAGATGGCCGTTAAACCCGGCGTCGCGCAGCGTCACCGCCGCCGAGCTACCGGCCGCGCCGGTCCCGAGGATCACTACCGTTTGCGGGCCATCGCCACGAATGGTGTTGTGGGTAGTCGGCGAGAGCGGACGCGGGTTAACCAGTACGCGGTTCTGCTCAATATGCACCGGATACTGCTTCAGGTTTTGCAGCGCCAGCGGCTCGCACCACTCGCCGTTAGTGATATCGAAGTTGGCTTTATGCCACGGGCAGACCAGCCGCCCATCGCATACTGCGCCCTGCTCAAGCGGCGCACCGGCATGGGGACAGCGGCTCTGGAACGCGCGCACCTGGGTTAAGGTGCGGATGAGGATAAGCGAGGTGCCATCGACATCGAATTTCACCGGCTGGTTTTCCGGCAGATCGTTCAGGTCGGTAACATATTGATAATTCATTACTCTTGCTCCCGTATTGGTGTGGCAAAACGGGCGTAACGTCTGGCGACGTACACTCGCAAAGGAAAAAAAGACAACACAGCTCACAAATTAAGCCTGGCAGAGATTAAGCGGGGAGCAACACAACGGCAGAAACACGGTGAGTATGCGGGCGCGATGTACGCCCGCGCGGGGAGGATTACGCCGCTTTTTTCAGGCAGGCGCTCATAAATTTACTGCGGTCATCGCCTTTCAGGGATTGCTGCGTCGCCTGGGCGTTGCATTCGCGCATCCGCTGCTGCTGCGGTGTCAGGCTCTTTTGCCCCGGCTCGGTTTTGGTGCTCTTCAGGCAGTCGCTCATGTAGCTCTTGCGCGCATCGCCGCCAAGGTTCTGCGCCTTAGCCTGCTGGTTGCAGAGCGTCATACGTTGTTGTTGCGGGGTCAGTGTTTTCTCGGCAGCGCTTAACGCCGTCATAAACAGCACACCGAAGATAAGAGTAACGAGGAGTGTGATTTTCATAGCGCCATCCTTCTGTCAATGAACTCTTTAAGGATGGTCCTAATTGGCGAAAAAACCACCCGGCAGCAAAGATTTACCGCCGGGCAGCCCTTACTTGAGGCTCAGCGCCGCTTTCATGGTGTAGAAGAGATCGGTCTGATCCGTCAGCCCCACCACGTTCGCTGCATGCGGGCCGTACGCCGCAATGCGCACCTGCGTGCCGGTATGCTCCATCGACTCCTCTTCCGAGTTGCCGTAGGTCATCGCCATTACCGCGCCATCTTTGGTGGTCAGCGCCTGGCTCAGGCCTGGTGCTTTGGTATCTGCCGGGATGATCTGGCTGGCATGGGCGTGGTCTGCGGTGACGATCACCAGCGTATTGCCATCTTTACGCGCAAACTCCAGCGCTTTCTGTACCGCTTCGTCGAGATCAACAGTTTCACCAATCTGGCCGCACGGGTTCGCCGCGTGATCCTGTTTATCAATCGAAGCCCCTTCCACTTGCAGGAAGAAGCCCTTCTCATTTTTGCTCAGCAGTTCAATCGCTTTTTCCGTCATCGCCGCCAGCGTCGGCACGCTGTCGGTGCGTTTCGGGTTTGGCGTACAGGTCACGGCAGGTTTATCCAGGTTGCCATGCAGAGAGGCTTTCGGTCCCTCCCAGCGCACCGGCATATTACCGTCGGCAAACAGGCCGAGCAGCGGTTTATCTTGATTGGCTGTACTGATTGCTGCAAGCGATGCGGCATCGTTCACCAGCTGGTAACCGCGCGCCTGCGCCTGCTCGCGTAGGGTTTTGCCCTGCCACTCACCGGCGGTGGCGGTTTCACTGAAGGTTTTTGCCCCGCCGCCGAGCGTCACGTCCGGGCGCGCGTTCAGCAGTTGTTCGGTAATCGAGCCTTTGCCGCCCTTCTCCAGCGCGTTAAGCGCGCACTTCTCGCTGGTCACCGTCGGGCCGTAGCAGCGGCGAGAGATAACATGGGAGACCAGTGCGGCAGGCGTCGCGTCCTGCAATTCAGCAGTGGAGACGTCGCCCGTCGCCAGACCGGCGGCTTTTGCCATCTCAAGGATGGTCATATGATCGTTGTCGTGGATATCGACGCCGAGCGCACCGTTATAGGTTTTTACGCCGGTGCTCCACGCTGTCGCCGAGGCGGCAGAGTCGGTGACGTAATCAGGTTTACCGCTTTTTTTGTCCAGCGAGTAGTGGGTGTACTGGCCGGTCAGCGGCAGCGCATCAATACCTTTAAAGAAACCGCCCGCCCCTTCGGCATAATTTCGCGCGGCGGTAATTTCGGAATCGCCCATGCCGTCGCCAATCAGCAGAATAATATTTTTGGCTGGCTTGTCATTCAGGGAATCACGCAGGGCGGCAGTCTGGTCGCCCGTCAAACGGCGTGCGCCACCGGGCGCGGAAATATCGCCGTGAGCTGCGCGGCTTTCAAGAACCGGCGCTACAGATGATTCTGCATAAATAGCAGGCGAGGCAAGCAGGGATAATAGTGCAAGATATAACGCGCTCTGTTTCACTTAATATTCTCCATG
Source organism: Kosakonia cowanii JCM 10956 = DSM 18146 (assembly GCF_001975225.1). NCBI lineage: Bacteria > Pseudomonadati > Pseudomonadota > Gammaproteobacteria > Enterobacterales > Enterobacteriaceae > Kosakonia > Kosakonia cowanii. Next base: position 2,281,026 of record NZ_CP019445.1, on the reverse strand, counting down.
TACAAATACTTAAAGAAAATAAAACAGAGCGACTATAGGCAGCCCAGATGACAGTGAGATGACAGATGTTACATGCTAACGCGGGCTCAACTGCGAGGGTGCCTTAAAAGCTTTTTTACGTATTCTTGCAGCAGCTCTGAGTCTCTGGATAAAGGCTGATCGTCCGGCAGAGCCTCTGCCAGCGCGCCTTCAACGCTTAAAATGAGCGACTGTTGCTCGGCGGCCGCCATCTGGCGCAGCAGCGCGGTGACGACAATTTCCAGCGCTTCAACCTGGGCGACCAGCTCCTTCGACTCCTCTTCCTTCTCCGCAAGCTTGACCAATAACTCAGCAATGAGATTTTTCATGGCGCTATTTCCTTTTGAGATGTTGCATGAAGTTAGCACTCGATTTAGTAGTTGCAAAGGAGATGCATCTATTATTTTTGCGCTTTAATTCACACTGTTAGTAAGGTCATTGGGGAAATAACGGCGTCGCGGGTTGGGAAGTATATAAAGAACCAGGAGGCGCAGGCCGGAGATCTATTTCCGGCCTGCGTTTAGCGTGGTTGCCGCACGCGGCGAAATGCCCGTGCCAGCTGTATCAGGTTAATCAGCACCACCACCGCCGTGGCGGCGAAGACCCAGCGAAAGCCAGCCATCGCCGAGACCGAGGCGCCCATCAGCGGGCCAGCAACATTGCCAAGATACATAAAGGATTGGTTATAACCAAAGATGCGCCCGGTGACCTGCTCGCTGGAGTACTTCAGCAGCAGCGTCTGCACGGCGGGCAGCATCGCGCCATCGGCAAAGCCGAGCAGAAAGCGCAGAATGCCAAGCTGCAATGGCGAGGTAACAAAGGACATGGCGAAGAAGAGCACAATCGCGCAGGCGAGCGTTGCTAACAGAATGCGCGAGGTGCCGATGCGATCGCCCAGTTTGCCAAGCCTTGGTGCCGAGAGCAGCGCCGACACGCCGGGAACCGCGGCGATAAGCCCGCTAAGAAAGGCGATATTGGCGGTATCGGGCGACAGTGACTGGACAAACAGCGCGAGGATCGGGCCAATCGAGCCGTTACAGAGCTGGATCACCATGGTGGTGACAAAGAGGCTGATCACCAGCGCCGGATAGGGCAGCGTCGAGAAGACTGCTTTACCGCTGAGGCGCTCGCCCTTCTTCACCTTCGGCCTGCCCCCCTCTTTAATCAGGAACAGCGTTACCAGAAAGCTCACCATCAGCAGCATCGCGGTGATGATAAACACCGTGCGCAGGCCTAAGTGGTCAGCGAGAAAACCGCCCATCAGCGGGCCGCCGATCACGCCGCTGATCTGCGCCGTGGAGAGCGTACTGAGCGCCCAGCCGCTGCGCTCGCGCGGCACCTGCGAGGCGACCAGCGCCATCGCGTTAGGAATATAACCGGAGGTCAGCCCCATTACGCCGCGCAGCAGAAGCAACTGCCAGACGTTGGTGGCGAAGGCCTGTAGCAGAATGGCGATCGCCATCCCCAGCGAAGCGCGCAGCAGCATCAGCTTGCGCCCTTTGCGGTCCGCCAGGCTGCCCCACATCGGCGAGACAATCGCCGAGATGAGAAAAGTGATGCTGAAGGTTAGCCCTGACCACATCGACAGCGCCTCGTGCGAGGTCACACCCAGTTGCGCCACGTAGAGCGGCAGAAACGGCAAAATCTGGCTGATGGCAAGCCCGGTAAAAAAGCAGCCGAACCACACCGAGATAAGATTGACCTTCCAGGATTCCATAAATACGCGTAATCACTCAGGTTTAAAAAAACGGCGCATAGGGTAGCAAGAATGCGCCAGCGATAAGTTACCAGATATGCGCTTAGCCGCACTTTGGAGTTTTATCTCTCAACCCACGCCTAATGGCGCAGGCGCGCGGAGAAAAACCGTAAATGCTAAGCGCGATATGCTTAGCGACAGAGGCCGTAGCCGCGCATGCCGAGATGGAAATGATCCGCGTGCGCGGCGTTATACTCCGGCCCGAGGCCATTACCATAATAACCGCAGCTGGCGCTAAGCATCGCGCGCAGCCAGGGTTGTGTACGCGTCTGCCGCCAGCCGCGCAGGACAGAAACCTGCTCGCCATTCGCCAGCCTGAAAGCGCTGATATCGAGCGCTTCCGCGCTGGCATGTTCGCTGCGCCGCGCATCAGCGCGATTGTAGATATTGCGGCAGGCGTAGCTGCCGACGTGATCGATGCGCGTTAAGGCGCTGCCCATCATCGTTTGGCTTAGTGGCCGCGCCTGCTGCTCGACAAACAGCGCCGAGCTGAGCGCCAGCGGGCAGCTCGCCAGGAAGCTGCTGCTCAGCTTCACGGCACCGAAATCTTTAACCCGCACTACGTTAGTTAATGGGCAGTCGCCGCCGCTGTCCGCCACCGCGACGGAGGAGATAAGCCGCTGCTGATTCGCCTGCTTCAGCAGCGCGGCGCACGCTTCAGGCGTTAAGCGCCGCAGTTTGAACTGGGTGATGCGCCCCGGCGGATCGCTCAGCTGAAGCGGGGCAAAAGGGTTGTACCACGCTGGCAGCGCGCGGTAGCCCGCATAGGCGCCGCCGATAAGAATAGCGATTACGATCAGGCTCTTCCCGCTCACCTCTCCTCCTCTTTTTTCTCCAGACATTATGGCAGAAGGCCGCGAATCGTGCGTTTTGACGTGATATCGTATGGGTTTTCTCATCAGTGTGAGTGATTGTTGAAATGGCAAAACTGCGGGTAGGGGTCGTCTTCGGCGGCAAATCGGCGGAGCATGAAGTGTCGTTACAGTCGGCGAAGAACATTGTCGATGCGATGGATACATCGCGCTTTGAAGTGGTGCTGCTGGGTATTGATAAATCAGGGCAGTGGCATATTAGCGATGCGCAGAACTATCTGCAAAACGCCAGCGATCCGGCGCGTATCGCGCTGAATCCGTCGGACAACAGCGTGGCGCTGGTGCCGGGCGTCGCCGAACAACAACTGATTGCGGCGGATAACCGCTCGCCGCTGCCGAATGTTGATGTTATTTTCCCGATCGTTCACGGCACGCTCGGCGAAGATGGCTCCCTGCAGGGGATGCTGCGCCTCGCCAACCTGCCGTTTGTTGGCTCCGATGTGCTCGCGTCCGCAGCCTGCATGGATAAAGACATCACCAAGCGCCTGCTGCGCGACGCCGGTCTGGCCATCGCGCCGTTTATCACCCTGACGCGCGCCAACCGCGACAGCTTCAGCTTTAGCGACGTGACCGCGCAACTCGGCCTGCCGCTGTTTGTTAAACCCGCCAACCAGGGCTCATCCGTCGGCGTCAGCAAAGTAACCAACGAAGCGCAGTATGTTGACGCGCTGCGTCTGGCCTTTGCTTTCGACAAAAAAGTGGTAGTAGAGAAAGGGATCGTCGGGCGCGAGATCGAGTGCGCGGTGCTGGGCAATGATGAGCCGCAGGCCAGCACCTGCGGTGAAATTGTGCTGAACAGCGAGTTCTACGCTTACGACACCAAATACATTGACGATCAGGGCGCGCAGGTTGTGGTGCCGGCCGCCATCGATCCCGAGACCAACGAGAAGATCCGCGCGATCGCCATTGAAGCGTATAAAACGCTGGGCTGCGAAGGGATGGCGCGGGTGGATGTGTTCCTGACGCCGGACAACGACGTGGTGATCAATGAGATCAACACCCTGCCCGGCTTCACCAATATCAGCATGTACCCGAAACTGTGGCAGGCGAGCGGCATCAGCTATAGCGCGCTGATCACCCGCCTGATTGAGCTGGCGCTGGAGCGCCACCAGCAAAGCAGCGCGCTGAAGATCTCCATGAACGATTAAGCGTTACTCGGTACTTTCCGTCGCCTCATTTTGCGCGGGGCGGCGGATAATCAGCCCCGACAGCCAGAACCCTATAAGCCAGGTCACCAGCCCGACGGCATAGGTTTGCCACCCTTTTGCTTCAAATCCCAGCAGCCCGACCACGCCATTGAGAATAAAGATCAGGCCGATCGCGAACGCGTAGTAGTGCCAGTCACGGCGAATTTTCTCAGGCAGCTTCATGACAACTCCAGCAGGTAAAGGGCGCATCATCGCACAGCGCGCGGGCTGAGAGTGTGTGCTGTGCGGTAATTCCGAAATGTTACTGAAATAATTAATACGTTACAAAAATGTGATGACTCACAAAAAACGCTTCCCTGGGATCCTTCCCGCTCCGAAATTATCACCATTCTGATGTTGACAAAGCGGGACTGGTGCCAAACTAACCAGGAGTTACGGCTCTGAGCCTATCTTCCCTGAGCGTTTAAAAGTAACGAGTACCGGAGGTCTTATGGCTGATTTTACCCTATCAAAACCCTTTACTAAGGGCGCGAAAAAACGAGACACCTCCAGACCGGGTAATATTGCTTACGCCGTCTTCGTACTGCTCTGCTTCTGGGCAGGCGCGCAGTTGCTTAATCTGCTGGTGCACGCGCCTGGCGTGTTTGAACACCTGATGCAGACGCAGGACGTCTCCCGTCCCCACGTTGAGATGGGTATGGGCGTAGGCACGATTTTCGGTCTTGTGCCGTTTATCGCCGGCAGCGCGTTTCTGGGCGTGATCTTCCTCGTCCTGCGCTGGCGTAGCCACAATCTGCGCTAATTGCGCGCCATGCAAGCGGCCCGACGATCGTCAACGCGTTTCGCAAACCACGCCGTGGTTAAGTTACGCGTGATTTTCGGGCTCTCTAACTGAATCCCCGGTAGCATCTCGCGCGGCAGCGCTTTTCCGCTGCGCTTGTCCGCCAGGCGATAAATCTCCCGATAGAGCTTCGTCTCTTCAAACTCCTGGCTGTCGCCACGCTCAAGCTGGCGGCGAATATCCCGATCGCTCATCGCAAGCTGCGCGCCCAGCGTCTGTACTGCACGCTCGGTGGTGCCCGCTTCGCGGCTGCCATAAAGGATCAGATCGCCATCCAGCGCCAGCTTAATGCCCGTCACTTTGCTCACTGCGTTCTGGAACGCCGCGTTACGGCTGGCGTAGAAGCCGGCGTTGTAATCGGCGAAGCGGTAGATAGGCGCGCTGTAGCTGGCCGGGTAGTTAAGCAGATGATAGGTGCCGAACCACAATCCGCCGCGGCGGCTGAAGACCTCCTGGCGCACGGTGCCGGACATCTCCCACGGGTAGCCGTCAGTGTGCTGCTCGGCAAAGGAGACGCTCACCTGCATCGGCCCGCCGGTGTGCACCGGGTTATAAGAGCCAAACAGCGTCTGCCCCATCGGCACCATATTGATCATGTCGTCGAAGATCGCGCTCAGCTCGCGTTCGGTGCGCACCTTATCAAGCCGCTCGCTGTAGCTTTTGCCGTTGGGCGACGGGATTTTCAGCGCCGTGTGCACCAGCAGCGCTGGGATATGCAGCTGCCCGGCGCGCTTGTCGATCTCTTTCCAGGCAATCTTATTGAGCCCCGGCACCACCGGATCGGACTGGTAGTTGGACTCCTGCTGCGCCACCGCTAATACGGAGCAGATATTCTCCAGCGTCGGCGGCAGCTTCTGGCTTTTAAAGGTAGTCGCCAGATCTTCAGCCCAGCCGTCGCGATCTTTAACGCTCGCGGGAATGGTGTTACGCACCACGCTTGCGACATCCAGCGCCTTCGCCTTTTTAGGCTCCTTCGCGGCCTCTTTATCATAGAGCGAGCCCTGCGAACTACACCCGGCGACAATCAGCGCCGCCAGCAACCAGCTAAAACGGGGTACGTAAGACATAACCTTCCTTTGTTAATGGCACTGAGAGGCGACAGGAACGAACTCCTGATTATCGACCTCACGCTCAAAACTGCGCAAACGTTTATAGATAGACATCAACTCCACCAGTGTCGTCCACGAGGTGATCAGATACTGGAACGAGCTGCGCACCTGTTCAAAGACGTTCGTGATCTGCTGCATCAACCCGAAGGTAATCGCCCCGGCTGCCAGCGTCGGGAAGAGCATAACCAGGCCAAACACTGCGTCAACCTGGAGATAGAGAATGCGCACGACGTTGAAATAGGTGTAGTGGAAATAGAGCCGAAAGTAGTTACGACGCACGGCGTTAAACAACTCCACCACCGTATGCGGCCGCGCACGTTCAGCATCATCTTCACCATAGACCAGCTCTTTGCGGTACGCCGCTTCGACGCGCTGATTTTTAAATTGCAGACCGGGCAGCTTGATGCCCACCACGCCGAGCACCAGCGTGCCAAACAGCGCCCAGCCGATGGCGGCAAACACCAGCCCGTAAGGAACATGCCCAATAAGCGGCAGCTCCGGCACGTGAGGCGAGAGCGCAATCAGCACCGGCAGAAAGGCAAAGAGAGTCATAATGGCGTTGATAAAGCTGGTGCCCATATCCTCCAGCGTGCTGGCAAAGCGCATGGTGTCCTCCTGCACACGCTGCGCGGCGCCCTCAATATGGCGCAGCTGCTGCCAGTGCGCCATATAGTATTCGTTCATCGCCGTGCGCCAGCGGAACACATAGTGGCTGACGAAGAAGTTATTCAGCACCGCCACCGTCACACCAATCAGCGCGATGCCCAAAAAGACGCCGCTACCGCTGTAAAATTTCTCCAGCGGCACGGTATTGGGCGCGGTAAGCGCCTTTTGGATCAGATCAAAAAAGGGCTGATACCAGGCGTTGATGGCGACGCTCACCTCCACCTGAAACCAGGTGACGAAGATAATCAGCGCGGTGCCGAGAATCGACCACCGCTGCCAGCGATGGGGCGAGTAGATATACCAGAAAGCGGCGAAGAGGCAGACGCAGAGCGCGTAGTAGGCGTAGAAGAGCAGAAAGTTGGGGCTCCAGAAGCGCGCGGCGCTGATTGGCACCTCGCTTGATATGCCGGTCAGGTGTAACAACCAGCGCTCGCCGCCTGCCAGCCAGAAAACAATGGCGAGAAGCGTCCAGATAAACGCCGAGGCAAAAAAGGGCGTCGGCCGGGGGAAAAAGGAACGAAACATAGTGCTCTCCTGGGTCTTTCTTATTCTTTACGACGTGTGCTGTGTCATGCTCGCGGCCAGCGACAAAAAAGCGCCGCGGGTGCGGCGCTGGCTCGTTTAATCAGACCTCAGGTTAACCGTTTAGTGGCTTTGCCAGTCATAAACAATTGTATCGACACTTTTCACCTGCACCGGGTTGTCCGGCACGATGAGCGTGCGCCACACCTCGTTGTAGTGGTCAATAAGCGTGGTCGCCTTCGCCGCCGCGCGGTCAGCAGTGGTGTGAGCATCTTCCGCAACGGTAATCGCGAAGCCTTTGCTGGCACCGTTTTTCAGCGTGGTATCGACACAGTAATCCGTTGCACAGCCGCAGATAACAAAGCTTTCGATCGCCCGTTCACGCAGCAGCGCCTCCAGCCCGGTTTTATAGAAGGCGTCGCAGGCGGTTTTGGTGACGTAAAAGGCGCTGGCTGGCTGGGTTAACTCCGGCAGCAGCGCAAAACCTTCACTCCCCTCCTCCAGCCCGCCCGCTTCGGCATGCTGGATAAAGATCACGGTCTCTGCCACCGCCGTCAGCTGATTGATCCGCGCGACGCACTGCGCGCGCTGATGACGCGGTGTGGCGAACACGCCGTTTTGCATATCGACCACCATCACTACCCGTTGAGCAACCATTGCCTGCCTCCTGTTTGGCGAAAAACGGAGCTTACCACAGCCCACGGCGGCGGCGGTCGACAGAAAAAAATGCTCTTATTTACCTGGCGTTACGGATTAGGGCGAAACATTCCGCTTTTCGCCCCTTTGCAACGGCACGCAAGTAGTATAAATACGCTCTATCTTTCCCCGTGATTAATGGATCCTTTCGTTGAAACGTTGTCTGCTTCTCTGTGCGATGTGGTGTGCGCTGGGCCTGACCAGCGTCCGGGCGGCGCAGCAATCCCCCGACCCGGTGTTTGCTTCTGAAATTGTCGATCGTTATGCCAACCATATCTTCTATGGCAGCGGCGCAACCGGCATGGCAATGGTGGTGATTGACGGCAACCAGCGCGTCTTTCGCAGTTTCGGCGAAACCCGTCCCGGCAACAATGTGCGCCCGCAGCTCGACTCGGTGGTGCGCATCGCCTCGCTCTCCAAGCTGATGACCAGTGAGATGCTGGTGAAGCTGCTCGATCAGGGCCGCGTGCGCCTTGACGATCCGTTAAGTAAATATGCCCCGCCTGGCGCGCGCGTACCGACTTACCAGGGCGCGCCGATCACGCTGGTTAACCTGGCGACGCACACCAGCGCCCTGCCGCGTGAACAGCCCGGCGGCGCAGCGGTGCGTCCGGTGTTTGTCTGGCCGACGCGCGAGCAGCGCTGGAACTGGCTTGCCACCGCCAAACTGAAAACCGCGCCGGGCACCCAGGCGGCGTATTCCAACCTGGCCTTTGATCTGCTGGCAGATGCGCTGGCGCGCGCGGCGGGAAAACCCTATCCGCAGCTGTTTGAAGAGCAGATCACCCGCCCGCTGGGCATGAAAGACACCACCTTTACCCCGTCGCCGGATCAGTGCAAACGGCTGATGGTGGCGGAAAAAGGCGCCAGCCCGTGCAACAACACGCTGGCGGCGATTGGCAGCGGCGGCGTCTACTCCACGCCCGGCGATATGATGCGCTGGATGCAGCAGTTCCTCTCCTCCGACTTTTACCACCGCGATACGCAGGCCGACCGGATGCAGACGCTGATCTACCCGCGCGAACGCCTGACGAAAGTGGTGGGAATGGATGTACCGGGTAAAGCCGACGCCCTCGGTCTCGGCTGGGTCTATATGGCCCCGAAAGAGGGTCACCCGGGGATTATTCAGAAGACCGGCGGCGGCGGTGGGTTTATCACCTATATGGCGATGGTGCCGCAGCATAACGTTGGCGTGTTCGTGGTTATCACCCGTTCACCGTTGACCAAATTTACCAATATGAGCGACGGCATGAACGATCTGGTGAGTGAGCTGAGCAACAATAAACCGGTGGCGATCCCCGCCTCCTGATGAAGTAACAGGCAGGCGCATTGCCGCCTGCCTGTGGCTTAACGGCGATTTTGGTAAAACGGGGGATTATATTTTCGGCTACAATGCCGCCATCTGTTCCATAAATCTTAGGCATATCATGACCGATTTAATCACCCGTCCTCGCCGCCTGCGTAAAACCCCTGCGCTGCGCGCCCTGTTTGAAGAGACAACACTGAGCAAAAACGACCTGGTGCTGCCGATCTTTGTTGAAGAAGAGCTGAATGATTACCAGGCGATCTCCGCCATGCCCGGCGTGATGCGCATTCCGGAAAAGTATCTCGCCCGTGAAATTGAACGTATCGCTAAAGCGGGTATCCGCTCGGTGATGACCTTTGGTATTTCACACCATACCGACGACACCGGCAGCGATGCCTGGCAGGAGAACGGCCTGGTGGCGCGCATGTCGCGCATCTGTAAAGAGACGGTACCGGAGATGATCGTGATGTCCGATACCTGTTTTTGTGAATACACCTCCCACGGCCACTGCGGCGTGCTGTGCGAACACGGCGTCGATAACGACGCAACCCTGCTGAACCTCGGTAAGCAGGCGGTGGTTGCTGCGGCAGCCGGGGCGGACTTTATCGCGCCATCGGCAGCGATGGATGGCCAGGTGCAGGCGATTCGCAAGGCGCTGGACGCGGCGGGCTTTAAAGATACCGCCATCATGTCCTACTCCACCAAGTTCGCCTCCTCCTTCTACGGCCCGTTCCGTGAAGCGGCCGGTACCGCGCTGAAAGGCGATCGTAAAACCTATCAGATGAACCCGCTGAACCGCCGCGAAGCGATCCGCGAATCGTTGATCGACGAAGCGCAGGGCGCCGACTGCCTGATGGTGAAACCGGCGGGGGCCTACCTCGATATTCTGCGTGATATTCGTGAGCGCACCGAACTGCCGCTGGGCGCATACCAGGTGAGCGGTGAGTACGCGATGATCAAGTTTGCCGCCCAGGCGGGTGCGATCGATGAAGATAAAGTGGTGATGGAGAGCCTCGGCGCCATAAAACGCGCAGGCGCGGATCTGATCTTCAGCTACTTCGCCCTCGATCTCGCCGAACGCGGCCTGATTTAATTTTCCCGCTCTGCCTTCTGCAATGCCGGATGGCGGCTTATGCCTTATCCGGCCTACATAATTCGTGGCCCGCTTTACCGTATGTTCGTCTGTCCTGCCTTTGTAGGCCGGATAAGCGTAGCGCCATCCGGCATTTCACCGCACTCCCCCCTGCCGGATGGCGGCTTGCCCCTTATCCGGCCTGCAATAAATGCTCATAACGTCATTGTAATGAAATGTAAGCGTCATCTTCTCCCGCTACTGTCAGCGGCAAGACGGGAGGAGAAATCGCCATGTTTAGTCTCGACAATGTACTTGAGGATCTCTGGCCGCAGGCCAGACCGGCACCCTGGCAAAAGAACCTGCTCAGGCGTCTGCTTTACGAACAGGAGTTCCAGCAATTCGCCGCCCAGCACCGCCACCTGAAAGGGCTGGATATGGTGGAACATGTCCTCGACCATCTGCAAATTCGCTGTACCATCCCCGCTCACTGCCTCGAACAAATCCCCGAACATGGCCCGCTGGTGATTATCGCCAACCACCCGACCGGTACGCTGGATGGGCTGGCGCTGATGTATGCCGTCTCGCGCGTGCGCCGCGATGTCAAAGTGGTCACTAACCGCCTGCTGAGCCACCTCGAACCCTTAAGTTCGCTCTTTATCGCAGTGGACAATATCGGCGGGCGCACCACCAAATCGGCCCTACAACAGATGGAAAACCAGCTGCAATCCGGCGGCGTGCTGATCTTTTTCCCGGCGGGCGAAGTGTCGCGCCTGACCCGCAAAGGGATTCGCGATAAACGCTGGCACGCCGGGTTTATCAAGCTGGCGAACAAGTTCCGCGCCCCGCTGCTGCCAGCGTGGATCGATGCCCGCAACAGCGCGCTGTTTTACGCCAGCGCCCTGCTCTCAGACACCCTGCCGCTGCTGCTGTTGATGCAGCAGATGTTTCGCCGCCGTAACAGCAGCTTGCCGCTCACCCTCGGTCAGCGCATTCCCTGGGAGAACTGGCACACTACCGCCCTCGCGCCGCGCGAGCTGGCCGAGAAGTGTCGCCAGCATCTTCTGCGTCTCGGCAAGGGAGTGCCCGGCACGTTCAAAACCGAATGCGCCATCGCCCGGCCGGAAGACAGAGCCACCCTGCGCCGCGAACTGAGCCGCGCCGAGTGCCTTGGCCGCACGCCGGACGGCAAAACAATCTATCTCTGGCAGCGCAACGGCCAGGAGGATGCACCGCTGTTGCGCGAACTGGGGCGGCTGCGCGAGATCGCTTTTCGCGCGGTGGGTGAAGGGAGCGGCAAACGGCGCGATACGGATCGCTACGATGATCACTACCTGCACCTGATCCTCTGGGATGATGCCGATCTGGAGATCGTCGGCGCTTACCGCTTTATGCCGACGGCGCAGCTTATCGCCGAGCAGGGGCCGGAGGGGCTCTATAGCCATAGCCTGTTTCACTACGATGCACGTATGGCGGAGGTGCTGCGCGAAGGGCTTGAGTTGGGGCGCAGCTTTATTCAACCGCGCTACTGGGGTCGTCGCGGGCTCGATTATCTCTGGTCGGGGATTGGCGCTTATCTGGCGCGCTACCCGCAATACCGTTATCTCTTTGGCCCGGTCTCTATCTCCGGCGGCCTGCCGCCTGCGGCGCGCGATCTGCTGATTGCCTTCTATCGCCTCTGGTTCCCCGCTGCCTGGCCGCTTGCGTCGTCGCGCCGCCCCTGCCCCGCCACCCTGCCCGAGGTGCTGGCGCAGTTTACCGGCGAGGATTACACCGAAGATCTGACGCGGCTGAAATCGCTGCTTGGTAATCTCGGCTGCGGCATTCCCCCGCTCTATAAACAGTATTCCGAGCTGGGCGAGCCCGGCGGCGTGCAGTTTATCGACTTCGGTAGCGATCCCGATTTCAGTAACTGCGTCGACGGCCTGGTGCTGGTGGATTTGACGCGGCTGAAGGCGAACCGCTACGAGCGCTATATTGGTGTGCATCAGGTGCAGCAGAAAGCGGGGTAAGTTCCTCGCAGATTGCCGGATGGCGCTGGCGCTTATCCGGCCTACAAAACCACATCCGCTGAAACCGCGTAGGCCGGATAAGGCGTAGCCGCCATCAGGCAATCGGTGCCGCAGAGATAATGCCGGATGGCGCGTACGCTTATCCGGCCTACAAAACCGCAGTTCCAGCGATACCGGTTTTGCTTTTGTCTGCAATATGAAAGCGAGGGGTTGTGTCCCCGCTGAAATCGGCGAACCGAAGCGTGAATGACAAGGTCTGGACGCCATGGATGGCGGACAGAGGCGAACCGAGACAGGGAGCGAATCCCCGTAGGGGTGAGCAAGTCGAGTCGAGCCGGCCGCAGTCAGGCACGCGGGAGGTGAGCGCAGTGCGCAGCACCGATTTCCTCGCGGGGCCGAGGGGATTGACAAGGGGGGAGCGGTCCCCCCCTTGTCCCGTTCACCGCATAAGAGATTAATGAAACTCCCCAGTGCCTGGTGAACGGAACCATTCCACCAATCCAAACCCATTGCCGGATGGCGCTACGCTTATCCGGCCTACGGGATCGGAGCGGCTTCGTTACCGCATGGCCCCCGCCTCATCTACACTCTCTTTACGTGGTTTCCACCGACACCGTGGAGGAGAGATGGAGAAGAAGTCGCACCGCTATCCGGTGGCTGACAGCCCGTTCTGGCTGCATGTTGAAACAAAGGTGCAGCGCATTGGCTCCGTAATATTGTTTGCGGTAGTGATCGCCGGGCTGCTCGGTCTCTTTTCCCAGGGGTGGCTCAGCGCGCGAAGCGCCCATAGCATTGATGGCAAACTGACGGTGCAGTATGACCGCTACGCCCGCCTGCAAAGCGATATCGATATGCAACTCACCGCCCACGCCTCAAACGAACGCCGCACCGTTTTTATCCTCGGCGGCAACTTTATGCAGGATTTTGAGATCCGCACCCTGCAACCGCAGCCGGAAAAGATGACCAGCCAGAACGGCGAACTGGTGCTGGAGTATGCCCGTCCTCATCCCGATCAACCCTTCACCGTCTGGCTCGGACTGACGCCGCAAACCCCTGGCAGCAGCGAATTGCGACTTTCGTTAAATGACACCACCCAGCTGGCGGTGAAACAGTTTATCTGGCCCTGAGGAGACGGCGATGGATATGGTGTTACGCGCGGTAGCGATCTATCTGGTGTTAATGGTGGTATTCAAAATCGCTGGTCGGCGAGCCTTGTTGCAGATGACCTCCTTCGATCTCATTTTGTTGCTGATCATCAGTGAAGCGACGCAGCAGGCGCTGCTCGGCAACGACTTCTCCGTCACCGGCGCGGCGCTGACCATCATCACGCTGGTGGTAGTGGATATTCTGTTTGGCAAGCTGAAGAAGTACGTGAAAGGGGCAGAAAACTTTATCGACGGCACACCGGTGGTGCTGGTCGAGAACGGTGAAATGCTGCCGGAGAAGATGCGCGAGGCGGATATCTCCCGCGCCGATATTATGCTCTCGGCGCGCAATAACCAGGGCATTGTCGACCTCGCAGAGATTAAATTCGCCATCCTTGAGCGCAATGGTCATATCTCGATCATTCCGAAAAATTCGCCTTAAAAGTGCGCTGCTATACTTTTGCCAGGCAGAATTTTCTTTCGGATGGAAGGGAGTAATATGAACAGTGAAACCACCACATTACAAAGTGAGCGCGTCGCGCCGCTGTTAAAGCTTGAGATCAGCGATCTGGCCGACCGGCTCGGCACGCTGTTGTGCGATAAAAAACTGCGCGTCACCACCGCCGAGTCCTGCACCGGCGGGCAGATCGCCACCGCCCTCTGCGCCTGCGAAAGCACGCCGGAGTTTTACGGCAGCGGGTTTATCACCTTTACCGATGAAGCGAAACAGACGCTGTTGCAGGTGAACAAAGAGACGCTGGCGCGCTGGACGGCGGTTAGCCAGCAGACGGCTTTCGAAATGGCGCAAGGCGCCTGCGACGCCAGCCACGAGCCGGTCAGCATTGCCGTGACCGGCTACACTGGCCCCGACGGCGGCGAAGATGGCACCCCCGCCGGCACCGTGTGGTTTGGCTGGGGCCTGCCGGATAGTGAACCGGTCACCGTCAAATGTCTCTTCGAGGGCGATACCAAAGAGGTGATTGAGCAAGCGGTGAAATATGCCCTCTCAGGCGTGATAACGCTATTAAGTGATTGATTGCAATTTGCTTCTTGTGTGCGAATGCCGGACGATAGGGTCCGGCTTTTTTATGGCATCACTTTCATGACCGAATGGGGAAAAGATGAAAATAGTTGTGCTGGATGGCGGTCTGCTTAACCCCGGCGATCTCAGCTGGGAGCCACTGCATGCGTTGGGCGAAGTCACGGTTTATGACACCACCCCGGCCGATAAAGCCGCGCAGCGCCTGCGCGATGCGGATATCGCCATTACCAATAAAGTGGCGTTTAGCGAAGACCTGCTCGCCCACTGCCCGCGGCTGAAATGTATCGCTGTGACCGCCACCGGCTACAACATTATCGATCTTGAGGCTGTCCGCGCCCGACAAATTGTCGTTACCAATGTGCCAACGTACGGCACCGCCACGGTGGCGCAATTTACCACCGCGCTGCTGCTGGCGCTCTGCAACCGCGTCGGCGAACACGACGCCGATGTGCACGCTGGCGGCTGGAGCAAGTCACAAAGCTGGTGTTACTGGCTGCAACCGATGATCGAGCTGGCGGGGAAACGCGTCGGTATCATCGGCTATGGCCGCATCGGCCAGGCGTTTGGTGCCATCGCCCAGGCGATGGGCATGACGGTGCTCGCCCACTCTACCCGTTCGCGCCCGCTGCCGGAGAGCGCGCAACTCCGCTATGTCGATCTCGACACCCTTTACGCCGAGGCGGATGTTATCAGCCTGCACTGCCCGCTGACGCCGCAGACCAAGGGGATGATCAACCGCGAGGCGCTGGCGAAGATGAAGCGCAGCGCGCTGCTGCTGAACGCCTCGCGCGGGGATCTGATTAACGAGGCGGATCTCGCCGCCGCCCTTAACGAAGGGCGCATTGCCGGGGCCGCGGTGGATGTGCTGAGCAGTGAACCGCCTGGCGCGGACAACCCGCTGCTGAGTGCGAAAAACTGCATTATTACGCCGCATATCGCTTGGGCATCCGTCGATGCGCGCGGGCGCATTCTCGCCACCACGGTGGAAAACGTGCGGGCGTTTATCACCGGCGAACCACAAAATCGTGTCGATTAGTCGCATCAGGATGGCCAGATCGCACGAAAATAAGCGACATGCGTCACACTTTTACATGATGAGCTACGCTTGATAAATCATTACAAAAATATTGCGCAAGGAGATGCCAATGACAACGCTACAGGCTCTTTTTCCACCTCGCCTGCCACAGCAAACCTCTGATGAAAACGTCGTTGTAAACTGGGCGAAAAACGCCACGCTGGCCCCCGCTCAGGCCGTTGCAACACCGGAAAACGAAGCGCAGTTGCAGCAGATGATTGCTGCTGCAAAGGGGCGCATACGCGTGATGGGCAGCCGCATGTCGCCGGGCAGAATGCTGAAATTAAGCGAGCCGGGCGATACGCTGATTGACCTCTCGCGCCTGCGCGGCGTGCTGGCGGTGAGCGATGAGAGCGTCACCTTTGCCGCCGGAACCGTGCTGCATGAGGTGTTTGAGACCCTCACCAGCATGAACCGCATGCTGCACGCCTCACCGGGCGTGATCGATTCACAAACCCTCGCGGGCGCAGTGTCGACCGGCACCCACGGCCAGGGCATGGGGCAGAGCTCGCTGGCTGATGAAGCGCTCAGCATTCGCCTGATTGATGCCCACGGTGAAGCGCACGATATTGAGCGGGACGATGCGGCCTTTGACGCCGCACAGCAGGCGCTCGGCACCCTCGGCGTGATCACCGCCGTGACGCTGCGCACCCGCCCTTCCACGCTCTATACCTGCTTTAAGAGCGCGGGCAACGCCGATAACCTGGCGGAGGATCTGATCGCGTGGAACGACGAGTGGACCTTCAGCAAAGCGTGGTGGTTCCCGGATGAGAACAAGGTGCACACCTGGAACGCGCGCGAAGCGACCGCCGAGGAGCAGGCACTGTGGCGGGACAACCACGGCGAGCTGGTCGAAATGGAGGAGACCGACGAGCAGATGAATGCCACGGTGGATAAAACCCTCGCGCAGATGCGCGATGACACCCGCATTGTCGATGAGAATGGCAAACCGTTTCGCACCGTTACGCGCTTTAAAGATTTCACGGATGTGATTGGCGATATCTACCAGGTCTTCTGCCGCGGCATCGCCACTCCGCAGATCAATATTGAGATCGGCATTCCCATGTCGCGCGTTGCGGCAGTGATTGCGCGCATGAAAGCGTGGCACAGCGAGTCGCAGCCGCATATGCACTACCCGATTATTCTGCGCTGCACCGGGGCCTCCAGCGCCTGGCTTAGCCCGGCTGGCGGGGAACCGACCTGCTTCTTCGGTTTTGTCGTCTACTACGCTGAAGATGGATCGCTCTCCGCAGAGGGAACGGCTTTTTTACGCGCCGCAGAACAGCTGCTCGCCGAAGAGGGCGGCAGACCGCACTGGGGCAAATATTTTGACCCGTCGCTCTACAACTGGCCCGCGCTCTATCCGCAGTTTGAGGCGTTTAAAGCCGTGCGCCGCCGCTTCGATCCGGACGGTAAGTTTATGAACCGCTTTATGGCGGAGGTGCTGTCATGAGCGCCGCCTTCGCCTGGGTCACGCTATTAACGCAGCCGGGCTACCTTCCCGGTGTGGAAGCGCTGCAACAGTCGCTGCGCGACAGCGGCTCGCCGTGGCCGCTGGTGGTGATGGTGACGGAGACCATCGACGCCGCCACGCGCCAGCAGCTGCAGGCGCAGGGGTGTGAAGTGCGCGAAGTGCCGATCGTCGGCCCGAACCCTGCCCTTGCCCACCGCTACGCCAACGCCCGTTTCGCCGAAGTGTGGAGCAAGCTGGCGGTCTGGACGCTGACGGAGTATCAGCGCGTCGCGTTTCTTGATGCCGATATGCTGGTGGTGCAGAACATGGATGAGGTGTTCGAACTGCCGCTCGCCAAAGGGACGCTTGCTGCCTGCCACGCCTGCCGCTGCAATCCGAACCATATTGCTACCTATCCCGACAGCTGGCAGCCGGATAACTGCTACTACAGCTGGGTTGAGGATGCGCAGATGAACGCCGCGCCTCCGGCCTCGGTCGATAACTACCTGAACGGTGGTTTTCTGGTGCTGACGCCGGATCGCGACGTTTATGACGCGATGATGGCGAAGCTGGCGGCGAAAGAGGATATCGCCGAGTGGGTTTTCGCCGAGCAGGATTTCCTCAACGAGGTGTTCCGCGACCGCTGGCTGCCGCTGCATTATGGATATAACGCCCTGAAAACCCTGCCGAAGCAGCACCCGCAGATGTGGGATCTTTCACGGGTGAAGAATATCCATTACATCATCGACAAACCGTGGGACAAATACCCCGAACCGGGCGATAAATATTACGATCTGCACAAAATGTGGTGGCAACATGCCCACGTTGAAGCGTAATTATTGAGAAATCTCCAGGCCGGATAAGCGTTACGCACCATCCGGCATTATCTCCGCCGCACCACTGCCGGATGGCGGCTTCGCCTTATCCGGCCTACGGTAACGAAGCCCCTGAAACCGCGTAGGCCGGATAAGCGGTACGCGTCATCCGGCATTTTCTCCGCGGCACCGATTGCCGGATGGCGGCTGCGCCTTATCCGGCCTACCAAAACGCGCTTTCAGCGACACCGACTTTGTTTTTAGCTCAGATTTCACAGCGAGGGGTTGTGTCCCCGCTGAAATCGGCGAACCGAAGCGTGAATGACAAGGTCTGGACGCCATGGATGGCGGACAGAGGCGAACCGAGCCAGGATGGCGAGTCGAGCCGGCCGCAGTCAGGCACGCGGGAGGTGAGCGCAGTGCGCAGCACCGATTTCCTCGTGGGGCCGCGGGGATTGACAAGGGGAGCGCGGCAGCTCCCCTTGTCCCGTTCACCGCATAAGAGATCAATGAAACTCCCCAATGCCTCGTGAACGGAACCCTTCCACCCATCAAGCATGAATGCCAACCCCATCGCCGGATGGCGCGTACCGCTTATCCGGCCTACGCCGTTTCAGCCCCCTAAACACAAAGAAACACCTGCGGCGTCTGCCCATCCGGATGCGTCGCCACATGCACCTGCGCGCCATACCACCGGGTGATAACCTCCGGTTGCAGCACCTGCTGCGGCGTCCCCTCCACCACCAATCTCCCCTTATGCAACAGCACAATGCGATCGGCCCACAGCGCCGCGAGGTTCAGATCGTGCAGCACCACGCAGACATGCAGCCGGGCACGCTGCGTCAGGGATTTAAGCAAACGCAGCAACTGCTGCTGATGGTAGAGATCGAGCGCCGAAGTCGGCTCATCCAGAAATAGCCACCCCTCCGGCGCGCCGTTGCGCCAGAGCTGCGCCAGGCTACGCGCCAGCTGAACCCGCTGCTGCTCGCCGCCGGAAAGTGTGGCAAAGCGGCGTCCAATCAGCGTTTCACAGCCGGTTAAACGCATCACTTTACGCACGATATCGCACGCATGCCTCTCTCCCCACGGCGCACGCCCCATCGCCACTACCGACTCCGCGGCCCACTCCACGCCGAGGGCGTGATGTTGCAGCATCACCGCCCGATAGCGCGACAGCGCCTGCGAAGGCCAGGCGGTAAGGGGTTTTCCCGCCAGGGAACAGACACCGCGCGACGGCGTAAGAAACCCGGTCAGCAGGCGCAGCAGCGTCGATTTTCCCGCACCGTTCGGGCCAATCAGCGCCACCATTTCACCAGGCGGCAGCGTAAGGGAGATATCATCCACCAGCCGCCGCTGGCCGACCGTGAACTGCACCTGGTGGGCAATAAAACCGTTATCCATAGAGCGCACTCCGCTGGCGGAAAATAAGCCATAAAAACCACGGCGCGAAGAGCAGGCTGGTCAGTAAGCCGACCGGCATTTCGGCAGGCGCCACCAGCGTGCGGGCGGCGGTATCTGCCAGCAGTAGCAGGCTCGCCCCCGCCAGCAGCGAGCCGGGGATCTGGTGTTGATGATCGGGGCCTAACACCATGCGTATCAGGTGCGGAACCACCAGCCCGACAAAACCGATGATGCCACTGATGGCAACAGAGGCCGCCACCAACAGCGCGCTACAGAGCAGCAGCCGCCGCTGTAAACGCCGCACATCCACGCCCAGATAGTGCGCCTCCTCCTCGCCCAGTTGCAGAAAGTTGAGCTGTTTCGCCACCCGCCAGATCCCGAGCATGGCGGGCAGGATCAGGGTCGCCGTAACGATGAGCGTCGGCCACTGTGCCTGCCCGAGGCTACCCATTCCCCACTGCGAAAGCTGGCGCAGCTGCGCATCGTTGCTGATCCACGCCAGCATGCCAACGCCCGCGCCGCACAGAGCGTTGATGGCGATCCCCACCAGCAGCAGCCGCGACAGCGCGCTCTCACCCGCTTTGCTAAGTAAAAAGATCACCACCATTACCGCCAGACTACCGATAAAGGCGGCGACCAGCGGGGCATAGAGGGCAACCAGCACCGGCACCGACAGCGGCAGCACCAGCCAGCAGGCGACGACCAGCGCCGCGCCGCTGCTGATGCCAAGTAACCCCGGATCGGCAAGCGGATTGCGAAACAGCCCCTGCATAACGCAGCCGGAGAGCGCCAGCGCCGCGCCAATAAGCAGCGCCAGCAGCACGCGCGGCAGGCGAATGGTGAACCAAATCTGGCGCAGCACCTCATCATCGCCGTACCACAAGCTGGCAAGAGAGAGATCCATCGCCCCCTGCGTGGAGGCGAAGAGCGTGAGTGCCGCCGTCAGCAGCAAGAGTCCCCACAGGAGACGGGAAGCGGCTCGGGTGATCACGGTAGCTGCTCCGCTTTTTTACGCAGTTCCAGCAGCGCCTGCGGGGTGCGCAGACCAAAGCCCAGCAGCGCAGCCTCGCTACTTAACAGCTGTTTGTTGCGCCCGGCGGGGGTTTGCGCAAGGCCCGGCAAGTACCAGATATTCTCCTCGCCGCCAGATGCTTCACGCCTTCAGCTGAGATGAGCACCAGATCCGGCTGGCTGGCGATCACCCCCTCCTGCGACATCGCGCGGTAGTGGGAAAAACCCTGCATCGCATTATTAAGCCCCGCCGCCTGGATAGCGCCATCCGCCGCCGTCTCTCTTCCGCCACCAGCGTGCCCATGCCGCCGTGGCTTAGGATATAGAGCACCTTTTTATCCAGCGGCGAGGTGGGCAGCGCGGCAATCTCCGTCGCCAGCTTTTTGCGCAGCGCCAGGCTCTCTTCGTTTTTGCCAAGGGCGCGGGCAATCACCACCACTTTCTTATCGATCTCTGAGAGCGTATAGCCGCCCGGCACCGGCACCATGTAGACATCGTTATCCTGCACGCTTTTCAACACCAGCGAGGGTTGCGCCTGGCTGCCCGCCAGCACGATGGTAGGCCGCAGCGACAGAATGCCCTCCGCATTTAGCTGGCGAACATAGCCGACATTTGGCAGCTGCTTTACCTCGGCAGGCCAGGTGCTGGTGCTGTCGCGCCCCACCAGCTGATTCTGTGCGCCCAGGCCATAGACAATCTCTGTGACATCGCCGCCAAGGGCGACAACTTTTGGCTCGGCGGCCACCGCCAGTAGCGGTAGCGCCAGCAAGAGCATCACTACGCGTTTCATACCTCGTTCCTCCACGGCGTCAGGGCTTTAATCTGCGCGCGCCAGCAGGCCTGTTCGCGATCCCCTTCGCTGCGCTGACCATAAAGCTGAGCGATTTGCGTACCATCTTCGGCAAACAGCTCCAGGCTGGTGACATGCCCGTCCGCGGTCGGCTTGCGCGTCACCCAGCTTTCGTGGATCCCCGCCTCGCGCAGGTGCAGGGTAAAGATCTTATTCATCACCCGCAGCCAGTCGCCCACCGGCGCACACTTCTCCAGCGCACCGGTAAAAATCTGTATGCAGCCACGGTTGCCGACAAAGATCATGATTTCATTCCCCTCTTGCTGCACCTGCTGCAACAGAGCGGGCAGCGCGTCGTTGCTGACCTGGCAGGCGAGATCGTCGCCCACCAGCCGAAACGCCTGCTGACGTGAGACGTTATGCTTACGCAGCAGGTTGAAGAACTGGTGGACATCGGTCATCTCCCGCCAGTCGTGATCGACCGCCTCTGCATCGGGCGCTTCGTCGTAAAATTTGCTTTCGACCGCGTAGATGGAGAGCGGCACCTGACGCCGACTCGCGAAGCGCTCCACGATTTCATCCCACTGGCCGCCGTCGGTGTAGGGCGTGGCGTAGATTTTCAGTAGCCCATCGCCCTGATGATCGAAAAACTGAATACTGCGGCGCTCGCCTCTTGGCCCCTGCTCCCGCAGGTAGTAGGCGCAGGCCCACTGGCTCATAAAGAGGCGCAGATCGAGGCCGCGCGGGTTGAGCACTACCCCGGCGCGATCGCTGATATGTTGATTGCTGAAACGCCCGGTCATCTCATGAACCGCGTATTCATTGCGACAGATACTTTTGGCTTCGCCGACGCTCTCCAGCGCCTTGAAGATATGGCGCACCGCGCCATCCAGCCGCACCGCATCGTAGCCAACGCGCGCCTCGGCCAGCTCCGCTTCGCTTATCGCCAGCTGGAAAGCGATATCTCTGGCGCTTTTTGCCGGTTCAAGCGCTCTGATTAACTGATACTCCTGCCAGATGGCGGCATAATCCTTTGAAGATACAGGCATATTTTTCACGTCCTTTATGTGTCCTAACATCCCCGGCGCGCGCCGGGGGTAAAGAGGCTGCCGGATTAAAAATCAATATTGACGCCCAGCTGCCAGCTGCGTCCTGGCATCACGCTCAGCGCGTTGTCATAGCGATCCTGGAGGGTGCGCGTTTCCTGCGTCCGGCTGCTGAGGTAATCCCAATATTTGCGGTTGGTGAGGTTATAAACGCCGCCGTTCACCTTCACCTGCTTCGCCACCTGCCACCAGGCGCTCAGGTCGACAACCCCGTAACCGGGCACGCGCATGTAGCTGCTGCTGGCGCTGGCGACCGGTTCGCCGCTGTTCTGATAGGTTTCACGACCGGTCGCGGTGGCGCGCTTACCTTTGACAAAGGTGGCGGTCAGCGCGGTGCCGTAGCGTTTTGCCGGATCGTCCCAGCCGAGGCCGACAATCGCTTTCATCGGCGCGACGCTGTCGAGATCGCGGTAGGCATCGCCCATGTAGCGCGATTTGGCTTGCCCCTCGGCGTAGCCATAAGCGAGGGTTGCGCGCAGCCCTTCCGCCTGCTCAAACCAGCTACCGACATCGAACGTGGCGCTGATTTCACCGCCGTAGATAAAGGCCTTATCGCGGTTTTCCGCCTGATAGCTGGTGTAGATATTCGACGGCACGTTGGCAAAGTTGCCGGGGTTGTCGGCGCGGCGATAGCGGGTGTAGGCGATAAAGTTTTTGTAGCTGTTGTAGAACACTGCACTGCGCAGCTTCACGCCCTGCGCCACCTCGCCTTTCAATCCCCATTCGAGGTTATCGCTGGTTTCGGTTTTTAGCGCCGCGTTGCCGATCAGCGCATACTGCGCGCGCCCGGCATAGTTAGAGCCAAGATTCCAGGAGCCGTAGCGCTGGCTGGCACTGGGGAACTGTGCGCCGCGCCGGTATTGCAGATAGCTCATCAGACGCGGCGTGATGTCGTACTGGAAAGTGAGCGATGGCAGCCACTCGGTATCGCTGTTTTTGTGGTACAGCGCGTTAACATCCGTGGTGTTCAGCACGTTGCTGGTGGTAGTCAGGCTGCCGAGGTTTTCCGGCTTCATTGACTGATGCACCACGCGTAGGCCGGGAATGAGGGCAAAATCGTGCTCTCCGGCGGAGAAATTGATCTGATCCTGCACAAAAGCGCTGAGGATCTCGCGTTTGCTGTCCGCTTCAGGCTGCATGATCGCGCTGCGTGCGTTCGGCATTGGCTGCTGGTGGAATGGGCGCTGCGTTTTGCTGGCGCTGGCATTGAAGCCAGCGCGCAGATCGTGGCGGCCGAAGCTCTTCGCCAGCGCATGCTGAATGCCTATCGTGTCGGTATCGTAACTGGAGTAGACGGTACCCGGAATGCCGGTGGTGCTGTCCGGCATCCACGTGGCATCGTGCGCCTGGGTGCGCTGTAAATAGATCTTTGTCGAAGCGCTATCGACCCACGCATCGACCGGTGTCCAGTCATCTTTCAGGCTGATGGCCCAGCGCCGGGAGTAGCTGCTCTGCTGGGCGTTGCCAATGATGTTACTGCCGTCACGGTTCCAGGCGTCAAAGTGGGTATGCGTCGTTTTGTTATAGTACTCCGCCGTATAGGTCCGTTTGTGCGCCTCAGAGGCTTGCAGGATCCCGGAGAGCAGCAGCGCATCGGAGTGCCAGTTAGCGGGGTAAGCCCCGACTCTGTCGCTGTTATTGCGCGTTTGCTGGCCGTCGCGGCGGCTGTAAACCACAATGCCGCGCACTCTCTCATCCCCTGCCGCGGCCGTTACGCCGTTGTGCCAGCTGCGATCGCTGGAGTCGTAATCGCTCTGGTAACCCGCGTAGTAGTGCTTCGCCCCTTGCAGGTAGTCATTGGCGGATTTTGGCCGGAACGAGACATTGCCACCGATGGCAGTGTTGGCCTGTTCCGCAGACGTTGCGCCCGGCTGGATTGCCACGCTGCCGTAGAGGTAGGGGTCAATATAGTCGCGGCCAATGCCGAAGGTGTTAAGCCCGGCGCGCCCGGCGTAGCTGCGCCCGGTGGCCTCCGGCTGGGGAATGCCATCAACATCAATGCCGACGCGGTTACTCTCAAGGCCACGAATGTTATAGCCGGTGTAACCGCCGCGATCGAAGCCGCTCTTACCGTTGCCGGAACCGCCCCTTGCCCCGGTGGCACCAATCAGCGGTTCATACCGCATGATGGAGCCAAAATCATTCGCCCCGTTGCGTTGCAGAGTGTCAGCATTGATGGCGCGATCGCTCCCGGCTTTAAGCAATGGGGCTGGCGCGGTAATGACCATCTCTTCGGCACGTTCTTGTTCATCGCGTGGTGCGGTTTCTGCCGCAAAGCTTGCGCTGGGTGTAAGCGTTGTCAGTAATGAGGTGACCAGCACGCGGTTTCTGAAGCGTAGCCGGCAAAAAGGTGTAGTCGTCATAAGTGTGTGTGCCTTTGAATTATTATCATCGGGCTCACATCAACTCCCAGAACTCAGCGGAACCGTACACCAGCCGCACGGGCCAGGCATCAGCTCTCTGTTATGGTCAGGATAATAATGATAACCATTATCACTTGCAACGATTTCATAATCCCAACATTTTGCTTACACTTTGCGGACCCCTTTCCCTTCTGGTAACGAGAAGATGTCCACTAAACCTGCCATCACCCTGCACTACTGCGTACAGTGCAACTGGATGCTGCGCGCCAGCTGGATGGCGCAGGAGCTGCTCCATACGTTCAATACCGACTTGGGATCCGTGACGCTAATCCCCGGTACCGGGGGCATATTTGTCATCGAAGCCGATGGCAGCGTCATCTGGGATCGCAAGCAGGAGGGCGGCTTTCCCGATGCCGCAGAGTTAAAACGCCGCGTGCGCGACTGCTGCTTCCCGGAAAAACCGCTGGGTCATGTTGAAAAGCGCAGCGAGTAATCTACTGCGCGAAGGCCTGCCTCAGCGCACGGAACGCCGCCAGCTGCTGTGGAATAAGCTGGTGGCGTTCGTCACGGGCAACGAAAATTTTTAGCATCGCGCTGCCTGCGGCGTTGAAAAAGAGGATGGTGGCGGCGTCCATCGCCATAAATTTGCGTTCAATAAACGCGATATGGTAGCAGTGGTCGGCTTTGATATGACCCGATACCTGCTCTTTGCCCTGCAGGTTGAAGTAACCGTGGCTGTAAAATCCCGGCGGTAGCGCGATGCTGCACTCCAGGATCACATCTTCAGTGTGGATCAGGAGCAGCACCGTGCCCCAGGTGGTCACCTCTTGCCACACCTCATCAAAGTGGGTACCGGCAATCATCTTGCTGCCAGGCAGTTGGCGTACCACTTCAAGCAGCGTGGTTTGATAATGCCGGGCGACATGTTCAAGTATGCAATCCGGCTCGGTGTGCAAAAACTCCTGTAAGCTCTTCTCTGTCATCTCTCTCTCCTTTGACTTTCCCTTCGCCACCTCTCCACTGCAGCGATGAATGAGAATTACTATCATTTGTCTCGAGAAAAAACTGCGAGCTACCGCGCAATAAAAAAGGCCGCCGAAGCGACCTTGTAACTATTTTTTAACCGGTTGCGGTTTTTTGTCGCCGGATTCCGGCGCTTCGCGTGGATCGTCTTTTTCAATATTGAACACAAAACCTCCTTTTGCGAATGGATGTTTAGTAAATATAGCTAAGCCTTGCACTCTAAACCAGGCGGCAGAGGATTAAAAAAGCGCCATTGGCGGAGAATAATTAAGCTGAATCGGTTCAAAAAACCGTCGACATAGCTAAAAACGGCGTATTTTCAAATATTTATTCATGAAATAATTTATTCGTGAGCAGCGTAAAATTTCATTACAAATGCGGGTTTTAGCAGCTTATGCTGTTGCCCAATTGTGCATAGATCGCCAACTCATTGTTAGTAACGAAGATGCATTTGCATACCCTCAGGCGCAGATCGGATTTCCTGTACCTGAGGGATTTTTTTTGCCTGCAGCCGTTCAGGAAAATAATTAACCAAGGGAATTAATTTTATTTCTTTTGGGATCTACAAAACCGTACAAATAATTAAGCGAGCCGTTTCCGACTCGCTATCGTTTAAAAATTAAATTTTAAACTTCAGGTTAAAACAGCAACGGCACCACTATTTTTTATTGCTGCTGTTGCTATTCTGTCCGCCTTTCTTACCGGCTTCGGACGCGCGCTCTGGGTCGTTTTTAAAGTTCCCACCGCTCTGCTGTCCGCCTTTACGCCCTGCTTCTGAGGCTTTCTCACGATCTTCAGCGAAATTACCGGAACCGCCTCTATGCTCGGCCATGTTATTTCTCCATCTGTCGTTTCAAATATAATCAATATGACATCAGCGTCATATCAATCGCCTTTCATGATTAAGCCTGGCCATAAACATAATTTATGTCAAAGCGCAGCCGTTAATTAATATCGCGTTTATGCAATGCATATTTTTTATTTCAGCTATCCCACTGGTTAGCCGAGGAAAAATAGCGCAGCGGGAGGCTAAATTTATTTTACGGCTGCGTTTAGTGTACTAATCACACAGCTTGCCGCGAGCCTGTCGTGACAGGCTCTGCCAGGGCTGGCATTTGCTTTTGTTATAATATAACATTTCAATTTATGACAAACGTAACCAGGGAGTGATCACGATGATGAAGAAAACGGCTTTTGCTTTGGCGATGGGCGCGCTGCTGATGAGCACGCAGGGCTTTGCCCATGGGCATCACCACGGCAAACCGCTGACGGAAGTGGAGCGTAAAGCGAGCGAAGGGATTATTGATGATAAAGATGTGAAAGATCGCCCGCTCTCGGACTGGGATGGCGTGTGGCAATCCATTAACCCTTACCTGCTGAACGGCGATCTCGATCCGGTGCTGAAGAAAAAGGCGCAGCACGGCGATAAAACGGTCGAGGAGTACCGCGACTATTACAAAAAGGGCTACGCCACGGATGTCGAGATGATCGGCATTGAAAACAACGTGATGGAGTTCCACTCCGGCAAAACCGTCAATAGCTGCCGCTATGATTACGCCGGCTACAAGATCCTGACCTACGTTTCGGGCAAAAAGGGCGTGCGCTATCTGTTTGAGTGTAAAGACGCAAACTCTAAAGCACCGAAGTATGTGCAATTCAGCGATCACACCATCGCCCCGCGCCAGTCCCAGCATTTCCACATTTACATGGGCAATGAGTCTCAGGAAGCCTTGCTGAAAGAGATGGA
Source organism: Kosakonia cowanii JCM 10956 = DSM 18146 (assembly GCF_001975225.1). Lineage (NCBI taxonomy): Bacteria > Pseudomonadati > Pseudomonadota > Gammaproteobacteria > Enterobacterales > Enterobacteriaceae > Kosakonia > Kosakonia cowanii. The sequence goes on along the minus strand of NZ_CP019445.1, from coordinate 2,254,037 downwards.
TAACTGGCCGACTTACTATCCCTACAATATGACCAAAGCGCAGATCGTAGACGAGATGCTGCACCACTAATTTCTCTGCGGGCGGCCATCGCTGCCGCCCGCCTCTCCCCGTTATCTTCCCCCGTTTTTCCCGCGCCGATGATTTAGGAGTAATCCTCTCCAGAGTGCCGTCTATGCTTAAGGCTTAAAAAAACGATAACGCCGTTATAAGCAGACCCCTTTTTTATTCACCCGCATTGATGACTGGAGGCCTGGTATGAGCAACCAAGGCAACAACCCGGACGCGCACCGCGCCCCGGAAATGATCCCGCTGTCCTTAACTGTTAACGGCGAGCGCCGACAGCTTGAGGTTGATACCCGTACCACGCTGCTGGATGCGCTGCGTGAAAGTTTACACCTCACCGGCACCAAGAAAGGGTGCGACCACGGCCAGTGCGGCGCCTGCACGGTGATCGTTAACGGGCGGCGCATCAACTCCTGCCTTACCCTGGCAGTAATGCAGCAGGATGCCGACGTCACCACCATTGAGGGCCTCGGTTCGCCGGACGATCTCCATCCGATGCAGGCGGCCTTTGTCAAACATGATGGCTACCAGTGCGGGTACTGCACGCCGGGGCAGATCTGCTCCTCCGTCGCCATGCTGAAAGAGATTGAGCAGGGCATTCCCAGCCACGTCACTCTCGATCTCGTCTCCCCGCCCCAGATGACGGCAGATGAGATCCGTGAACGCATGAGCGGCAACCTCTGCCGCTGCGGCGCCTACGCCAACATGCTGGCAGCGATTGAAGAGACCGCCGGGGAGAAATCATGAAGACCTTTACCTATGAGCGGGTCACCACCCCTGCCGAAGCGGCTGCCAGCGCGCAGCGCACAGAGGGGGCGAAATTTATCGCGGGCGGCACTAACCTGCTTGATTTGATGAAGCTGGAGATTGAGACGCCGACCCATCTGATTGATGTCAATGGCCTGGCGCTGGATAGCATTGAAGTGACCGCTGAAGGCGGCCTGCGTATTGGCGCGCTGGTGCGCAACACCGATCTCGCCGCCGATGGGCGCGTGCGCCGCGATTATGCCGTCCTCTCCCGCGCCCTGCTTGCCGGTGCTTCTGGTCAGTTGCGTAACCAGGCAACGACCGCTGGCAACCTGCTGCAACGCACGCGCTGCCCCTATTTTTACGACACCAATCAACCCTGCAACAAACGCCAGCCGGGCAGCGGCTGCGCGGCGCTGGGCGGCTACAGCCGTCAGCTTGCGGTGGTCGGTGCCAGCGAATCCTGCATTGCTACCCATCCGAGCGATATGGCGGTTGCCATGCAGCTGCTTGATGCAGTTGTTGAGACCGTCAACCCGGACGGTAGCGAACGCCAGATCCCGCTGGCGGAATTTTATCGCGCGCCGGGCGACACGCCGCATCTGGAGACGGTGTTGCAGCCCGGCGAACTGATTGTCGCCGTCACCCTGCCGCCGCCCGCAGGCGGCACGCATATCTACCGTAAAGTGCGCGACCGCGCTTCTTACGCTTTTGCGCTGGTCTCCGTGGCGGCTATTGTCCACCCGGACGGCAGCGGGCGCGTGGCTATCGGCGGCGTTGCCCATAAACCGTGGCGGCTTGCCGAAGCGGATGCGGCGCTGCCGCAGGGGGCACAGGCGGTGTATGACAAGCTCTTCGCCACCGCGCAGCCTACGGCTGAGAATGCATTTAAATTGACGCTGGCGAAGCGCACGCTCGCCTCGGTGTTGTCGGAAGCGAGGGCGTAAACGATGAAATTTGAGAAACCGGCAGGCGAAAACCCCATCGATCAACTGAAAGTGGTCGGGCAGCCCCATGACCGCATCGACGGCCCGCTAAAAGTGAGCGGCCGCGCCCACTACGCCTACGAATGGCATGATGTGCTGCCCAATGTCGCCTATGGCTACATCGTCAGCGCGGGCATTGCGAAAGGCAAAATCAGCGAGATTAATTGCGATGCGGCAGGCAACGCGCCGGGCGTGCTGTCGATTATCACCGCCGATAACGCTGGCCCGCTGGGCAAAGGCGAGCGCAACGCCGCCACGCTGCTTGGCGGCCCGCAGATTGAGCACTATCACCAGGCCGTTGCGCTGGTGGTGGCTGAAACCTTTGAGCAGGCGCGCGCCGCCGCCGGGCTGGTGGACATCACTTACCAGCGCGAAAGCGGTGCCTACGATCTGGCGGCAGAGAAACCGGCGGTCAACAGCGCGCCGGAGAGCGCACCGGACAAAAATAGCGGCGATTTTGACGCTGCCTGGGCAAGCGCCGAGGTGAAACTCGACGCCACCTACACCACGCCGGATCAGAGCCATATGGCGATGGAGCCGCACGCCTCGATGGCCGTCTGGGAAGGGGATAAGGTGACGGTCTGGACTTCCAACCAGATGGTCGCCTGGTGCCGCACCGATCTGGCCGCCACCCTCAAGTTGCCGGAAGAGAACGTACGTATCATCTCGCCCTATATTGGCGGCGGTTTTGGCGGCAAGCTCTTCCTGCGCAGCGATGCGCTGCTGGCCGCCCTCGCCGCTCGCGCCTTGCAGCGCCCGGTGAAAGTGATGCTGCCGCGCCCGATGATCCCCAATAACACTACTCATCGCCCGGCGACTATTCAGCACATCCGTATCGGCACCGATCGGCTGGGGAAAATCACCGCCATCGCGCACGATAGCTGGTCCGGTAACCTGCCGGGCGGGACGCCGGAGACGGCGGTAAACCAGACCGAGCTGCTCTACGCGGGGGCTAATCGCCATACCGGTTTACGGCTGGCGACCCTCGATCTACCCGAGGGCAACGCCATGCGCGCGCCGGGTGAGGCACCGGGGATGATGGCGCTGGAGATTGCCATTGATGAGATGGCAGAGCGAGCCGGGATCGATCCGGTTGAGTTTCGCATTCTCAATGACACGCAGGTTGATCCGAAGGATCCACAGCGCCCCTTCTCACGCCGCCAGCTGGTGGAGTGCCTGCGCAGCGGCGCGGAGCACTTTGGCTGGTCGCAACGCAACGCCACGCCCGGCCAGACGCGGGATGGAGAGTGGCTGGTGGGCTACGGTGTCGCGGCGGGCTTTCGTAACAACCTGCTCGCCCCCTCCGGCGCACGCGTGCATCTCGACGACGCAGGCCGGGTGACGGTAGAGACGGATATGACCGATATCGGCACCGGCAGTTACACCATCATTGCCCAGACCGCCGCCGAGATGCTCGGCGTGCCGCTCTCCCACGTTGAAGTGCGGCTTGGCGACTCCAGCTTCCCGGTCTCTGCCGGTTCCGGCGGGCAATGGGGTGCCAACACCTCCACCGCAGGCGTTTATGCCGCCTGCGTCAAGCTGCGTGAAGCCATCGCCAAAAAACTGGGCTTTGATGCCGCTTCAGCGGTGTTCGCTGATGAGACGATAAGCGTGGGCGATCGCAGCGCACCGCTAAAAGCCGCGGGCGCGCTCAGCGCGGAAGATACCATTGAGTTTGGCGATCTGGATGAGCAGTATCAGCAATCGACCTTTGCTGGCCACTTTGTTGAGGTCGCCGTCGATGCGGCAACCGGCGAAGTGCGCGTGCGCCGTATGCTGGCGGTGTGTGCCGCCGGGCGCATCCTCAACCCGAAAACCGCGCGCAGCCAGGTGATTGGCGCGATGACGATGGGGCTGGGCGGCGCATTGATGGAGGAGCTGGCGGTTGATACGCGCCAGGGTTACTTCGTCAATCACGATATGGCGACCTACGAGGTGCCGGTGCATGCCGACGTGCCTGAGCAGGAGGTGATTTTCCTCGACGACACCGATCCCATCTCCTCGCCGATGAAGGCCAAGGGCGTAGGCGAACTGGGGCTGTGCGGCGTCAGCGCGGCGATCGCCAATGCGATCTACAACGCGACCGGCGTGCGGGTGCGGGATTACCCGGTCACGCTCGATAAGCTGCTCGACGCCTTGCCGGATATTGCCTGAGGAGACGTTATGCAGCAGACCATTCTGGCACCCGACACGGCAGATGAAGCGCTGCTGACACCGCAGCAGGCGCTGCTCACCGATGATAGCGAAGAAATTCTGCGCTTCGCCGTCGATGCGCTCGGCGCAGGCCTGGGGGCAGCGCTGGTCACGCTGACCGGCATTCGCGGCGGCGCAGCACGCGCAGTGGGCGCGCAGATGGTGGTGCGCGAAGATGGCGGCTATTGCGGCTTTGTCTCTGGCGGCTGCGTGGAGTCTGCCGCCGCCTTTGAAGCGATGGCGGCAATCGCCTGCGTTGAAGATCGCGTGGTGCGCTACGGCGAGGGATCGCAGTGGTTCGACATTGTGCTCCCCTGCGGCGGCGGTATCACGCTGCATATTCATCGCCTGCGTAGCGCGCAACCGCTGCTGGCGGTGCTGAACCTGCTTGCGCAGCGCCAGCCCGCCGCGCTGCGCTACCATCCGGCTCGTGAACAGCTTGAGTGCGTTACCGGTGTGACCGAAAGCGGCTGGCATGAGGAGGTCTTTACCGTCGCCTACCGCCCGCGCGTGCGGGTAATGGTGTTTGGTCGCTCGATTGAGGCGCAGGCCACCGCCAGCCTCGCCCGCGCCTCTGGCTACGATGTGCAGCTTGTCGAAACGCTAAACGATGGCACGCAGATCGATACGCAAACGGCAGTGATCCTGCTCTCGCACGATCTGCACCGGGAACTGCCGGTGTTGCAGGCGGCGCTCCGCGCGCAGCCTTTCTACATCGGCGCGCTTGGCAGCTATCGCACCCATCAAAAACGCACGCAGAAGCTCAGTGAGATTGGCTTTGCGCCCTCTGACATTGCGCGGATCAAAGCGCCGATTGGCATTTTCCCGAAAGCGCGCGATGCGCGTTCGCTGGCGCTCTCAGTGCTGGCGGATGTCGCCGCCGCGCAGCTTGCAGCGGACGAAAGCTGATGGCTGAGCCAGTGGTAATTATTCTTGCCGCAGGACGCGGCGAGCGCTTTCTCGCCTCCGGCGCGCAACACCATAAGCTTGATACGCCGCTCGGTGAGCGCACGCTGCTGGAACATGTGATTCATGCAGTAGCGCGCGCCGGACTCAGCTGGCACCTTGTTCGCCCCGTGGGCGGCACGGGCGGGATGGGTGACTCTATCTCATTAGGCGTTAACGCCACGTCGACTGCATCCGGCTGGCTGATTCTGCCCGCCGACCTGCCGCTGATCGCCCCGGAATCGTTGCTGCGCGTCGCCGAAGGGTTAGGAGAAAAACCGCTGGTGGCGCCGTGGCATCAGCAGCGCCAGGGTCATCCGGTGGCCTTTTCGCGATGCTACCTCCCTGCCTTACGGTCATTAACTGGCGATAGCGGCGCAAAAAGTATTGTGCAGCAGGCAAGAGCACGCGGCGAGGTGCTGGATCTGCCGCTGACGGATGCAGGAATTATTCAGGATATTGATACGCTGGAGGATTTGCGGCGGGCGGAGCGTATCTACGATAGCCATTTACGCGTCCAGCGTGCGTAAGTGAGTCGCCACGCCCCAGCGCAGCACCGCGCATTTTTCTTCCGCCATCTCTAACACCGCGTAGCTCGCATTGGGCTGCGCATAGCGGGCGAAGTTCTCAAGACTCCCTTCCTTCAGCAGTGCCAGCAGACCCTGAGTGACGTGCCCATGGCAGACAAGGCAGAGGGTTTTATGCGCCGCACGAATGTGCTGACGCTGTAAAAACACCAGCATGCGCTGCACCGCCTGCGCCAGTGATTCACCGCCTGGCGGGCAGAATGCGGCATCGTGCGCGAATAACGCATCTGCTTCAGCCTGCAACTCTTGCGTGGAAAGTCCTTCGTAGCGCCCGAATGACTGCTCCATCAGCGCGGCATCAATCACCAGCGGCGCCTGAAAAAGTGCGGCGAGTTGTTCCCCCATGCTGCGCGCCCGCGCGAGCGGCGAGCTAAAGACGCACTCTGCGGCGTAACCTTCATCTTTTAATGCCGCGAGTAATGCCGCCGTTTCCCGCTCGCCGCGTTCGGTGATTGGGCTGTCCTGCTGGCCCTGAATCATGCCCGCGCGGTTCCACTGCGTTTGTGCATGCCGTACGAGAATAACCTTCATCTGCCCTGCTCCTCGCCCGGATATCCGCGGGAAATTTATAATGGGTATGAATGGAAAAAGAGTGGCTATCATGTGGCGGGAATACAAGCGAAAAATAACGCTGAAGACGGGGAAAATATGATTGGGATAAAAACGTTTAATGCAGTTTGCGCGAATGTCGCCAACGAGGATGAGGTGCTAACCCTTGGCGTAGGAGACGATGCACACGACCCGGATCATTTTTTTATCATCGGGAGATTTGATGAAGATGATCTTGCTATTGATGAGTGCATCGGGTTTCAGAGCGACGACACAGCCTATGAACTGGCGGCGGCAATAGAAGCCGTTACGCTAAGCGTGGATACATTGACGATTCGGCTGAACGAGGCTGCGGCGCAGCAGGCAGGTTACAGGGAATATTGCGCGAAGATTTCTGCTGTTCAAAACAGCGGGGAGTTGCAAGCCGCCTTGCTGACGTTATTTTCAGGCAGCAAAGTGAGGCTGCAACTTAAATAATGCTGTGGTGTGAATGTGCCAAACAGCCAAGGCTCAGCGTACGCGCTGATACTGGTTCACCCGGTGGCCCACCGCGATGCATTTCGCCTCGACCATGCTGATGTAGTAATAGCGGGGGTTTGGCAGATGGGTCATCAGCCACGGAAGCTCCGTGGAGTATTCGACATCAGTGGTGGCGATCATCCACACCGGCTCGCCGTATAAGGTGATGACCGTAGCGTGATGGGCGTACTCATCCCACCCGCGTCGGCTCTGCGCGGCATAGGCTCTGGCGATCTCAATGGCTTCAGCTTGAGTGATCAATACAGCATCCTGAGCAGAAGAAGTTTTGAGTAAGCTACACGGCTTTGTGACCAGTGGCTATGACGGTTTTTAGCTGAGGGAGTGGGGATAAATTATTTCGTGCCTGGGGATGCCTCTGCTGCGGCGAGAGAGAGCATTTCGCATGTGGTGCTTTTGTTTGGGCTTCGTTTTTACATTCTCTTTTCGCCTCAGCTACACTACTCCCTCAATTTTTCTTGCTGAACTCAACAATGTTAAAAAACTTACGCTTTATCATTCCACTGCTCGCGCTGGTTGGCGCTGTCGCCTACTGGCTAACGCCGCACTACTCCGAAGAGGAAGAGAGCTATTACCGCGCGGTGTTCTGCACCATCGATCATGACGATCCACAGAATTTTTCCCGTGATATGGAAAACATTATCGAGGGCGGCAACTCCGATTACGCGTTACGTAAAAATCACTACATCTCCGCGCTGGGCGAACGGATGATCGATACCTGGACGTCGCTCAGTGCGCAGCAGCAGGCAGAGCTCAAAGAAAACCAGCAGAAGTGCCGTGACATAATGAGTGACAAACAGCGGTCATAATAAAATTATGAGCTTTGCAGCAGTGGCCTTCTGGTTTAACGGCAGAGATTATTTGAGAGTAAGTTATGAGCAAAAAAAGTACCGACACCAGTAAATTCTTAAGTTATATCTTGCGCCATGAACCAGAAGCCATTGAGCTATCTCTGGATAAAGAGGGGTGGGCGGTTATAGACGACCTTATTCTGCGTGCTGGTAATAAAGGCCATGCACTCGATAGAGATCTTATTTTCGACATTGTTGAAAGCAGCGAAAAGAAACGCTTCACGATTTCAGAGGATGGCTTACGCATTCGCGCAGCTCAGGGGCACTCCACTCAACAGGTCAATATCACTTACGCAGAGAAAACGCCTCCAGATATTTTATATCACGGCACTGCAACCCGCTTTATCGCACAAATCAGAGAGCAAGGCCTACTCCCTTTGTCACGCCAGTATGTACATCTTTCCTCTGATGAAGCTACGGCAATTCAGGTCGGGCAACGTTATGGAAAGCCCGTGTTATTAAAAATAAAAGCCGTGGATATGTATAAGAAGGGCTTTACATTTTATCAGGCGGATAATGGGGTTTGGTTAACGGAGCGTGTCCCGTATGAGTATATTCAGGAGTGACGGCTACTCATCGCCATCCTGATCATCTTTATGACGGGTTGCGTCAAGGCGAGCCGATTTTAACCTGAGTAATTACAAATGCGAAGAGATGAAAACCAACCGACAAAAATACCTTTTCCCATTATCAGAGAAATAGACAATTTCTAAACCATCAACTTTTCTGTGCCGGGAACAACACGTGCATCACTTCGCTCAATCTTAGCGCCACAATTCTTTTCAAGCTCATCTAGAAATTTAGTCATACTATCGCTATTTATCTGCTTTTGGTTTAAAGGGATATATTTAGCGTTTATTACCGCTGATGCCTAAATCGCTGCTTTCAGCAAAATGGCTGATAACGCTCTTGAAGCTTGGTTATATAAATGATTACTAACCCTTCATCATCCTGGTACTCCTTGATATAACTTCGAGAAAGAAAGGATATTAAATCAACAAATTTTTGAGGAGAAATTGCTGAACTTTCATAGTCCCCAAACATAAAGCTGACTTCGTTAAAATCTTCAGGAACATCCCAATTTTGATCTAGCGAATAACCGCATCCTTCTGATGGGGAGCATCCATACCCTTCGCTAGCGCGTTTCAAAAAGGCGATATAACTCATCTTATTTAGTGATAAAACCAAATAAACAATATCATATAAATCCCTGCCATCATTTTGATAAAAATAGTTTTTTGTTGTTTCTAACCACTTTAACTTTTTCATGCGCGTTAATGATGACTTGTAAGAAGTAGAATAAATTTTTTATTCACAGTGTACGCTATGTGGTTGCGCCAGGATAATTTACGAAACCAGATCAGCTTGTCAATTATCACTCATTAGGGTCAATATAATCCAGTGCAACCTCCCAATCAACTGTCAGTTATTGAGGGACACTAACGAACTCAGAGAATAAACTTCCCTGCACGGTACTGTTTTGCGAGAAATTTCTTGTAATTCATTCTTTTTTTCATGATTTTATCTTAGCTCTGTAAGTTAACGCTATTCTAAATTTGCTTTAATAATTACTGTCAACTATTAAACATTATAATTTTTGATCGCAAAATTTCCAGTTTCGCTATAATCGAAATATTTAATATTATTATTAAACTCTAAGAGCTCAGACTTTATATTATTAAAACCTAAATCTTCTATTCTTATTTTTTTCAAAGATATAAAAGAATCATTAGCTTTATTAAAGTCATTTACATTATCAAAATCAATATAGCTATTGAAATTAATCGACTCAATAACTATATCTGATTCATGGAAATTTAAATGAATTTCCCCATCAAAAACTAGCATTATATTAATTGTTGTATTTTCGAAATCAGAGCAGTAGCCAGCAAGCCATATGTGCTTATCTCCAACACAAAACTCATTCCCTATGGAGTGATAATAGTTATCGGTGTCAGTCGATAACTTAATATACACACATTTAATTCCTGAAATCGTTAACTCTGCTCGTTGCATCATTAAAGTAAAAATATCTAAATCATTAACATCCAAGCTATTCAAAGCTCTAGTCACAATACTATTGCTATTTTTTTTAGTTATTACGCCATACCATGATTCATCATCAATATTTATAACCATATTGTTCAACAAAATAGATGAGTTTTCTTTTTTATTAATGATATCAAAAATTGAAAAATATGATTTCAAACCAATGTTATTATCCAGACAAATTACTTGGGGATAGCAATCCGTTATATTTAACTTATACTTAATCATTTACTGGCACCTTTTTTTTAAATTCATATTCAGTAACTGTTGATTTGTTTATCGGTTTCCCATCAGTCTATGGAAACCCAGTAAAGTTCCCACGCTCTTCGATCTTTCGTCAACATAACGCTCAAATAATCTGTGTCTTGTTATTTTATTTTGTAGCTATAGTGATATTTTCAATTTTTTCTTTATCGGATAAGCTAAAGCACACTTCTAGTTCATGCTTATCATCATCAACCCAGGACAAAATAGCATCATTTAAGATATCAAGATAAATATCTAAATCGTGCACTGGTAACTCAGGGAGTTGCTCGTGAATGAGCACTATTTTCTTATTAGTGATCCAGTGAAAATCGCATAAGCAATCATACAAGGCATTCCAGTTAAATCCATAATATCCAGGAAAACCGAGGAGACAATATAATTTCTTATGCAATTCAGTTCTGCTTCGAATAATGGGAGCAAGCCAAACACAACACTGCCCAAATTCATAATGGGGAAATATTCCTTTGTAATAATTAAAAGCCATCATTTTATTTATTTAATACGTGTAATTTCAAAAATTCATGCCTTTGACCAGCAGGCATTTATCTGAATCTGGCACTAATAAACCAAAATCACTGTTTGCCTGGGTGTTCCAATCAGAAGGAACTTTAGCCTCATGCAATAGGGAATAATACCACGTCAATATCAAGTATAGCGCTCTTTAAGCCTAGCCATAGAGGATTCTATTGTCTCTTTATTTTCTGGATTCTCAGTTATATAAATATCCGTTATGTCCTGCATTAACTCAACAAATTTCTGAAGTGAAATCGTCGAACTTTCATAGTCACCAAGGATGAAACAAGCACCATCAAACTCGCTTGGATCATCTAGATCTTGATCTAATACGTATTCTACCCCTTCAGAGACAACACTGCCTATTCCTCTTGATGCATCATAGATAAATTGTTGGAAGTTCATTTTTTGTTCTTTATACATCACTTCTAATAAGCAATATAAATCTTCAGCCCCATCATTTATGAGGCGTTGTTCTACTTTTTTTAACCAAGCTAAATTGTCTATCATTTATTGTTCCCCGGGGGAAAACTTCTCATCACTTCCTTTCATTTTTTCCTGCCTCCTGAATTATTTTATCTTGTAACTCTTTCAATTTTTCGTGCCTTACTCCATATTGATCCTTCGCTTTCGTTAGAACAGTAATAATTGGTTTCCAGAAGCGATTAATTTAATTCTTGTGACCTGCCCCACTCTTTACCTCAAGGGCAACTGACTGGAAAAGGCGGGGTTTGTGACCGATACACCAGTTACCGTGGCGATTGAACGCGGGCAACTGGTGATACGACTGCTGGCTGCGTGACAGACATCAATCCCGTGTTAGTGATAGTCTGAGCAATCACCGTTAAATATGGTGGAAGTTGCACAGCATTATTGACAGTATGAAAATTAATAAAAGATCCTAGTTTAAAAATTTAGGATCCTCTTTGTTAATTCATAAAAACCTTTAATTTTTATTCAACTGGTTTTAATGAAACAGCCATTTCTAAAGCGATTTTATTATATTTTTGACCAAAGTTAAGCATTGCCTTTGGTTTAAGCTCATCAAGAGCATAGACAATACTTGCCCTATGTCCCTTTTCAAAAGAACTTAAGTCTTCATTTTGATTAGTATAAATACCAACGGATTGGATGGTTCCATCATCAAGTAATAAATCGATGGTATTATTAAAATCAGAAGGGTCTTGCCCTGCTACATAAGCTTTTTTTATTACCCCAGACAGTGATAGCAACGGCATTTTACCTTGATTGATACTATCCCACCATTCTTGTGACCCAAAAAGACCATAGGTTCCATTTAAGCCAAGATAAGGCCTTGATTTATCTAATGTTAAAGCTTGAGTCAAGGAAACATATTCAGGATCAGCTTTTAACTCTTCAGAAAGAAGATATACCAGTTTCATAGGTGTTTGTGTGTTTTCTAACGTTTTTCCGGGGGCGCTTGTACACCGGCGATCTGCTGGTGTACAAGCGCGGGAACGGGCGTTTTGCCTGATGGTTGACAGCACGATCCCGGCCATTCAGGCCGGAATTTCTTTTAACCGGTATAATTTATCCGATATTTTCTCTAATTCACCTGAGATAACCATATTATTTAAAAGTACCTCAAGCTGGTTTTCATCATCAAGCGAAAAGTACTGTAGTAATCGCCATGTATCAGCCAATTCAGGACAACTTATATTATTATGTACATCAACCACTTTATCAATGTGTGATCCTTCCATAAAGAACATGATTCCTTTTCCATGTTTGGAAAAATTCCATATATCCTCATTAATATGGACATATCCATTTTTGGGAAAATCTAATAACCACTCAATGTCTTTTGCCATTGGATAAGCTTTAAATAAGGCTTTAACCAGCTCATTCTGAAGTAGAAAAAATTGGATAATTTTATCTTTATCAAAAACACTATTCATTTCAGTGCCTCACCCTTGCCTCAGCAGCTTCACGCAGTAATTGATCACCTTGTTCTTTTGTAACAGGGTGAACTCTGACTGGGATAATGGAGTTTGGTTAACGGAGCATGTGCCGTATGAGTATATGCAGGAGTGATGGCTACTCATCCTGATCATCTTCATGGCAAGTTGAGTAAGGTGAAGCCACCTATAATTTGAGAAAATGCGACTAATGTTCGATAAAAACATCTTTAAACCTTAGCTTAGCTAGCTAACTGGCTTATTCAATCAAGAACCAATAATAAGATACATATCCTAATTAATGGCAAGGATTCAGCATCGATTAGAGTATTGAGAAAAGTCATGAGGAAACTTAACTTACATAACTAAATTAGCCGACGCATCAAATTACTTACACACTTAGTTTAAACATCATACCCAGAATTTTTAAATACCAAGCGTATATGCTCGGTTAAACCAGCAAGATCGTCATAGGCTATCGGGCCGAATTCTGGGTAATACTTTTCGATATAGTGATTAACGTCCTGCGTACTTTTAATATGCCTTAGCCTCTCAACAAATGTAGGAAAAATACGATAATTAATGCCAGAACCATACTTTTTCGGATGATGAGTCATACACCATTCAACCTTCCCTTTATATGACTCAATTGCATCCTCCATAAGTAAATAACCTCAGAAAGTTCATTTTCAAAACGGAAGCTGGAATATGGGGGATACTTAGAACGATTAATCTTCTCAAAGTGGTCATTGATCCATTCATCTTGAATACGGCTCTGATAATGTAACCACTCCAATTTTCCCAAAGAACCAATAAAGTCCAACAATATTGTCTCTTTTGTACCGATAGGAAACATTACTTTAACCCTCTGATTTATCAGAAATCGAAACATTCTCATTTCAAGAAGCTCAGAAGCTATATCTGAGCATTCCATACAACCAGTAACACTCATTCATGCAATAACCTTAGGATCGTTCATTTTATCAAAAAATTTCGGATTAACTGGATAAGCGGGATGTTCAGGTCCGGAATTTTCCAAACTAGGGATCTTCTCTTTCTTATAGAAAAAATCATCGGGCAAAGTTCACCACAAAAGTAATGTGACAGGTGCTATGCATACAGCTGGCGGAGAAAAAGTGACCAAGAAAAAGCTAAAAAGTAATTTAAGTCAAACAATAATTTCATAAAGAGTATCCGGTGGCGCTTGATACTTTTCGAAATCAGCATGTATGACCTCATATAAATCAGATAACTGAATTTTTTTTATTGTTTCAATTTGTTCGCACTCATTCAATGAAACAACCATTTTTTTTGCATTTGATATCTTTATCATTTCAAAAAAAGCATCTAAAAGAATATTTAAACGTTCTTTTGGATCAGGAGGAAAACCTATATCTGCTGATATAGGATCATATTCTGAATAATCAATTAAATACGTTGCATTAATGCTACCCCGCCGATCTGCAATATCAAATATAAAACAGCCATCTTCTGGCAAGTATGCCAGAGGATAATTAAACAACTCTCCCTTCGTTATCTCTCTAATATTTAAAGAGCTATCACCCACATACTTCCCTAAAGACATGAGATCTAAGGAACTTCCCATTGCAGGTTGTAAATATCCATAGACATTATTTGACATGATTGCACCTTAATTTTTATCTTCAATCCAAGGGCCTACAGGCTTACCATTCTTATCTATTTCTCGATAATATTTTTTATCCACATACCCACGTTCGTTATAACTAATCTTATGCTCGTGAGGCGGAACTTTACCGTTTGAATCATACCCTAATTGACCATGTGTTTTTTGTTGCCCGAAATCCTCGCGTGAAAACGTCCTTCCTTTATCATCATAATAAGTAATACTCTTAGTTCCATCTGCACGAGAAACTTCATAAACTGAATTTGGTGCCGACGTTTTTGGAGCTTTCCCAGAAGAAACTATTGTATGCTCAGTAACTATCTTATTATTTGCTGGATTGACTAATTTTTCTTTTTCCAGATATTTACCAAAATTGCTTGCGCTATTTCCTTTCTGACTTACAGCAATATTTTCTTTGATCTGATAAGGATTGACGTTCGGCTGGCTGTTAACTTTATTACTTCCACGCGAGCCTTTCGCCCCGCTAATCAACAATGGCAGGGTTGCCGCCATTGCCTCTGCAACATCCTTATTAGCACCCATAGCTTCGAAGCGTTCAGTCCAACCTGGACTGGCCATAATGCCTTGAGCTTCAATCCCTTGAGCATACGTCGGCGTCAGCGCATCTCTGAAATCATTTGGCAGTGATCCATCGGCAGCCATGTGTTTGATCATTGCATCAAACGCTGGCCATTGCTCTACCAGATAACCATATTTCTGTTGGCACTGTTTTGGATTGGTTGTACAAAGAACAGCTATATCTACCTGCTGCTCTGCACTTAGCGTGATCATTTCTCTAACAACGCTTTCGCAACCAGATCCTTGACAACTCCTGGCTCTTTCAGCATATGCGCTTAATTGATTGGTACTCAGTGCATTATTCTCAACCGTCGTTTTCCCGGCCTGCGCCGCTGCCACCACACTTGCGCTGCTGTCGCCCACGAGGCCGCCGGCAAGGCCGGATGCCAGTGTTGCCAGTGCGGAAACGGTCTGTTTCTCTTCCTCGCTCAGTTCACCAACGGTTTTATGGTACGTGTCAACGGCAATTATGCCTGCCAGTTCTCCGGTGGCGGCTCCTGCCGCTGCGGTCGCTGCATCTTTTTTGCTGGCTGCCGCCAGCACGGCATTCACCACAGCGTGCGCCAACACGCGTGCTTGCCAATCTGTTTCGGGGATTAACCTGGCGATCTCATTCGCCAGGTAAGGTGCGGCGCCACCGGCAATCGCTGATTTGAGGTCGCCTCCCGCCAGCGCCTGCACTGCGGCAGTTGTGGCAGTGATGGCACGCTGAACGCTGCCGCCTGTGCCCTGTTGTGTTTTCGCAAACTCTCGGTTATAGAAGGTCTGGTACATCTGGTCACTGATGGCCTCATCAGTAACCGGCTTCCCTGCCTTCTGCAGCAGGCTGATGGCTGCCGCGCGGTCTTTCTCATCCGCGTGTTGCATTCTGGCTTTGGCGTTTTCCGTCGCGGTGATCTTCGCCTCGGTGCGCACAACATCCGAGACCTGGCTGCCAATCTCGCCAATCAGCTGTGCCGTTTGCAGGCGCCGTTGCTCTTTTTCCTTGTTAAATATCGGGTCGATGCTGCCGTTGGCATGTTCCGTGTCGCGGCTCAGCGTGCCGACATCCTGCTGCTGATTCGCGGTATCGCGCACAATCACCGTACCGTCAGCCACCGCTGATTGCGTGGTGCCTTCGGCATGCCCGCTACCGCCGAGCCCGGTCAGCATGTTGCTCGCCATATTGCCGATCACGTTGCCGGCAATGCTTCCCCCGGTGCTGAACCCGCCGCCGACGTGTTCGACTTTGTAATCCGCTTTGTTGGCGATATCCGTGAAGCCAAGCGTACCGGTGTCGAGCCGGTTTTTGTCGGCCTCTGCGCGGCTGGCAAGCACCGCGCCATCCAGCTGCGTATGGTTGCCGACCGTAACATCGAAACCACCCTTGCCAGCGAAGATACCCGTCTGCTCCTGCACCGAGTCGTAGTTGCTCTTCATCTTGTCGCGGCTGTAGCTGAAGCTGCCACCCGCTCCGCTGCCGAAGGTGTAATTCAGCCCGCCGCTGACGCTCTGCTGCTTGCTGTTGTAGTTATCGCTGTCCTGCAGGCTGCTCAGCGTCAGGTCTCGGCCAACATCCGCCGTCACCTTGTCGCCATTAACCTGCGCGCCCTGCAGCAGGGTGTCCCGCCCGCTGCTCAGGCTGACATTTTGCCCGGCATCCAGCGTGCTCTCCTTCCAGGTGGTGCCGCTACCTTTCTCGCCGCCCTTCGCGGCGTTGCCGCTGGCGGAAACGGTAAACCCTGCGCCATCTTTTCCGGCGGTGATGCCGACGCCAAGGGAGCCGCCCTTGCTGGAGTTGCTGCCAGTGGTTTTCTGGGTATCTGCCGCGCCCGTGAGGGTGATATCCCGCGCGGCATCGAGAGTGAGATCTTTCCCGGCTTTCAGCTGGCTGCCCGCAATAGCAATATCGCCGCTGTTCGCCGCCTGCCCTTTGCCGCTGGCGGTGATGCTGAGATCGTTCCCGGCATTGAGCGTGCTGCCGGTATTGGTCTCCTGCTCCGAGTGGGAGGTGGATTTCGACGACTGCCCACCGATGGAGGCCATCACGCCGAACGCACCGTTCTTCGTCATATCGCCGCCGCTGACAGCATCTGCCAGACGGCTCGCCTGCCCGGCCTGAATGCCGGAAAGCGCCGCTTTGGTGGCCTGCAATGCGGCCAGTCGTCCGTCGCTCTGATCTTTGGCTTCCATGGCGGTGGTCGCCGCCGTGTTCACCGCATCGCCGACCGCGCCGGAGAGCGCTACTGTCAGGCCGCTGCTCTTCTGCTTGAACGTCTGGTCACTGACGCGTTTGTCACGGCCAGGCTCGACAACCACACTGTCACCGGAAAGGGAGAGATCCTTTTTCGCCACCAGATCTGCGCCGCCCACGTGCAGTTGCTCGCCCGCGTTAATCGCGACGTTGCCACCGTTGCTGCCAATGGCGCTCATGCTCTGGCTCTGGGTGGTGCCCTTCTCTTTCAGATCCTGTGTGGTTTTACTGGTGCCGATGGTGAAACCAATCCCGCCGGAGCCCATCAGGCCGCTCTTTTTCTTCTCTTTGAACTGCCAGTTCGAATCCGTGTTGGTGGCGGCCTCAATATTGACATCGTGACCGGCACTCAGCGCCACATTGCCATCACCCACTACATTCGAGCCTTTCACCAGCAGGTCATTGCCGGATTTGAGGGTGATGTTATCGCCGCTCAGCAGCGTGCCGGACTCGCGCGTTGCGCTCTGTTCAGAGATGGTGTGCGTGGTGGTTTTTTTCAGGAACCCTTTCTTGGTTTTGGTTTGCTCCTGGTAGTGGTAATCGCTCTCGGTGGCGGTCGTCAGGTTGATGTCACGCCCAGCCTGCACGCCGATATCGCCCTGCGCTGTCACCTGTGCCGCTTCGGCATTCATATCGCGCCCGGCGATAATCGTGGTGCCAGCGCCGCTGGCAATCTCCGTACCCTGCTGGCGTACCTGCTCGTTGATAACGGTTTTTTTGCGGGCTTTATAACTGTCGCCCTGCGTCATCTCTGCGGCTTGTAGATCGACATCGCGCCCGGCCTGCATCCCGACCTGCTGCTCTGCTGCCAGCCCGGCGGCCTGGGAATGAATATCCTGCCCAGCGGTGAGGATCAGGTTACCGCCCGCGCTGACAGTGGTGCGATCAAGCCCGGTGCTGTGATTTTCGCTGTTGCCGTTACGGCTGCTCTGGCTGGTCTGCTGCGCATTCAGGTTGAGATCATTGCCCGCGGCAAGCGAAGCATCTTTCCCTGCGCGAACATCGCTGGCGGTCAGCGTTAAATCTTCGCCTGCCTGCATGGAGAGCGATCCGCCCGCTGTGATGCCGCTGCCCTGATAGCTCACGGTGGACCGGCTGGTCGGCGTTTGCCGCCGGAAGCCGGACTGGCTGTGAGCATCGTTAATTTCAATGGCGTTGACGGCGATATTGCCGCCCGCGTCCATCAGCAGGTCGCCGCCTGCCGCCAGGGTAGAGCCAGTGAGCGTGATATCTTTTCCGGCCGTGAGCGATAAGCCATCCAGCGCCGTGATACTGGCGATGCTGCCAAGCGTGGTGTCCTTCAGGCTTATCGTGCCGCCCTTACCCTGCGCATTGAGCGCAAACTGGTCGGCCAGAGTGATGTTGTTGATGCTGCCGTCGAGGCTCTCAAGCGCTACCGTTTTGCCACTGATGGCAGAGCTGATGTTGTTGATATCGCCAACGGCGCTGAGATCGACATTGCCGCCCGCTTTCAGCAGCGCATCGTTAGTGTTGATAATCTGCGAGGCGCTGTTAACGCTGAGATCGTTGCGCGCCAGCAGCGTACTGCCGCTGTTGGTGACCTTGCCGCCATTAATGGTGACGTTGTTCCCGGCAATAACACTGCCGTTATTAACGGTGACATCTTTCGGCGAGAGGTAAAGTTTCGGGATCATCACCGTTTCGCCGCCGATGGTCGCGCGCTCCCACCACAGGATGCTGTGGTCCAGTGCGGCAATCTGATCGGCGGTGAGCGCAATACCAAACTGCAGCCCCAGGGATTGCTTCGCGTTGGCGGCGTTATCCATCAGGTAGCGCATCTGCTCCAGATCGGAGCCGATACCGTTCAGGTAGCGGTTACCGGTCTGGTTCAGCATGGCATTGCTGACATAACGGGTATCAAATGCGGCATCACCGAGGAAACGGTAGTCGTAATCCGGTTTCAGGTTGATGCGGTCCAGCATGTAGGCTGAACCGAGGAACAGCTTCTCGTCGGTATACTTTGGATTGGTCTCGCGCGGCGCAACCAGTGTGGTCATGCCAGCCTGGACGAAGAGCGGGTTGCCTGCCAAATCAGGCGTTGATACGCCCGCACCGGCGATACCGCCAGGCGCACTGACAAGCTTCACGCCCTCTGACGGCGCCATTCCCTGCGGTAGCGACGGACCATTTACCAGGCTGACTGGCGTAATGCCGCCAGGTAACCCGGAAGAGTTCTGCCCGGTGGGCTTCGCCGCAGGGTTAACCCCGGCCGGCAGGTTCGCGGCGTTATAACCGGGCGCGGAGGCCGAAGGCGACAGCCCCAGTAATACATTCAGGTCGCCGAACAGCGCCGGATCTAAATCACCCAGCCCGTCCAGTTTTGGGTTGAGGGTAATGAGATAAGGGCTTTTCGGGTTAGCCGACACCACGAAATAGCCGTTATTACCCGTTGGCAGCGGATAGGCGCTGGTATCAACGGTTTTCCCCTGATGCTGACCGGGTCCGCTGTTAGCGATATTTTTCAGCGCCGCCTGGGTAACATTGGCACTGGCCAGGCTTCCTGCATTACCGAGGCTGGCACTGCCTTTTTGCTGGCCGCTGACGGTGCTCAGCGCCGTTCCGGCGGTTGTGCCATTGTCCAGCGAACCGCCGCCGTTAATCTGCTGCAGCGCGTTTTGTAGCTGATCCTGCCACTGCGGCGAGTTGACGGACGCGGAGCCTGCGGCAAGCGCCTGTTTTGCCACGCTACCGCCAATACCCTGGTTGCTCAGGGTATTCAGTGCAGGAGCGGTAATCGTACCACTCACACCACCCGCGTTGGAGGTGGTTGTTTCGTTACTGATATTGCTACTGAAGTTAGCGGTTACATTACCACCGGCCTGGATAACGGCGCGATAGTTCTGACCATTTACAGCTTCTGTGGTTTGCCCACTTAACTCGTAAATAAAATAGCCACTACTTGATGGATCTATGACCTTCTTGGATCGAGAAGTGTCCGTTGTGGATGAATATTTGTATGTGTAATACGCTGTTACGGTTCCATCCTGATAGCTCTGGTTATTGAGATCAGTACCGAATAACGCAATGTTTCGGGCACTTAGGATACGGCTTGCTTTATTATCCAGCGCACCTGCAAAGATAGATATATCACGCCCGGAAACTACACCGCCTGCACCACCGTTGGCGTTTACTGAACTATGGGTAACTGATGAGGCTATTTTTTGGATCTGATCTTTATCGCCCGGTACAAATTGCAGTTTATTTTTTTTCAGGCTTTCAACTGGGAAATCCTTAATACTCAAATATAACTTATCCTGAATAGCCCCCGTCTGGGTTGCAGGTTCAGTCCAGCTATTAACACTGAGCCCATCCCGCTGATTCAGCAGATGCCCGGTTCTGATGGTGATATCACCACTCTGCGTTTCAATATTCCCTGACGTGTTAACCACTTCACTATTCGTATTCCCCGCCGCATCACGCTGCATCGTCAGGTTATTCCCTGCCAGCATATCGCCGCGCTGGTTGGTAATCGTGTTCGCATAGAGCGCCAGGTTGTTCGCCGCGTAGAGCAGCGCGGTGTTAACAATGCTTCCCGGCGCGCTGAGCGTCAGGCTGCCGCGGGTGCCGGTAAAGCCGTTTACTGCGATCCCGCCGCGGCTTAACAGCGTCACATCACCGCCGCCCTGCAGGGAGCCATTACCATTCAGCACAATCGTGCTGCCGCTTAGGGTGCTGCTACCGTTGCCGGTGGTGATTTGCCCGTTGTTCGTCAGCTGCCCGCCTGCGCTCAGGTTGACTGCCTGGCCCTGCATCACAGACTGGTTATCAATTGCGCCATTACTGCTGATGTTCAGATTTCTGCCCGCCGCCAGCGCCGTTTTACCGGTAAAGGCATCGGCGAGTTGCAGCGTCAGGTTGCCCAGCGCAACCACCTGCCCCAGCGCATTCATGCCGGTTGCGCCAACAAACAGATCGCCGCCGCTGAAGAGCTTGCCGCTAGCAGACTGATTCACTTGTGAGGCATTGACCGTCAACTGGCTGTTGCCCAGCAGCGTGCCGTTGTTAGTGAGTTGGGCGTAATTCAGCGCCAGGTTGTTGGCCTGGGTGGTGCCCTGGTTAGTGAAGGTGTTGCCGGTCAGCGTCATCTGGTCGGCAAGCAGCGTCCCGGTGCCAGCGTTATTGGCGGCATTGAGGATCAGATTGGTGGCCTGTAACCAGCCCGCGCCGCTGTATTGCGGGGTGGTTAAGGTCAGACGCGCGCCGGAGAGGAGTTTGCCCGCATTTATTGCCTGTGCGGTGCTCTCAATGCGGGTTTCGCCCGCCCCCTGAATCAGCCCATAGTTGAACAGTGATGGCGCGGTCAGCGTTAGCCCTCTGGCGCTCACCAGTTCGGCACCCGCATTGTTGGTCAGCGAATTCGCCGTGAGCGTAAGATCACCGCCCTGGATTTTGCCCTGATTGCCCACGGTTGCGGCGGTCAGCCCCAGCGCACCGTTGCTGGCAAACGTGCCCCGCGCCTGCTGGGTGAATGCGCCGTTGAGCGTCGCGGTCGCGCCGTCGCGCCCGCTGATGGCGCCGCTATTATCGAGTGTGTTGCCCTTCAGCGTAAGGGTGGCTGCCGCCCACTGCCCCTGGTTGGTGAGCGAGAGCGCCTGCAACGCCGCCGCGCCCATGGCGGTAATTTTACTGCCCGCCGTGGAGTTGAGATTGCCCGTAAGCGTCAGGTTCAGCGCCCCGGCGCTCTGCACCGCGCCGCCATTCTCCAGCGACTGGGCCGCCAAAATTACCCGGTTTCCTTGCCAGCTCCCGGCGTTACGCACCGTCCCGGCGGTAATATCGAGCGTGCCCTGAGTGAGTAACGATCCCGTCGCGCCGTTGCTCAGCTCAAGCGCCGGTGCCACCAGCGCCATGCGCGCAAGTGTGGTGACAGCGGGTTGACGATTATCCAGTTGCAGGCCTTTCAGCCCGATCAGTTTGCCCGTGTTGGTGATGCGGCTCTCATGTGCCGCCAGGCTGTTGCCCTGAAGCATGCCGGTGTTGGTCAGCGACTGGCCGCTCAACGTAATATCACCGACGCTCAGCATCTGCCCGTCGTTATTCAGCGTCTGAGCGCGTACATTCATTCCACCCTGGCTGGTTAACGAGCCGGACAAGGCCAGCGTGTCGCCAACCCTGGCCGTCAGCTCACCCTGGCTCAGCAGCGAGCCACCGAGCGTCCAGTTATCGGCGGCCACATTGACCTGGCTGCCCTGCAACGTCCCCAGCGTGGTGAGCGATCTACCATCCAGCGTCAACGCACCGCCGCTCAGGGTGCGCGATCCCGCGCCGGTGGTCAGCGTGTCGCCGCTCACCGCCAGGCCATTATTGCCCTGCCATAAGCCGTTGTTGTGCAGTTCCGGGCCCGTTAACGTCAGGGTGTTGCCGGTGATGCGTCCGCTGTTGGTCAGGGTTTGCGCGCGGAAATCGGTCGCGCCGCCGCTGACCAGTTGCCCGTCGTTGATGAGATCTGCGCCGTAAACCCCGGTCAACCCCTGCAAGCCGTTAACCAGACCGCGGTTGTTCAGGCTCGAACCGTTTAACGAGACGGTGCCACCCTGCACTGTTCCGCCATTTTCCAGCTTGCCCGCCTTGAGCGTCATGGCATCGCCGGAGAGCAAACGACCGCCCGCATTATTGAGTAGCGTGTCCGCCGTGGCTTGCAGCCCGTGCGTTCCCTGCATCAGCCCGCTATTACTGAGCGCTCTGCCCTCAAGGGTCAGTGACTGCGCGGCGATATCACCGCTGTTGGTCTGTGTGTCGCCACGCAGCACCGCGTCCTGATGGGCAAGCAGAGTTCCGCTGTTGGTCAGCGTGCCGCGCAGTGTGGCGTCGAGAGCGTCAGACTCCACGCTGCCCCCGTTGACCAGCGTGAGCGCGTTCAGGGTCAGCCCGCCGTTCACATAGAGCTGCCCCTGGTTCTCCAGCCGATCGAGATTCAGCGCCAGCGCGTTGCCGCTGACCAGTTGACCCTTGCTGCCATTCAGCAGGTTCAGGGTGCTGAGCGTCAGGGCATCGTTGCCCTGCAACAGGCCGGTGTTGGTCAGTTCAGGCGCGGTAAGCCGCAGTACTTTTGCCGCCAGTTTGCCGCCGTTCTGGGTTTGCGCAGTGCGGATATCCGCCGCGCCCTGGCTCAGCATCTGCCCCTGGTTATCCAGCTTGCCGCTCAGGGTGGCGTTAAGATCGTCCTGCGCCTGCAGGGTGCCGCCGTTGTGCAAACTGTCGGCGGTTGCAGTAACGGTGCGGCCCTGCATCTGCCCCTGGTTATCCAGCGTGCTGCCATTAAGCGTAAGGCCGTTGCCGCTCAGCATCTGCCCACTGGCCGCATTCACCAGCGAGGCTCCATCCCAGGCGAGCGTGTCGCTGCCCTGAATCAACCCGCTGTTGCGCACATCGCCGTGCAGGGCGAGCACTTTAGCCATCAGCGTGCCGTCATTCTCGCTGCCTGCCGCCTGGAGCATCATTGCCTGCTGGCTGATGATGCGCCCCTGGTTATCCACTTTGCCGCTAACTTCGGCATTCAGGCCATTTTTACCCAGCGCGGTGCCGCTGTTGAGCCACTCGCCGGTGGCTAAATCCAGCGTATCGCCCTGCAACTGCCCGGCATTGACCAGGCGGCCATTTTTGACGGTGACGGCGCCATTGCTCAGCACGACGCCGCCCTGCTCATTGGTCAGGCTGGTGCCGGTTGCTGTCAGGCCGTTCGTGCCCTGCAACGTTCCACTGTTGGTAATATCGCCCTGCTTCAGCGTCAGGGTGTTACCCGCCATCAGGCCGCGGTTAAGCAGCGTCGGTGCGCTGAGCGTTAACCCGTTCTCGCCGATGATGCGCCCGCTATCGTGGTTTATCGCCTGCCGCGTGAGCGTCAGCAGCAGCGAGGTGGCGGTCAGCTCACCGCGGTTCTCCAGACTTTGCGCCGTCACGCTGCCGGTATCTGCCGATACCAGCCCGTCATTCACAATACTGGCTGAATTAAAGGTGAGGTTTTTGTCGGCCAGCAGACGCCCGCTGGCGGCGTTGTTCAGGTTTCGGTAATCACTGGAGAGGCTGACGCCGTTTATCTCGCCGTCATTGACCAGCGTATTGCCGCCAATGTGCAGATCGCCATCAGTGGTGATGAGACCGCTGTTGGCTAATTCAGGGATAGCGAGGGTGAAGCCCTGCGAGGAGTAGATTGTCCCGCCGGAGAGGTTATCCAGTTTGCCGGTCTGAAGATCGAGTACGCGGGTTCCCTGCAACAGGCCGCTGTTGCGGATCTCCCCGCCGTTCATCGCAAGAGTGTCGGCAACCAGCGTGCCGCTATTTCCAAGTTTATTTTGTACGTTTAAATCGATGCCAGCGGCGCTGGACTTGCCGCCGTGGCTCAGCGAATTGGCCTTAACATCCAGCGCGCCTTTGACCGCCTGCGTCCCGTTTAGGGTGATGCTGTCCGCATCAAGGGTCATATCGCCCCCGCTCTGCAACTGCGCCTGTTGCTGGCTGCTCAGCGTCCCGGCGTGAACAGTAAGCGCACCATCAGCGTTAACCTGCCCGTCGAGATCGGCCCGCGTTTGTGCACGCAGCGCCACATTGCCGATACCGGTAATGGTGGAACCCGCACCGCTGGCGAGCGTTCCGGCCTGCACGCGCAGTGCGCCATCGGATGCCAGCGTGCCGCTGTTTTGCACCCGATCGCCAGTAATATCAAGAGCCTGCCCCTGTACCGTACCGGCGTTGTTAAGCGCCGTGACAGTGGCGGTGAGCTGGCCTTTTGCCGCCACCGCACCGCTGTTTGTTACCTCTCCGCCGCGGATCTGCGCCGCACCCGCTGCATTCAGCGTGCCGCTGTTTTGTATGGCGTCGCCGCCGATATCCAGCGTCTGGCCCTGCAACGTGCCGCTGTTGATAAGCGTCTGGCTATCGGCTGTTAGCTGGCCTTTTGCCGCCATCGTTGCGCGGTTATCCAGCAGCCCGGCGCGCAGTTGCGTATCACCCGCAGACAAGGTTGAGCCGCTGTTGTGCAGCGTATCAGCGGCGATCTCCAGCGTCTGGCCTTCAAGCGCGCCGCTGTTATCAAGCGTTGCGCCTTCGGTGGTTAAGCGCCCTTTGGCCGTGATCGCGCCGCGGTTTTCCAGCGTGTTGGCACGCAGCAGCGCGTCGGAAGTAAAGGTCAGCGCCCCCTCGTTATGTAACGTATCGCCGGTGAAACCCAGAGAGAGCGCCTGAATGGTGCCGAGGTTATTGAGATGAGGAATGTTTAACAGCAGGCCCTGCACCGAATAGATCGAGCCGCCGGCCTCGTTATCCAGTTGCCCGGTGTTCAGCTTCAGCGCCTGGGTGCCCTGGAGCAGGCCACGGTTGGCGATCTGCTGTGCGTTCAGCGCCAGGCTATCTGAAATCAGCGTGCCGCTGTTGGTCAATCCATCCTGCGCGGTGAGTGTAATGCTTCCCGCGCTCGTTCTGCCGCCGTGGTTCAGGGTGTTGGCCTTCACCTCCAGCGCCCCTTTCGCCCACTGCGCGCCGTTAAGCGTGGCGCTGTCGGCGGCGATCGCCATCTTGCCGCCGCTTTGCAACTGGGCGGTGCTGGTCAGCATTCCTGCATCAATCACCAGCGATTTGTCGGCGTTGAGCTGCCCTTGCAGAGAGGCGTCACGTTTAGCTGAAAGCTGGAGGCCACCTTTGCTGTTGAGCGTAGAGTCAGCCGTTGTCGTCAGGGAACCGGCATCAATACGCAGTGCGTCATCCGCGACCAGCATGCCGCTGTTGCGCACCTGATCGCCGCGCATATCGAGGGTTTTGCCTTGCAGCGTCCCGCTGTTTTCCAGCACATCACCGGCAATGCCGAGTGTCAGCCCCTGCATCATCCCCTGGTTGTTCAAGTGGCCAGCACTGGCGTTCAGGGCGCCTTTTGCCGCCACGTTGCCGCGGTTTTCCAGCTGTCCTGCTTTTAGCACCAGCCCGGTATCGGCAAGCAGCTTGCCCTCGTTTTGCAGCACATCGCTGGTGGCATTAAGTGTCAGCCCCTGGATGGTGCCGCTGTTGTGCATTTGCGGAATGTTGAGGATCAGATCCTGAGCGGTGTAGATCGTGCCGGTCGACTGGTTCTCCAGCCGATCCGCCTGCAGATTGAGGGCCTGGGTGCCCTGAACCTGCCCGCTATTGCTAACCTGCGCGGCATGCAGCGTGAGGCTATCCGCGATCAGCTTCCCGCTGTTGTTGATGTTATCTGTTGCCGTCAGGGCGACAGCGGCTCCGCTCATCTCTCCGCTGTTGTTAATGCTATCTGTCGCCGTCAGAGCGACAGCCGCCGCACTGCTCTGCCCGCTGTGATCGAGCGTTTTCGCCGTCACATTCAGCGCGTCCTGCGCGATTTGCGTCCCGCTCAGCGTCGCGTCATCTGCGCTGAGATCCATGCGGCTCTTGCTTTCCAGACGTCCCGAGTTGCTGAGCCGGGTAGCGTTAGCGGTTAACTGGCCTTTTGCAGCAATGTTACCCCGGTTATCGAGCTGCCCGGCTCTCAGCCAGAGGCCGGTATCGGCAAGCAGCGTGCCCTCGTTTTGCAGTACATCGCCCGTCGTGCTGAGCGACAGCCCCTGAATCGTGCCGCTGTTGTGCAACTGCGGAATATTGAGGATCAGATCTCGGGCGGTGTAGATTGTGCCGGTCGCCTGGTTCTCCAGCCGATCCGCCTGCAGATTGAGAGCCTGGGTGCCCTGAATCTGCGCGGTGTTGTTAATCTGCGCGGCATGCAGCGCGAGGTTATTCGCCACCAGCGACCCGCTGTTGTTGATGACATCTGTCGCCGTCAGGGCAACGGCAGCCGCACTGGTCTGCCCGCTGTGGTTAAGGGCTTTCGCCGTCACGCTCAGCGCGTCCTGCGCGATTTGCGATCCGCTAAGCGTCGCGTTATCCGCGCTGAGATCGACACGCCCCTTGCTTTCCAGACGCCCGCGGTTATTAAGCTCAGTCGCGCTGGCGGTGAGCTGGCCTTTCGCCGCGATGCTGCCCTGGTTTTCCAGTTGCCGTGCCTTCAGCCACAGGCCGGTATCGGCAAGCAGCGTGCCCTCATTTTTCAGCACGTCGCCGGTGATACGCAGCGACCGCCCCTGCACCGTGCCCTGATTGTTCAGCTGTGGCAGGGTAAAGTTGAGATCTTTTGTTGAATAGAGCGTGCCGCTGGCCTGGTTATCCAGCAGGCTGGTGTTCAGGTTCAACGCGTCGGTGCCCTGAACCTGCCCGCTGTTGCTGATGTGGGCTGCGCCGAGAGTCAGGTTATTCGCTACCAGCGAACCACTGTTGGTCAGGGTGTCACGGGCATTGAGATTGAGCGCACTGGCGCTGGATTTTCCTGTGTGCTGGAGCGTGTTCGCCGTAACGTCCAGCGCCCCGTTGGCCTGCTGAGTGCCGTTCAGCACTGCATTATCAGCGCCGAGTCGGATATTACCGTTGCTTTGCAACTGCCCACTCTTGCCATTGTTCAGCGAGCTGGTTTCGGCAGTGAGTTGCTGTTTTGCTGCGATGGTTCCCTGGTTATCCAGTTGCCCGATCTTCAGTTGCGTATTGCTTTCCGACAGCAAGGTGCCGCTGTTATGCAGCACATCGCCGGTCAGGTTAAGTGAGCGCCCCTGAACCGTGCCCTGGTTGTTGAGTTGCGGCAGCGTGAGCGTGAGATCCTGCGCAGAGTAAAGCGTACCGCTCGCCAGGTTATCGAGTTGAGTGGTGTTGAGATTCAGAGCCTGGGTGCCCTGAAGTTTCCCGCTGTTGGTGATGTGCGACGCGCCAAGCGCCAGCTCTTTCGCTACCAGCGAGCCGCTGTTGGTAAGCGTCTGCTGGCCGGTCAGCGCGATGCGATTCGCCGTTGAGGTTCCGCTGTGGGTGAGGCTTTTTGCTTTAACCTCCAGCGTCTCTTTTGCCACCTGAGTGCCATTCAACGCCACCGCCTGCGTTCCGGCGATGACCATATTGCCGCCGGTCTGATGGCTTCCGTTCAGCGTCACGCTCTCACCGCTCGCGGTTAACGATCCGCTGGCGACACTCTCCCGGATGACCATTTTCCCGTTAGCATCAAGCCGGATATCGCCCTGCCGCGCGGCCAAGTTGCCGAGGTTCACCCCGACGCCTTTTTCGGTCGAGACCAGATGAATACGGTTGGCATACATACCGCCGAGCGCGCCGGTATCTACCGCCACGACCGGAGCCGCGCCTTCGCCAGCAATTGGTGTGGCGTTTCCGCTGGCATCGACGCGGTTAGCGCCTGCAGTTACCGTTAACGCTTTCGCATGGATCGCGGCGTTCACTTCGGTGGCGCGCGAGATCAGCGACAGCGCATCGCTCGCGCTGGCGTCCAGCCCCTTCCCTTCCACCGTAATGGTGCCTTTTCTCACCTCCAGCGCAGAGAGGTTGCCCGCCGCGTCAAACTGCGGTTTACCGGTCGTCAGCGTAGCATTCGGCGTGTTGATAAAGCCGCAGCCGTTACAGGTGATGCCATACGGGTTGGCGACCATCACATTCGCCGCTTTCCCGGCTACTTCGGTATAACCCTGCAACCGGGAACGGCTGCCGCCGGTGACTTCGTTGATAATGCCGCGCGCTTCCTGGCCTGCGCGCAGGTTCGGGTTGTTCTGGACAAGCCCGCCCAGCTGCGTCTGTGTAAGCTGACCAGTGGCGTTATTGAGGATTAACCCCTCGGCACCGACGTTGTAATCTTTGAACTGGTTATGGGAAATACCCGCGCCGTTAGGCGTGGCGATATTAACCACCGGCACGCCATTGGCGGCCTTGTCCATGGTGGCCGGGCCATTCGGCGTGATGGCCGCGGCAAAGGAAGGCGCAACGGGCTGCCAGACCAGCAGGCTGATAATCAGCCAGCTCAGCGCGCGTTGTGAGAAACGAACAGGTTTGACAGTATCCATTGCCTTCTTCCTTAAAATGTCACCGCAACACGCCAGTTAAGCGTCAGATGATCCGGCCCCAGCCAGTCGGGATAGGCGAGCGGCGTCCCTAGTGTGATTTGACTTGCGAACCAGCGCCCGGCGCTGCTAAGCGATACCGCCGTTCCCCACAGCGTGCCCGAGGCAAATTTGTCGAAGCGATCCTTTTCCAGCCAGCCGCCGTCCAGCGCGACGGTGGCGCTGATCTGCCCGAGCACCGGCAGGGTAAACAGCGGGTAGTTGAGTTCGTTACGCCAGTAACCCCCGTTATCGCCGGAGAGATACTGCTCTTTGAAGCCGCGAACGGAGCTTTCGCCACCGAGGGTCAGCCGTTCGCTGCCATAGAGCCGGTCCGGCGACCACTGCCCGTACAGGCTGGTAAGCCACAGAAGATCATGGGTTACCGGGCGCTGGAAACTGGCGCTCAGGTTCCACTTACGGAACTCTGCGCGCGGCACGTCGCCGATCTTCTCTTCATCGGTTTCAGCGTTAAACCACGGCATACCGTGGCTGTAACCGGGGTTGAACGTTGCCACACCGCCGAACATTTTCTGTGTGTGGTTGATACCAAGCTGGAGGCTGGAGAGGTTGCGGGTGCTGCTTTTCAGCGGCGCGTCGTTAAGCCAGTTACGGCTGGAGCGCTGGGTTACGCCCGCCGAGAGCGCGGTTTTGATATCGCCATTACGAAACACCACCCATGAACCATTCAGCCGATGGGTTTTGGTGTCACCCGTCGACATCCATGGATAACCCTGATTCATAATGGTGGTGCGGTAGTTACTCCAGGCGTAGCTGTAATCCAGCAGGCCGTAGCCATAAGGCACGCTGACGCCGGTCTGGAAACTTTGCGCGTCATATCCGGTGGCGAAGTCACTGCTGCGCCCGCCGCTGACAAACCATTTATCGGCCAGCCCCAGCAGGTTATTTCCACTCAGTGAACCGTTTAATTGCTTCTCGCCAGTGCTCTTCTGCCCGCTATTATCGAGCGAGAAAGAGGCACTTAACGGGAATTCCGGCGTGGCGGTGAGATTAACGATGGAATATCCCGGCTCGGTATCCGGCACTATTTCTATCTGCACAGGGTTGCTGCGCAAACGGTTTATTTGCTCCATCCCCTGCTCAATATCACGCAGGTTTAACACCTTGCCTTCCAGACCGGGGAAAACCATTTTCAGAATGCGCGGCGATTCACCGTCGAGGCGGATATGGCTTAATTTCCCTTCCATTACCACCAGGCGTAATTCACCCTGCGACAGATCTTGCTCAGTAAGAAATGCGCGGCTGGTGATATAGCCGCGGCTGATATACCAGTCGGAGATGGCGGTAGTTAATTGGGTGATTTTTGCCATATCCAGGCATTGATTCAGCCACGGTGAGATCAGTTTCTGCTGCGCTTTCGCGCTGATAAGCGTGACGCCTGAAAGGGTGATGGTGTGGATGGTAAAACAGGGCCCCTGAGCGTTGCCGTCGGGCGTACGCACGTCCTGACGCGGCAGCGGCGTGCTTCGCTCCAGCTCATCGCGCTGTTGCTGGCTCTGTCGCAACAGCTGTTCCTGCTGTTGACGCACCGCATCCCGATCAGCCGGCGATAATGGCGCAGCCTGTGCGGCAGAGATAAATAATATAAACAGCAATAAATAACGCACTTTTCTCATCCCTGAAGAAAACATAGGTCACCCGACCAATATAATTTTGGTTAAGTTGCTTTTAATAATGATTTCTAAGTATTTTCTTATGGATTAATTAAAAAGGCAATACTCGATTAGGCAAATAGATAATGCACTTTTAAATTTCACTTTAGTTCAGGATATATTCTGGAGAAGGTTGAAGTATATCGCAGTGGCTTTGAAGATTAAGTGATACGCAGGGTTGGCTAATAAGATGCCATTAGCATTTTTGGTAATTGTAAGCATCGATTATTTGGCTACTTAAATTAGTAGGTTAATAGAGAGAGATGGATATATCAAAGCAGGGATGGGGGTAATAGCCACAGGCTATTATGTTGCCGGGTTCGCCGGGCGCTCCGGCTGATGTAAGCGCGGTGCTCTCTTGTGCCTGATTTGCGCTGCTCGCGCTCTTTAGCTAAATCAATGATACTGATGCCGACCATTACCACAGCCATGCAAAACTAAGGTCTTTACCAGACTATCGTCTGTTAAATCACTGTCTAATATGGAATGATTGGCAGACAATCTTAATAATAAAGGGAGTCAATTTTGCAGCATGAACTATGGTTAGAGCCAGACGGGAGCCAAACCTTTTGCCTCAAAGGTGTTCACGGACATGCAGCAAGATCGTTATTAGCGCCCGGCGCAGAGCTCGTATGGGAAGTTGAAGCTACGAGCTATTATGAAGCAATGACACTTTATTATAAATATATGGGCTGGGGTCAATATATGACCTCTTTTCCTGACCAGGATTGTAAGACTTATAGTGAGCTGGGTTGGGAGTAAAATCCTTTAAACTCCATTCCTGCTTTGCGATCCCACGCCACGCTGCACGGCTCAGGCGGTAAGCCGCATGAAGGCCAGCAACTCAGATGCTGAGAAAACGATGCCTAAAATTATTGATAAAAATTTAGTTATGTCTTCTGTACTGTCAGCGGTATTTGGCAGTTTATCTGGCTCATTATTTCTTTTGATATATCTTTACTGGGCAAAAAATAACGATTCCGCTGAGGAATTGGTATCTGTCATTTTTGTCTATTTGTTTACCGTCATGATAAGTATTTACGGCACCCTGGCAGGGTCTTTTATAGTGGGTCTTCCGGTGGTGGTGATAACAAGGCGAATATTCCCTGCCCCTTCATTTAAGGGATGCTTTTTTATACTGTTCACTACGCTCTTCATATGGCTGGTTGTACTGGCATGGCCTGTCATCAGCATATTCGAAATTACTTACCACGAAATTCTGCTTTTAAGCCCTTATGCTTTTTGCTCAGTTGCTGCACTTACGTATCTGATTTACTGGAAAGGAAGCGAGCGGCACAAATCAGGTTCTGCGTAGAAGGTTTGTACTGATAATCCAGGCTTCCTGCCGGGTAAGAGGAAATGGTCATGTGCGGGCTGGCTTCATCAGAACGGGTACTGACTGAGATCTAACTCGCCGCCCGGTTGCGGCGAGATTCCGGCCCGATGAGAGCAGGATAATACCCTGCTTTTAGCGGTTATTCCGGACGCGGGCTGGAACCTTACATGCTCGTTACCAGCTAATATTGTTACACTTCCTGAATGATTTAGTAGGAACGATTTTCATCATATGGTTTTTTACCATGCACTGGTTAAAGATTTCAGACCTGAAGCCTTCAACGTTTAAGCCCAACAGTGTGGAAGAACGTTTATCTGCATCTTTTTTGACGTAATACCCACAATACTCCTTGAAACTGTCAGGGTTATCGCTGTGCGCCACTGACCATTTCAACTGTGATTCGGCTGACTCTTTCTTCGGCATTTTTGCATTCATCATTCCTGAAACTGCTCTGGAATAATTAGGATCGCTGAATATCTTTTCAACGAAGAGGCGGTTCCCGGTATCAAGATGACCTGCTTTGCACAACTGGATATAGGCCGATGAAAGGCGCTCCTTCTCCGCATCAGACTGGGTGTTACACTCCATAACAACCTGCTTGTCACTCTTCAGGGGATTTTTTTTAGTTGACTCCCAGTAACTCTTATCGAATTGCTGAATCTCGCCTTTATGTGCGCCGAAAGGACAGAGTAATTGGTAGTTGGAGGAACAACTGAGCAATAAAAATGACGCTGGTATCAGCACCAGACAGCGGTTGAACCGAAACGATAGCAGGTGCTTAATTTTCATTTGAGGGGGTTCCAGAAGTTTTATTGTTAAAGGGTCGCGATGTGCCGGAGTGAAACACCGGCTTTACAACATACAATCGACCGTAAACTGTGTATTAACGGCTCCAGTCTTCAAGCTCGAGTCCGGGAACGCGAGCAAACTCACGGGTATTGTTGGTCACCAGAATAGCGCCGGCCGCAATGGCGTGCCCTGCAATCGCCGTGTCGTTTGGACCAATCGGTGTGCCGGCTGCGGCCAGTGCGACCTTAATTTCGGTCGTGGCATCCACTGCTGCACGATCCCAGGCGAGAACTGCATCAAGGCGAGCACAGAATGCGTCAACAAGCTTTGCGTGACGCGGTGAGGCTTTCTTGCCGACAGCACCGAAGCGCATCTCGGCATAGGTGATGGCCGATACCACGATGCGGTGGTTACGCAGAACGGTCTGCTCCAGGCGTTTCAGTACTGCCTCAGGCTGCTCGCGCATGATGAATGAGCAAATATTTGTGTCGAGCATATAAGTCTTGTTCACAGATCAAATCGTCCTTCATCGGTGACAACGTCCTCACGCTCCGCCATAAAGTCCGGATCGGCCTTCTCAAGTTGAGAGAAAGAGCCCCAAGTGGGGCGCACGGGACGCAGGATGATGCTGTCCCCTTCACGAATGATCTCCAGTTCACTCACCCCTTCAAAATCCAGATCGCGGGGCAGGCGTATGGCACGATTGTTGCCGTTTTTGAAAATAGATACGGTTCTCATAATTCTCTCCCGAATATTATGGATATGTGGGACATATCTGGAACGCTGTCCAGGTACCGGGCGTGTACATATGCCAAGTATATGCAAGCTCAATACATGTGTATAGGGTTGGCATATGTATATGCTCTTCACATGGCTATGTAATGACATTCAACAGTATTGCGAAGAGTCGGTACCGGAGCTGTGGTGAGTTGCCGTACAAAGGAAATAAGCGGCAGGGAATATCCCGAAATGGTCGGTCGCTGTGCGCAATTGGCACCTAATTACCGGACTGAGCATGCGAAAAAATCGACTCAATCCTTTGGTGATTGTGTCACAAATTTGTACCACAGCGAAAATGAGAAAGGTACTAATGAGGCGTAACTTATTGAAGTGACTGGTGCCGATAATAGGAGTCGAACCTACGACCTTCGCATTACGAATGCGCTGCTCTACCAACTGAGCTATATCGGCCCTGCGAGGTGTTCACGAGCGTGAATCACGGGTTAGAAGGTTAAAACTAAGCGGGTGATGCGTCAATGCCCTTGTGAATCAAACGGCTACTTTTGCATCACCCGACTTTATTTACGCACGAATGGTATCGTCGCCAAAACCGATCCACTTATAGGTGGTCAGTGCTTCGAGGCCCATCGGGCCGCGCGCGTGCAGCTTCTGCGTGCTGACCGCCACTTCCGCGCCGAGGCCAAACTGGCCGCCGTCGGTAAAGCGCGTCGAGGCGTTCACATACACCGCTGAGGAGTCGACCTCGTTGATAAAGCGGTTGGCGTTGCGCAGGGTGCGGGTGAGGATCGCATCGGAGTGCTGCGTGCCATGCTGGCGAATATGATCGATCGCATCATCGAGATCGGCGACGATCTTCACATTCAGATCCAGCGACAGAAACTCATCGTCATACTGCTCCGCCTTTACCGCTTCAACCTTCGCCGGGCCGCTTTGCAACAGGGCGAGCGACTGCTCGTCCGCATGCAGCGTCACGCCGCTCTCCGCCATCTGTTGGCTGAGCGCCGGTAAAAAGGTGCTGGCAATGCCCTGATGCACCAGCAGCGTCTCAACGGTGTTACAGGTGCTCGGGCGCTGGGTTTTAGCGTTGACGATAATCTTCAGCGCCGGGGCGATCTCTGCCGTCTCGTCGACCAGAATATGGCAGACGCCGATACCGCCAGTAATAACCGGGATCGTTGACTGCTCGCGGCAGAGCTTATGCAGCCCTGCCCCGCCGCGCGGGATCAGCATGTCGATGTACTTATCCATGCGCAGCATCTCGTTGACCAGCGCGCGATCCGGGCTCTCAATCGCCTGTACAGCGCCCGCCGGTAAACCGCACTCCTCCAGCGCCTGCTGAATCACTTTCACCGTCGCGGCGTTGGTGCGCCAGGTCTCTTTCCCGCCGCGCAGGATCGCGGCGTTGCCGGTTTTCAGGCACAGAGAGGCGACATCCACAGTGACGTTCGGGCGCGCTTCATAAATCACGCCAATCACGCCGAGCGGCACGCGGCGGCGCTCGATGCGCAGCCCGCTGTCCAGCACGCCGCCGTCAATCACCTGACCGACCGGATCGGCAAGTTTGCAAACCTGGCGCACATCGTCGGCAATGCTTTTTAAGCGCGCCGGGTTGAGCGCCAGGCGGTCGAGCAGCGCCTCGCTAAGGCCGTTGCCACGCGCTTCCTGCAGATCCTGCTCGTTAGCCAGCAAAATCGCCTCGGACTGCGCCTCTAAATAGTCGGCAATCTTCTCCAGCACGCGGTTTTTTTCCTGGCTTGTGAGCAACGCCAGCTTGTACGACGCAGCTTTCGCCGCGATGCCCATCTGTTCCAGCATACCTCTGCTCCTTAACGGGTGATCATATCGTCGCGGTGCACCGCGACAGGGCCATACTCATAGCCCAGAATCTCATCAATCTGCTGCGAGTGGTGGCCGGCAATCCGGCGCAGCGCATCGCTGTTGTAACGGCTTACGCCGTGGGCGATATCGCGCCCCTGCAGATTACAAATGCGGATCACTTCCCCACGGGAGAAGTTGCCTGTCACGCTTTTAATCCCTTTCGGCAGCAGCGAACTGCCGCGCTCAAGAATAGCGGCGGTCGCCCCTTCATCAACGGAGATCTCCCCAGCAGGCGGTGCGCCGAAGATCCAGCGTTTACGGTTCTCCAGCGGCGAAGTCTGAGCATGAAAACGTGTGCCGACCGGCGTGCCGCTCACCACATCGGCAATTACGCCGGGCTTGCCGCCTGCGGCAATAATCGTCTCGATACCGGCGCGGCAGGCAACGTCGGCAGCCTGTAACTTGGTGCCCATGCCGCCGGTGCCGAGGCCGGAAACGCTGTCACCCGCAATAGCGCGCAGCGCGTCATCAATGCCGTAGACATCTTTAATCAGCTCCGCCTGCGGGTTGTTGCGCGGATCGGCGGTAAACAACCCCTGTTGATCGGTAAGCAAAAGCAGCTTATCGGCTCCGGCCAGAATCGCCGCCAGCGCCGAGAGGTTATCGTTATCGCCAACTTTAATCTCCGTGGTCGCCACGGCGTCGTTCTCGTTAATCACCGGCACGATGTTGTTATCAAGCAGCGCGCGCAGCGTGTCGCGGGCGTTGAGGAAGCGCTCGCGGTCTTCCATATCGGCACGGGTCAGCAACATCTGACCAATATGAATACCGTAAATGGAGAAGAGCTGCTCCCAGAGCTGAATCAAACGGCTCTGGCCGACAGCTGCCAGCAACTGTTTTGAGGCGATGGTGGCGGGCAGTTCCGGGTAGCCCAGGTGCTCACGCCCGGCGGCGATAGCGCCGGAAGTAACGATTACTATGCGATGCCCGGCGGCGTGCTGCTGCGCACACTGGCGCACCAGCTCCACAATATGGGCGCGGTTCAGGCGACGGGAACCGCCTGTTAAAACACTGGTGCCGAGTTTTACCACCAGCGTCTGGCTGTCACTCATGATTCTCTGCCGTTTTTAGAAAAAATAAGAAGTTTATTAGTAATCAGACGTTGTAACAGGAGTGAGCGCGCTTGCCAACCGCCAGCGTGAATCGACCACTTTTTTGTTGCGCGGGATCAGCAAGCGTAGCGGCAGAGTTTGACAATTTTATGGCAAACACAAAAAAACATAACTTTTTCAAATTACTCTTACTTTGTCATAAATGTTTCATTTCAGAGCGTTACAACCCTTCCTGTTTTTCACGGGGCGAGAGCCCAGCGAATAGTGGCGCGTTAGTTTAATCAGGAATTCAAAATGAAAAAGAGCACTCTGGCATTAATGGTACTGGGCGTTGTTGCATCGGCTTCTTCTGTTCACGCGGCGGAAGTCTATAACAAGAATGGCAACAAACTGGACGTGTACGGCAAAGTGAAAGCCATGCACTACTTCAGTGATGACAACAGCAACGACGGTGACAAAACCTACGTGCGTTTCGGCTTCAAAGGTGAAACCCAGATTAACGACCAGCTGACCGGTTTCGGCCGTTGGGAATCTGAATTCGCCGGTAACAACGACGAAACCACCTCGGGCCAGAAAACCCGTCTGGCCTTTGCTGGCCTGAAAATCAAAGATTTTGGTTCTATCGATTACGGTCGTAACCTCGGCGTGCTCTACGACGTGGCTTCCGTGACCGATATGTTCCCGGAGTTCGGCGGCGACTCGCTGGCCCGTACCGATAACTTTATGACCAAGCGCACCACTGGCGTGGCGACCTACCGCAACACCGACTTCTTCGGCATGGTGGATGGCCTGGACATGACCCTGCAATACCAGGGTAAAAACGAAAACGGCCGTAACAGCATTATCAAGCAGAACGGCGACGGCTGGGGCACCTCTCTGGCCTACGATTTCGGCGGCAGCCCGGTCACGATTATTGGTGCTTACGCCAACTCTGACCGTACTAACGCGCAGAACACCGCGCTGGCGCTGGGCCGTGGTCAGAATGCAGAAGCCTGGGCGACCGGCGTGAAATATGATGCTAACAACGTCTACCTGGCGACCTTCTACTCCGTCTCATACAACATGACGCCGGTCTCCTCTTCGCTGGGCTTTGCCAACAAAGCACAGAACTTTGAAGCCGTCGCGCAGTACCAGTTCGACTTCGGCCTGCGTCCGTCCGTGGGCTACGTGCTGACCAAAGGCAAAGATATGGAAAACGGTATCGGCGACGAAGATCTGGTGAACTACATCGACGTTGGCGCCACTTACTACTTCAACAAAAACTTCTCGGCGATGGTCGATTACAAAATCAACCAGATCAAAGACGACAACAAACTGGGCATTGCTGACGACGACATCGTTGCTGTTGGCGTGACCTACCAGTTCTAAACCCTGTAGTGACCCTCGTTATATGAAATGCCCTCGGTTGAGGGCATTTTTTTCCCGTCTGATGGGAGAAAGCAGGCCAGTGCCTGTTCATGCCCGGCGTGCGAAGAGCAGCCGGGCATTTTTTATCGGGGGCGTTATGCGGGGAGTTTTAACTTCTCTTTGAAGTCATCGGCAGGTTCAAGCTTCAGCTCAAGGGAGGCTAACAGCGTACGCGCGCGCTCGTGGAAGTCGCGCAGCGTTTTTTCCAGACGGTCGACCACTTCCTGGTCTTTAATGGCGGTGGGTTTCCAGTGCCCCTCTTTGTCGAAGAGCCCAAAGTGGTAGCGATAGGTAAAGCGCTTCTCCTGCGCTTCCATTTCCATCCACCATCCCCAAAACTCGCGTTTTTCCGGCGCGGGTTTCACATTCACGCAAACTGCCAGGCAATCAAAGAAAAAACGGTTTTCTTCGCACTGCTCTTCGCGGATATAAGGTCCTAGCGCAGTAAACTTTTTAATCAACCTGCTTCTCGGATGTCCACTTGGTAACGTCATTGCGATCTCCTTTTGTGATGCAACTGTTTTACCAAATCAATGGAAATTCTCAAAGTATTAACCGAACTGATGGTTGATCCAGTCAACAATCTTCCTGAGCGCAGCGTCAAAATTGCGATAAACCGGGTTAAACGGGATGTCGAGCAGCTTTCCATTACTGGATGAAGAGGTGATTAAGCGCGACTCCGCCTCCGGGCTGAAGGGATCGTTTTGCCAGAAACCGGAGAGCATCGGCGTAGGGCAGCGGCGGCCGAGTAACCCCTGCGTTTTTAATGAATAGCGGTTAAGTTCAACGCGCAGCGCCTCATCGGAAGCGTCATGCATGCCTAAACGGCTGGCGAGCACGTCCAGATACATCTCCGGCACATCGCCCTGACGCAGCGGCTCGCTAAGCAGGGAATGCACCACCGGCCCGAGGCAGGCCACCGCTTTCAGGCGCGACGCTTCAAGATAGGCCAGCCGCACCGCCACGTTGGCACCAAAGCGGAAACCAAATGCCGCCACGCGGGTGTGGTCAATCCACGGAATGTTGGGCAATGCCTGGAGCGCATGCTGATGCAGCAGGCTGGAGTCCTGGGTCAGCTTCCATTTGCTGGAGAAGCCCACCGAGGGCATATCGAGCGTCAGCATGGCAATGCCTTTCGGGGCCAGGTAGCGCTCATAAAGGGTGTAGTAATCGATCTGCAGGCCATCAAGCCCGCCACACATCAGCACCGTCGGGAAGGGGCCTTCGCCTTCCGGCATATGCAGAAAGCCGGTGACCGGCGCGCCGCCGGGAATGGCGAACTCCAGCTCTTTAATGCTGCCCGGCAGGCGCTGCGCGGCCTCTTCATAGGCGCGGTTGGCCAGCGCCTGCGCCTGTTCGGCCAGGCTATCGCCTTTGATGTGAGGATAGGCGGCGATGCTATAGAGGTTAGAGGCGTGCAGCCAGTGGCGGCCGCTCAGCGCACTGTCCGTCTCCTGCATCGCTTTTTGCTGCCAGCTCATCGCCTGCGCGGACCATTCGTAGATCCAGTTGCCGTTGCGGTAGCCGACCACCGTATCGAGCAGTTCCGCGTCGGTGCGCTCGGCCTGGCTCATCACAATGCGCGCCTGCACTTCAAGGATCTCGCGCGCGTCGATGCCGCGCCAGATCCACATCAGCCGGTTGATCATCCGGTACCACTGCGGCACGTTTTTGCCATCCAGCGCGGACTGCACGGGCGGCTGCACGCCAGGGTTAAAGCGGCGCACCAGCGTCGAGGTCTCAGGGTATTTAAAGCGGGGTTTGAACAGCGTTTCGCTAAGATTTGACTGGGACATGGCGCGCAGCTCCTTAAAATTCACCGGAGGGCATTGTAACCCGTGACGCGCCAAAAAGAACAACGCCCGGCAGAACCGGGCGCGTGTACAACAGGGGGGATTAACGGCCGCTGATTGGCGGAACGAAGGCTACGCCCATATCCCACGGCTGCTCAATCCAGGTATCCTGCGGGATATCAATCACATAATCATTCACCAGCGGGCGACCGGCCGGCTTGGCGAAGATAGTGACAAAATGTGCTTTCGGGTACATTTCGCGGATCGCTACGGCGGTGCCGCCGGTATCCACCAGATCGTCAATCACGATAAAGCCTTCGCCGTCGCCTTCCGCGCGCTTCAGTACTTTCAGTTCGCGCTGGTTGTCGTGGTCATAGCTGGAGATACAAACGGTATCGACATGACGAATGCCCAGTTCACGCGCCAGCAGCGCGCCTGGAACCAGACCGCCACGGCTTACGGCGATAATGCCTTTCCACTGTTCTGAAGGCATTAAACGGGCAGCAAGTTTGCGGGCGTGAATCTGCAACATGTCCCAGGTGACGACGTATTTTTCGCTCATGTGAAGTGTCCCAGCCTGTGTTTTACGGCTTAAAAAGTGTTCGAGGGGGAAATAGGTTGCGCGAGATTATAGAGATCTGACGCGCTAAAAACCAGTGTTACCCGGCATCGCCGCCGCTTTTTCCCCAATCCCGTGCTCGCGCTGTCGCCATAAAGTGGTATTCTCAACCGCATCTCGCAAGAGGGTCTTGCGATTCGTTTATCTAACCCGCGACCTGCACGCAACCTGTTCGCAGGCGCTTTTAAGGAGACTCATCGTGTCTGAACTGTCTCAACTATCTCCGCAGCCGCTGTGGGATATTTTTGCCAAAATCTGCTCTATTCCGCACCCGTCTTACCATGAAGAACAGCTCGCCGAACACATTATGGGCTGGGCGAAAGAGCAAGGCCTGCACGCAGAGCGCGACCAGGTGGGCAATATCCTGATCCGCAAACCGGCCACGGCCGGGATGGAAAACCGCAAGCCGGTCGTGCTGCAGGCGCACCTCGATATGGTGCCGCAGAAGAACAACGACACAGAACACGACTTCACCAAAGACCCGATTCGCCCCTATGTTGACGGCGAGTGGGTGAAAGCGCGCGGCACCACGCTTGGCGCGGATAACGGCATCGGTATGGCCTCTGCGCTGGCGGTGCTGGCAGACTCCACCGTGCAACACGGTCCGCTGGAAGTGCTGCTGACCATGACTGAAGAAGCGGGCATGGATGGCGCATTCGGCTTACAGGCGAACTGGCTGCAGGCGGATATCCTGATCAACACCGACTCTGAAGAAGAGGGTGAGATCTATATGGGCTGCGCGGGCGGTATCGATTTCATCACTACCCTGCCCCTGACCCGCGAAGCGGTGCCTGCCGGTTTTGAAACCGTCAAACTGACGCTGAAAGGGCTGAAAGGCGGCCACTCCGGCGCCGATATCCATTTAGGTCTGGGCAACGCCAACAAACTGCTGGCGCGCTTCCTGGCGGCTCATGCTGCTGAGCTGGATCTGCGTCTGCTCGACTTCACCGGCGGTACGCTGCGTAACGCCATTCCGCGCGAAGCGTTCGCCGTGATCGCCCTGCCGGCGGATAAAGCCGCACAGCTGAAAACCCTGGCGGATGAGTACCAGGCGATCCTGAAAAACGAGCTGGAAGCGAAAGAGAAGAATCTGGTGGTGCTGGTCGATAGCGTAAGCAGCGACAAAGCGGCGCTGACCGCGCAGTCGCGCGATGCGTTTGTTCGCCTGCTGAACGCCACGCCGAACGGCGTGATCCGCAACTCCGACGTCGCCAAAGGCGTGGTGGAAACCTCGCTGAACGTCGGCGTGGTCACGTTGCAGGATGACAGCGCTGAGATCATCTGCCTGATCCGCTCGCTGATCGATAGCGGTAAAGATTACGTGGTAAGCATGCTGGAATCGCTGGGTGCGCTGGCCGGTGCGAAAACTGCGCCGAAGGGCGGCTACCCGGGCTGGCAGCCGGATGCCCAGTCGCCGGTGATGGCGCTGGTGCGTGAAACCTATCAGCGTCTGTTCAACAAGATGCCGAACATTCAGATTATCCACGCCGGTCTGGAGTGTGGTCTGTTCAAAAAACCCTATCCGGAGATGGATATGGTGTCGATTGGGCCGACCATTACCGGCCCGCACTCGCCGGATGAGCAAGTGCATATCGAAAGCGTGGGCCACTACTGGACCCTGCTGACCGAACTGCTGAAATCTATCCCGGCTAAATAAGCCTGCTGTCCGCGCCGCCCGGCGCGGACATTTTCCTTCCTTTACTGCGCCTTAAACCCTGGCCCCTTAAAGGTGCGCACCGGGTTGCCGCGCTCTATCTGATGATGAAACAGCCTGCGTTCCGACTTAAGCGCCGCGCGCTCGTCATCCTGCGCCTGCTCCAGCCGGTGTGAAATCAGCAGCATCGCCAGCCGCTTATTCGCATGCTGGCTGCGCTCCGACTGCACTTTTACGCTAATGCCGGTGGCAATATGCGTGGCGCGCACGGCGGAATCGGTTTTATTCACGTGCTGGCCGCCCGGCCCGGATGAGCGCAGCGTCTCAAAGCGGATGGCGCTATCCTGCAAGGCAGTCTGCGGAATAAACTCCGCCACGCCGATAAACCAGTTCTTCCGTGCATGATTGGCGCGATAGGGGCTCGGGCAGATCCACTGCACCGTGCCGCACCAGCGCGCACTCAGCGCCTGCGCGTTTTCGCCATCGAGTGAGACCAGCACCGAGCGGTAGGCGCCCGGCTGGCGCGCCGCTTCCGTTTCGATCACCGCCAGCGACACCTTTTGCGCCTCAGCCTCTTCCATCAGCCGCGCTAACGCTTTACCCACTGCCAGGCAGCACTCATCAGGCCCCTGCGCGGAGGAGAGTTGCAACAGTCTCATTCGCCCGCCCCTCCGCTCACTTTCAGGGTTAACACCGGGCGCAAGCGCGCAACCGGCGTCACCAGATCGGCGTCGACCAGGCACTCAAGCACGCTCTCAACCGATTTATACGCCTGCGGCGCTTCTTCATAGATCAGCTGCCGATCGCGGCAAATCACCCGGCTGCCG
The DNA here is from genome assembly GCF_001975225.1 of Kosakonia cowanii JCM 10956 = DSM 18146. Lineage (NCBI taxonomy): Bacteria > Pseudomonadati > Pseudomonadota > Gammaproteobacteria > Enterobacterales > Enterobacteriaceae > Kosakonia > Kosakonia cowanii. The sequence goes on along the minus strand of NZ_CP019445.1, from coordinate 2,211,680 downwards.
AGCGGTGTGCGTGCCAGTTGCGCCGGGGTGAATTTCCCGGACAAGCGCCCTTTGCACTCGGTGCGCATCCATTTGCGTCCCGCACCGTGCGCCAGCGAATAGAGGCTCACCTCGCTCACTTTCGGCATTACCAGCCAGCTGTGATCGCCGCGTGAACCGGGGATCACTACCAGGCCCTGCCCGTCCGGCGTCGCCCCTTTGCGATGCAGCCAACCGGCTTCACCGCCCACGGTGCAGGCTTCGACGAAGTTATGCGCCACATCGAGCAGCGCTTCGCCATCGGCGTTGAGATGATCGAGAATGCGCCGCGCAATCAGCGCCCGGTTGATGCGGGCAAAGTTAAGCGCGTCATCGTGCTCGGCAAGATAGTGGCGAGCCGCGTCGCTCCCCTCCACCAGCCCGGCGTGCGAGAAGGCGTCGACGTGGCGGCGCAAAATCTGCTGCCCCAGCCCGCGTGAACCGCTGTGGGCCAGTAACAGCAGGCGCTGCTCATCGAGGCCGCTTTGCGCGAACAGCGCCGCATCGCTCACGCTATCGACCTGTTGCAGCTCGGCAAAGTGGTTGCCGCCGCCAATCGATCCCAACGCGGCGCGCCAAGGGTGGTTTTGCCACGCATCCGGCACCGCTTCATCCAGCCAGTCGGCAGAGGCGCTATCGCCTAGCGCGCTGAGGCGTTTTTCGACCTTATCGGCGTTATATTTGCGCCGTACCATGTTGGTCTGCCACAGCGCCATGCCGCAGCCGATATCGTTCCCGACCAGCGCCGGGTAGAAGCGCCCGGTGGAGAAAAAGGCCGCGCCAATCGGGTAGCCTCGGCCGGGGTGAAGATCCGGCATGCCGACGACGCGCGTCATACCCGGCAGTGCCGCAGTGGTGTGTAATTGTTGGATCGCTGAACCTTCGATCCACAGGTTTTCCGACGCAATATAGGAGATCGCGTCTGAGATATGACAAACAGAGTTGCCCATATACCAATCCATATGTAGAGAAATAAAAGGAATTGGCAGACGAAACCAGGGGCAAGTTTTTGAAGAATTAAGCCTGGAGAGGTCTGCAAAGAGAAATCAGGGCATGGTGTGTCATGGTGAACCTCCTTTGCAGTTAATAGGGAATGAATAAACGCCGGGGATGATAAAGAAGCGGGCGGGAAATTACCACCGCAAATTCTGGTAGGGTTACAGCCCGAGCACCAGCTGGCGCTCAAGCTGCGGATCGAGCAGTGTGACGTGCAGGCCAACCAGCCGCACGCCGCGCCCGCCGCGTCGCTCATCCCATGCCTGACGCGCAGTGGCGAGCAGATCCTCTTTATTCAGACACGGCCAGACATGCTCCTGGGTGGTCTGCTGAAAGTCGTTGAACTTCAGTTTCACTCCCTGGCGGGCGATGCGCAGATCCGGTTTTACCACCGAAAGCCGCCGCTCAAGCTCCGGGTAGAGCCGCTCGATAATCGCCTCGCACTCCTCCCACTGATGAATATCCTCCACCAGCGTGCGCTCAACGCCGACCGATTTTCGCAGCCGCTCGCTGCTGATCTCCCGCTCATCGATCCCCTGGCTGCGCTCCCATAATACGCGGCCAAACTTGCCAAACCGCTTAAGCAGCATGGCGAGATCGCTCCTCTGCACATCCTCACAGGTGCGCAGCCCAAGGGTCTCCAGCTTGGCCGCTGAGACTTTGCCGACGCCGGGGATTTTGCTCAGCGGCAGCGTGCGCAGAAAGGCCGGCACTTCCGCAGGGGTAATCACATATTGCCCGTCGGGCTTATTGAGATCGGAGGCGATTTTAGCGAGGAACTTCACCGGCGCGATGCCCGCCGAGGCGGTAAGCTGCGTCTCATTAAAGATGGTCTGGCGGATCTCCTGCGCCATCAGCGTTGCAGAGCCGTAGCAGTGCGGGCTGTCGGTAACATCAAGATAGGCTTCATCCAGCGACAGGGGTTCAATCAGTGAGGTGTAGCGCGAGAAGATGTCGCGGATCTGGCGGGAGGCTTCTTTATAGGCGTCGAAACGGCCAGGTAACAGCGTGAGGTGCGGGCAAAGTTTTAGCGCCATTCCGGTTGGCATCGCGCTGCGCACGCCATATTTTCGCGCCGGGTAGTTGGCGGTGCTGATGACGCCGCGCTGCACGCGGCTGCCACCAATGGCAATCGGAATGTCGCGCAGGGCCGGGTTGTCGCGCATCTCTACCGCCGCGAAAAAGCAGTCCATATCGACATGTATGATTTTGCGCATGCGTACACCCTCACAGAACACTGGATAAGTATACAGCACGTTCCAGCGAAATGAGAAGCCAGCCGAGAAACCGCCGAAAAGAGGGCAATCTGCTGTTTAATTCTCAGCATTTACTTTCATAATAGCCGTCGCCAAATTGCGCAGGTGGTTGAAAGGAAAAACAGAACACTTTTTGTGCGATGGCGAAAAGACAATCAACAGGATCGACGGGCGCGGAATCACCGCTATTCGGGGCTTGCGAAAAAATGTCGGAGTGCTAAGGTTAGCGCTCAAAACAGAATTGTCCGAATTCTGGGCATCTTTTGCCGTTCTGGCAAAGTCGTATCCGTTTTATCAAGGAAACACGTTGTATGCGCAAAATCGCATTGTTCATTGCGATGCTTCTGATCCCGTGCGTCTCCTTTGCTGGCCTGGTTGGCAGCAACAGTGCCACTAAGCCGGTAAGCAAAGATTTTAAACAGCAGTTGATGGGGTCACCGGTCTATATTCAGATCTTCAAAGAAGAGCGCACCCTTGATCTCTACGTCAAGATGGGCGAACAGTATCAGCTGCTCGACAGCTATAAAATCTGCAACTACTCCGGCGGCCTTGGGCCTAAACGCCGTCAGGGCGATTTTAAAAGCCCGGAGGGGTTCTATTCGGTACAGCGCAGCCAGCTTAAGCCGGACAGCCGTTTCTATAAGGCTATCAATATTGGCTTTCCGAACAACTTTGACCGCGCCCACGGTTATGAAGGCAAATACCTGATGATTCACGGTGCCTGCGTCTCCATCGGCTGCTACGCCATGACGGATACCGGCATTGATGAGATCTTCCAGTTTGTTACCGCAGCGCTGATTTTCGGCCAGCCGAGCGTGCAGGTGAATATCTATCCGTTCCGCATGACCGATGCGAACATGCAGCGTCACAAATATTCGACCTACGCGGATTTCTGGAAGCAGTTGAAGCCGGGGTATGACTACTTCGCGGCCACCCACCAGCCGCCGATTGTCGCCGTGGTGGATGGACGCTACGTGGTCAGCAAGCCGCTGGCTACCTCCGTGCAGCCGCAGCTGGCGTCAAACTATACGCTCACCGAGGCAAAATAACGCCCACTCGCCTGGCATAATCTTGTGCCAGGTTTCGTTTGCCGTTAACGGCTGCGTCGCAATCACGGTGACCACATCATTCGGTGTGGTCTCACGCTGAAAATCAATCTCCACATCCTGATCCAGCAGCTTCGCCACGCCAAACGGCGCGCGGCGGGTAATGCAGAAGAGATTGGTGGAGCAGAACGCCATCACATAGCGCCCGTCCGACAGCAGCATATTGAACACGCCCTTCTCACGCAGCTCCAGCGCCAGCGTCGCAATATACTTAAACACCGCCCCCATATTGCCCGGCGTGCGCGGGTAGCGCTGCGTCAGCTTGTGCAGCATCCAGCAGAAGGCTTTTTCACTGTCCGTTTCCCCCACCGGGCGGAAGTTGCCGGTCTGCAAAGATTTATACCCCGTTAATTGGCCGTTGTGGGCATAGGTCCAGTTGCGGCCCCACAGTTCACGGGTAAAGGGATGGGTATTTTCCAGCGCCACTTCGCCGCGGTTCGCCTGGCGAATATGGGCAATCACCGAGCAGGACTTGATGGGGTACTCCTGCACCAGTTTGGCGACGGGCGAGTTGTAGCTTGGTTGCGGATCTTTGAAGGTGCGACAGCCTTTGCCTTCGTAGAAGGTAATACCCCAGCCATCTTTATGCGGCCCGGTTCCCCCGCCGCGCTGGACGAGACCGGTAAAACTAAAGCAGATATCGGTCGGCACATTAGCGCTCATCCCGAGCAGTTCGCACATAGTCACCTCCACAACCGCCTCAATCTGAGAAGGCGTTATTGTTGCCGCCCATCAGACACGGGCAGCGCCGCGATTAACTGCGAAGTCACGCAGGAACGTTGAGCACTGCCCAGGCTGAACAGGGCAAATAAAAAGCCTGCTTTACGCCTTAACCATCTCTTTTTCGATCAGCTGAATCAGGATATGGATCACTTTGATATGGATCTCCTGAATGCGATCGGCATAGCCAAAGTGCGGAACGCGAATTTCGATATCCGCGGTGCCGGCCATTTTGCCGCCATCTTTACCGGTCAGGGTGATCACTTTCATCCCCTTCTCACGCGCCGCGGCAATCGCTTTGATCACGTTGCCAGAGTTACCGGAGGTGGAGATCCCCAGCAGCACGTCGCCCTCACGGCCAACGGCTTCCACATAGCGGGAGAATACATAGTCGTAACCGAAGTCGTTGCTGACGCAGGAGATATGGCTGACGTCAGAGATGGCGATCGCCGGGTAGCCAGGACGGTTTTCACGGTAGCGCCCGGTTAACTCCTCCGCAAAGTGCATCGCGTCGCAGTGCGAGCCGCCGTTACCGCAGGACAACACTTTGCCACCGGCTTTAAAGCTGTCGGCCAGCAGCACCGCCGCGCGCTGAATAGCGTGAATATTGGCTTCATCTTTCAAGAAATTCGCCAGCGTTTCCGCCGCTTCGTTCAGTTCGTTACGAATAAGATCCTGGTACATGAGGATATCCTTCAGCATAAATGTAAATAACACTGCGCAGTGTACCGGATAGGCTTTCAGCCGAGAAGCTAAAGCCGCCGCTCCCGCCGCCGTTTTCATTTTCCGTGCGCAAAACGACCTCAACAATGTGAACCAGGTTGTAATTATTTTGTAAACACATTGCTAAAAGAAATGACATCCACTACAAACAATACATCACAAGTGGTCAGACCTCCTACAAGAAGGGAGCTTTTCGTTATGATGATTTTGAGTATTGTCGCAACGCTCGTTCTGCTCGGTGTGCTCTTCTATCACCGCGTTAATCTGCTGCTCAGCAGCGTGATCCTGCTGGCATGGACCGCAGCCCTTGGGCTGGCGGGCATCTGGTCTCTCTGGATGCTGGTGCCGGTGGCGCTTATCCTCCTGCCGCTCAACTTCACGCCGATGCGTAAATCCTTTATCTCCGCGCCGGTGTTCCGCGGTTTCCGCAAAGTGATGCCGCCGATGTCGCGCACGGAAAAAGAGGCCATCGACGCAGGTACCACCTGGTGGGAAGGCGATCTGTTTCGCGGTAACCCGGACTGGAAAAAGCTGCACAACTACCCGCAGCCGCGCCTGACCGCAGAAGAGCAGGCCTTTATCGACGGCCCGGTTGAAGAAGCGTGCCGCATGGCGAACGACTTCCAGATCACCCATGAGATGGCCGATCTGCCGCCGGAGCTGTGGGCCTATCTTAAAGAGCACCGCTTCTTCGCGATGATCATCAAAAAAGAGTACGGCGGGCTGGAGTTCTCTGCCTATGCGCAATCCCGCGTGCTGCAAAAACTCTCCGGCGTCTCCGGCATTCTGTCGATCACCGTCGGCGTGCCTAACTCCTTAGGCCCGGGCGAACTGCTGCAACACTACGGCACGCAGGAGCAGAAAGATCACTACCTGCCACGCCTGGCGCGTGGGCAAGAGATCCCCTGCTTTGCGCTGACCAGCCCGGAAGCGGGTTCCGATGCGGGTGCTATTCCCGATACCGGCGTGGTCTGCATGGGCGAGTGGCAGGGCGAGCAGGTGCTCGGCATGCGTCTTACCTGGAACAAGCGCTACATTACGCTGGCGCCGATTGCCACCGTGCTTGGCCTGGCATTTAAACTCTCCGACCCGGACAAACTGCTGGGCGGCGCGGAAGAGTTGGGCATTACCTGTGCGCTGATCCCGACCTCGACGCCGGGCGTGGAGATTGGTCGTCGTCACTTCCCGCTTAACGTTCCGTTCCAGAACGGCCCGACGCGCGGAAAAGATATCTTTGTACCGATTGATTACATCATCGGCGGCCCGAAAATGGCCGGTCAGGGCTGGCGTATGCTGGTGGAGTGTCTCTCCGTTGGTCGCGGCATCACCCTGCCCTCCAACTCAACGGGCGGCGTGAAATCGGTCGCGCTGGGCATTGGTGCCTACGCCCACATTCGCCGTCAGTTCAAAGTGGCGATTGGCAAGATGGAAGGTATCGAAGAGCCGTTGGCGCGTATTGCCGGTAACGCCTATGTGATGGACGCCGCGGCGTCGCTGATCACCTACGGCATTATGCTCGGCGAAAAACCGGCGGTGCTGTCGGCGATTGTGAAATATCACTGTACCCACCGTGGTCAGCAGGCAATCATCGATGCGATGGATATTGCCGGCGGTAAAGGCATTATGCTCGGCGAAGGCAACTTCCTCGCCCGTGCTTACCAGGGCGCGCCGATCGCCATCACCGTTGAGGGCGCTAACATCCTCACCCGTACGATGATGATCTTCGGTCAGGGGGCAATTCGCTGCCATCCGTATGTACTGGAAGAGATGGCCGCCGCGCAGAACAACGACGTTGATGCGTTCGATAAGCTGCTGTTTAAACATATCGGCCATGTCGGCAGTAATGAGATGCGCAGCCTGTGGCTCGGCCTGACGCGCGGTTTAACCAGCGCCTCACCGACCGGGGATGCCACTAAACGTTACTACCAACACCTGAACCGCCTGAGTGCCAACCTGGCGCTGCTGTCGGATATCTCAATGGCAGTGCTCGGCGGTAGCCTGAAACGCCGCGAACGCATCTCCGCCCGTCTGGGTGATGTGTTAAGCCAACTGTTCCTCGCCTCGGCGGTGCTGAAGCGCTACGACGATGAAGGTCGCCAGGAAGCAGATCTGCCGCTGGTGCACTGGGGCGTGCAGGATGCGCTCTATCAGGCTGAGCAAGCGATGGTCGACCTGCTGGAGAACTTCCCGAACCGTCTCGTCGCGGGCATGATGAGCTTTGTCATCTTCCCGACCGGCCGCCACTACCGTGCGCCGTCCGACAGGCTTGATCATAAAGTGGCGAAGATCCTGCAAACGCCAAACGCTACCCGTTCGCGCATCGGTCGCGGTCAATACCTGACCCCGAGCGAGCACAACCCGGTCGGGCTGCTGGAAGAGGCGCTGGTTGATGTAATGGCTGCCGACCCGATCCATCAGCGCATCTGTAAATCGCTGGGTAAAAATCTGCCGTTTACCCGTCTGGACGATCTGGCTAACCAGGCGCTGGCAAGCGGGCTGATTAACCAGGATGAAGCGGCGCTGCTGATTAAAGCGGAAGCGAGCCGTCTGCGCACCATCAACGTCGATGACTTTGAGCCGGATGCGCTGGCGACACAACCGGTGATCCACACGCCGGAAAAGCTGCGCAAGCCCGAAGCCGCCTAAGCGCCTGACGGCTCCCCTCCTCCTTCGACAAAACCCGCAACCCTGCGGGTTTTTTTCGTTTTTTGGCGTGCTACAGTGTGCCGATGCTGTCTGATGGAGAGTCGCGATTGTGCCTGGATTAAAAATTACGCTGTTACAACAACCGCTGGCGTGGATGGATGGCCCGGCGAACCTGCGCCATTTTGATGTGCAACTGGAAGGGATTAGCGGGCGCGATGTAATTGTCCTGCCGGAGATGTTCACCACCGGCTTTGCGATGGAGGCCGCCACGCGGTCGTTATCGCAGGAAGAGGTGGTGAGCTGGATGCGTGATAAAGCGCGGCAGACTAACGCGCTGATCGCTGGCAGCGCGGCGCTGCAAACGGATCGCGGAGCGGTGAACCGCTTTTTGCTGGTCGAGCCGCAGGGCGAAGTGCATTTTTACGATAAGCGCCATCTCTTCCGCATGGCGGATGAGCACCACCACTATCAGCCGGGTGAGACGCGCGTGATATTCGAGTGGCGCGGCTGGCGCATTATGCCGCTGGTCTGCTACGACCTGCGTTTTCCGGTCTGGTCGCGCAACCGCGATGAGTACGATCTGCTGCTCTATGTCGCTAACTGGCCTGCGCCGCGCTCCCTGCACTGGCAGTCGCTGCTGCTGGCCCGCGCGATTGAGAACCAGGCCTGGGTGGCAGGCTGTAACCGCGTTGGCAGCGATGGGAATGGTCACCACTACCGCGGCGACAGCCGGGTGATTAGCCCGCAGGGGGAGATCGTCGCCAGCGCCGACGCGCACCTGGCAACGCGCATCGACGCCGAGATGTCACTCACCGCGCTGAAAGAGTACCGCACCCAGTTCCCCGCCTGGCAGGACGCCGATCCCTTTACTCTGGAATAATTCGTAGGCCGGATAAGCGTTTACGCGCCATCCGGCAATGAGCCTGACATGTGGCATTGGTGGAAGGGTCCCGTTCACCATACGTGGTGGGGTTTCATTGACCTCTTATGCGGTGAACGGGACAAGGGGGGGACCGCTCCCCCCTTGTCAATCCCCGCGGCCCCGCGAGGAAATCGGTGCTGCGCACTGCGCTCACCTCCCGCGTGCCTGACTGCGGCCGGCTCGACTCGACTTGCTCACCCCTACGGGGATTCGCTCCCTGTCTCGGTTCGCCTCTGTCCGCCATCCATGGCGTCCAGACCTTGTCATTCACGCTTCGGTTCGCCGATTTCAGCGGGGTTCAACACCACCGCTGTAAGATGGACGCCCAATGAAAAACAGTCGCAGCTGGAACCGCGTAGGCCGGATAAGGCGAAGCCGCCATCCGGCAATATTACCGCTGATAAAATGCCGGATGGCGCGTTACACGCTTATCCGGCCTACGGGAACGGCGCTGGTTTGTATGCCGCCATCCGGCAATCGGTGCCGCGGTATTAATGCCCGGGAGCGGAGCTCCCTTAACTCACCAATGCCTGCCCATCTTTGCGGCTCTCGGTGGCGGCAACATACTGCCCCTCCGGCATCCGGTAAATCACCTGCGCGCCGCCGAAATTGTACCCCGCCTGCGGATCCTCGACGGTAATCTGATGCCCGCGATCGCGCAGCGCAGCGATCACATTGTGCGAGAAGGTCGACTCAACAATCACCTCCCGCCCGCGCACCACGCGCCAGCGCGGAGCGTCAATCGCCGCCTGCGGGTTCTGCCCGTGCTGCATAATGCGCAGCGCCATCTGCATATGCCCCTGCGCCTGCATCGGCCCGCCCATAACGCCAAAAGACATCAGCGGCTTGCCGTCTGCCCCCATCGCAAAACCGGGAATAATGGTGTGGAACGGGCGCTTACTGCCCGCCAGCGCATTCGGGTGTTTCGGATCGAGCACAAAGCCGCAGCCGCGGTTTTGCAGGCTAATTCCGGTCTCCGGCACCACCACGCCCGAGCCAAAGCCCATAAAGTTGGACTGAATAAACGACACCATCATGCCACTGGCATCAGCCGTTGAGAGATAGACCGTGCCGCTCTGCGTCGGCGAACCGTAGACAAAGTCAGAGGCTTTATCAGGGTCGATCAGCGCCGCACGGGTTTTCAGGTAGCTGTCGCTGAGCAGCAGGTCAGCGGCAAACTCGAGGTGATCTTCATCGGCGATATAGCGATCGAGATCCGCCAGCGCCAGCTTCATCGCCTCAATCGACAGATGCAGCGACTGCACCGAATCGGGATCGTAACGGCCAATATCGCACTGTTCGAGAATGCCGAGGGCAATCAGCGTCGCAATCCCCTGCCCGTTCGGCGGCAGCTCCTGCACCGATCCACCGGCAAAGTCGCGCGACAGCAGCGAGACCCAATTGGCTTCATGATTCGCCAGATCCGCTTCGCTCAGGTGCGCGCCGTGCTGCTTTGCAAAGGCGGCGATCTTCTGCGCCAGCTCGCCGCGATAGAAGGCTTCACCATTAGTCTCGGCAATCAGCTCCAGCGTGCGCGCCTGCGCCGGGTTACGGAAGATCTCGCCGATTTTCGGCGCCCGGCCTTCAGGGGCAAAGCACTCGCTAAAGCCCGGCTGATCTTTCAGCTTGTCATAGCCGCGCTGCCAGAGATGGCCAATCAGCGGCGAGACGGGAAAACCGTTACGGGCATACTCAATTGCCGGTTGCGCGAGTGTGGTGAGCGGCAGCGTGCCGAAGCGCTCCGCCAGCGCCACCCAGCCAGAGACCGCGCCGGGCACCGTCACCGCATCCCAGCCAATCTCCGGTACCGCGTCAAGACCGGCAAAGAGATCCGCATGCCAGCTGGCGGGCGAGCGGCCAGAGGCGTTCAACCCGTGCAGCTCTTTGCCATCCCAGACGATGGCAAACGCATCGCTGCCGATGCCGCAGCCGGTCGGCTCTACCACTGTTAACGCCATCGCCGCGGCAATCGCCGCATCCACCGCGTTACCGCCCTGCTGCAACATACGCATTCCGGCCTGCGCCGCCAGCGGCTGCGACGTTGCCACCGCGTTTTGGCCAATCATCGGCGCGCGGCGTGAGGCGTAACCGACGCTAAAATCAATCGCTTTAGTCATGCAAACTCCTTAGTCGTGGCGCGGATCGAGCGCGTCGCGCAGCCCGTCGCCGAGTAAATTGAATCCCTGCACGGTGAGGAAGATCGCCACACCGGGAAAAATCGACATCCACGGCGCCTGCTCGAGGAACCCTTTTGCCGTGTTAAGCATTGCGCCCCAGGAGGGGTATGGCGGCTGCTGCCCGAGGCCGAGAAACGAGAGACTCGCTTCGGTAATGATCGCCGAGGCGATGGCAAGCGTGGCCTGTACCAGAATCGGCGACATCACGTTGGGCAGCACATAGCGCACGATGATCCAGCGGTCCGGCAGGCCGATGGCGCGCGCGCCGTCGATATACTCTTCATTGCGAATAGCGATCACCTGGCCGCGCGTCAGGCGGGCAAAGATCGGCATCGCCGAGAGGCCAATGGCGATCATCGCGTTGGTCAGGCTTGGGCCGAGAAACGCGCCGAGGGCAATCGCCATAATCAGAAACGGGCAGGCGAGCAGCGCTTCGATAAAGCGCGAAATCACCCCATCCCACATCCCCTGAAAATACCCGGCCAGCAGGCCGAGCGGCACGCCAATCACCACGGCGATCACCACCGAGACACAGCCCGCCAGCAGCGAGGTGCGCGCGCCCCATACCATGCGCGAGAGGATGTCGCGCCCCAGCTCATCGGTGCCAAACCAGTGGAGCACCGAGGGGGCTTTACGCACCGCCAGAAAATCGGCTTTGACCGGATCAAACGGTGCGATCCACGGTGCCAGCAGTGCGATAAGTACAAAGATGCCGACAATCACCGCGCCAAGCACCGCGCTTTTATTGGCGAGAAATTTCTTCAGCACCCGGTTTTCATTGCGCGGCAGCGTAGCCGCCGCACCGACAGAGGTGAGTTCCGCCATTATTCGCTCCGCATTTTCGGGTTGATCAACACATACAGCACGTCGGCCAGCAGGTTGAGGGCAAGAAAACCGATCGCCACCACCAGCACTACGCCCTGCACCACCGCGTAGTCGCGGTTGAAGACGGAATCGACAATCATCTTGCCGAAGCCGGGAATGGTAAACACCTGCTCGGTGAGCACCGCCCCGCCGAGTAACTCGCCGAACAGTAGCGTTGTCAGGGTGATTACCGGCACCAGCGCGTTACGAAAAGCGTGCTTCATAATCACCGCTTTCGGTAACAGTCCTTTGGCGCGGGCGGTACGGATATAATCGGCTTTCAGCACCGCAATCATCGACGCGCGGGTGTGGCGCATCAGCGTCGCCGCAAGGCCGGTGCCGAGCACCAGCGACGGCAGCAGCAGCGTGCGCAGGTTTTGCAGCGGATCCTCCGCAAAGGGCACAAAGCCGGAAGCGGGCAGCCACTGCAAATTGACCGAGAAGATAAGGATCAGCAAAATCCCCAGCCAGAAGTGCGGCACCGAAATCCCCGAGATGGCGACGAAGTTGGTGCCGTGATCGATCCAGCTGTTCTTATTCACCGCCGCAAGGATGCCCATGCTGATGCCGACCAGCAGCGCGATGATCATCGCCAGCAGCGACATCTCCAGCGTCACCGGCAGCTTGGCCGCAATCAGATGGGTCACCGGCTCCTGCGTACGTAAGGAGACGCCAAGATCCCCCTGCAACGCGCGGGTCAACCAGTGGAAATATTGCACCGGAATCGGTGCATCCAGGTTCAGCTCCGCGCGCAGATGGGCGATCACCGCCGGATCGCGCTCCTCGCCGAGCATGGCGGTGATCGGATCGCCGGGCAGCAGCTTCTGCAACCCGAACACCATCATGCTCACCAGCAGCAGGGTTGGCACCGCGAGCATCAGGCGTTTGCAAATCAGTTCCAGCATGGTCTCTCCTTACGGCTGACGGGTTATTTGGCGAAGCTCAGACCCGCCAGACGCACAATGCCGTCCGGGTAAGGGGTAAAGCCCTGCACTTTTTTGTTCAGCCCGAACAGGCGCGGCTCAAAGTAGAGGTAGGCAATCGGCATATCCGTTTGCAGCTGTTTCACCACTTTTTCATACAGCGCCTGGCGGGTAGCGGGATCGTTCTGCGTCCGCGCTTCGGTCAGCCATGTGTCGACCTGAGCGTTGCTGTAGCGGCCATCGTTTAGTGCGCCTTTGCTGTGTACAAAACCAAAGACGCTGCCATCGGGATCCGGGCGGCCGGACCAGCCGGAGAAGCTGAGCTGATAATCACCGCTCTGCTGTCTGTCGAGCAGGGTGGCAAATTCCGTCATCTGCAGGTTGATGTTAAAGCCCGCTTCGGCGGTCATCGCTTGCAGCACCTGGCCCACCTGCTGCGAAGTGGGGTTATTCGGCACCAGCAGCGAGACGGTCAGCGGCGTTTTCACCCCGGCGGCCTGCAACAACGCTTTTGCTTTCTCCACATCGCGCGGCGCAACCGGCAGCTTGACGTGATACGGGCTGACCGGCGAGAAGGCCTGATTTGCCGGGGTATAAAGCCCCTCGAATACCACCTGGTTGAGCGCCTCGCGGTCGATAGCCAGCGAGAAGGCTTCGCGCACGCGTGCATCTTTAAACGGATCGTTGGCCGGCACTTTGCCGTTATTGATATTAAACGTAATGCCCTGATAGCCGAGGCCGGTTACCTTCGCCAGTTGCAGCTTGCTGTCGCCCTGCACGGTTTTCACGTCGCTGGCGGCAACGCCTTCCGTCAGATCGAGATCGCCCGCACGCAGGTTGGCCAGCCGCACGGAGGCATCCGGGATTGGCAGATAGACCACTTTGTCGAAGTGGTACGCGCCTTTGTTCCAGTAGTTATCGAAGCGGGTCAGCACAATGCGATCCTGCGCGACGCGGCTGTCGAATTTATAGGGGCCAGAGCAGACCGGGTGCGCGGCGAAATTGGCTTTCTTCGCCGCCTCTGGTGCCAGCATCGCCCCGGCGCGGTCGGTGAGCTGCATCAGCAGCGCGGAGTCCGGCGTTTTCAGGTGCAGCGCGATCTGCATCGGCCCGGTCACCTCAACGGATTCCACCGACGAGAGCTCGCTTTTACGCAGCGAGCCTGGCAGCGTCAGGGCGCGGTCGAGGCTATATTTTGCCGCTGCGGCGTCAAACTTCTCGCCATCGTGGAAGGTGACCCCTTCGCGCAGAGTCATGGTCAGGGTTTTGCCATCTTCGCTCCATGTCCACGCTGTGGCGAGGCCCGGCACCACCTTCAGGTTGGCGTCGACATCCACCAGCCGATCGCAGAGCGAGGCAAAGACAAAACGCCCGTAGTAGGTGCGTGCCAGATGCGGATCGAGCATATCGGGATCGGCGCCGAGGCCCACTTTCAGCACACTTTCAGCGTGGGTCGGCAACGCCGCGCCCAGCAACATAACGCTTCCCAGAACGGTCAACAGAGAATTTCGCACAATCATTATTGTTTCCTTTAACGGGACGAGTGAGAGGCTGCCTGTTCAAACAGCGCGCGGCGGCGCAGGAAGGCGGCGGAAGGTGGAGCAATCTGGATAACGCTGCGATCGCGGTTAATCTCCTGCCAGCGATGGCAGGCCACCTGACGGCCGCCGTCGAGCAGCTGGTTAATCGGCTCAAGCTGGCGGCACTCATCGCTGACATAGGGGCAGCGGGTGTGAAAACGGCAGCCCTGCGGCGGGTTGGCCGGGTTAGGCAGATCGCCCTGCAACAGCGGCGTTTGCCGCTCAAGGCCCGGCTGCGTCTGCGGCGCAGAGGCGATCAGCGCCTGGGTGTAGGGGTGCAGCGGTGCATCGAAAATCTCTTCGACCGTCGCCATCTCAACAATCTGCCCGAGATACATCACCGCCACCCGGTCGCTCATATGACGGATCACCGCCAGACCGTGGGCGACGATAATCATCGTCAGGCCAAACTGCTGCTTGAGGTTCTCCAGCAGGTTGACCACCTGCGCCTGCACCGAGACATCGAGCGCCGACACCGGCTCATCGCCGAGCAGCAGTTTCGGCCCCGAGGCCAGCGCGCGGGCAATGCCGATACGCTGGCGCTGGCCGCCGGAGAACTCGTGGGGGTAACGGCGCGCCCAGGCGGCGGGCAGCCCGACGGTGGAGAGCAGTTCCGCCACGCGCAGCTGGCGATCGCTTTTTCCCATCTTCTGGTGCAGCCACAGCGGCTCGCCGACGATCTGCTCGACGGTCATGCGCGGGTTGAGGGAGGCAAAGGGGTCCTGAAAGATAATTTGCAGCTCGCGGCGCAGCTGGTTAACGCGCGCGCCGCTGGCATGGGTGATCGCCTCGCCCTGGTAATACACCTCGCCTTCGGAAGCGGCGAGCAGGCGCAGCAACAGGCGGCCGAGGGTCGATTTACCGGAGCCGGATTCGCCAACAATCGCCAGCGTTTCGCCGGGGTAAACCGTCAGCGAGACGCGATCGACGGCGGTGACATACCGTTTTGGCGCAAAGAGGCGCGACGGCCCGGCAAAGCGTTTGCTGAGATCGTGGGCTTCAAGAATCGGTGTGCTCATGCGGTTTCTCCCAGCGCGATATGCTGTTCAAGGGGCGCGCGGAAACAGGCCACCAGGTGACCATGCCCCTGCGGCTGTAAGGTCGGTTTTTCCTGATGGCAGCGCGTCTGCGCAAAGGGACAACGGGTGGCGAAGCGGCACCCTTTCGGCATCGCTTCCGGCAGCGGCACCGCGCCTGGAATGGTGGAGAGCGGGCCTTTGCGTGCGCCGAGGGACGGGATCGAGCCCATCAGGCCGATGGTGTAAGGGTGCTGCGGATCGGCAAAAATCGCCTCGACGCTTCCCTGCTCCACCACCTGACCGGCGTACATCACCGCCACCTGCTGCGCCACCTCTGCCACCACGCCAAGATCGTGGGTGATCATCAACACTGCCGTGCCGGTCTCGGCCTTTAGGGTGTTGAGCAGAGCGAGGATCTGCGCCTGGATGGTGACATCGAGCGCGGTGGTCGGTTCGTCGGCAATCAGCAGCCGGGGATTATTAATCAGCGCCATGGCGATCATCACGCGCTGGCGCATACCGCCGGAGAGCTGGTGCGGATAGGCTTTGAGGCGCATCTCCGGGGCGGGGATCTGGACTTTTTCGAGTATTTGTAGCGCCGCCGCCATCGCCTCGTTGCGCGAGACGTTCTGGTGGCGCATCACCGCTTCACTGAGCTGATCGCCTAACGTGAACGCCGGGTTGAGGGAGGTCATCGGCTCCTGAAAAATCATCGCCAGTGCATTGCCGCGCAGGTCGGCATAGTCACGCGGGGCGAGCTGGCGCAGATCCTGGTCGCGAAAGTGCATCTCGCCGCTGACAATCTGCGCGCTGGTGGGCAGCAGCCCCATTAACGCCAGCGAAGTAATACTTTTCCCGCAGCCCGATTCGCCCACCAGCGCCAGCGTCTCACCGCGTTTTACGCTCAGAGAGATGCCATCTAATACGCTGACCGGCGATCCGGCAAACTGCACCTTCAGGTTGGTTATCCGCAGCACCGGCGCGGGATCGTGAAACGGGATCGTCGTCATGGCATATCGTCCTCAATGTGGATGGCCTGGATCAGGGCGTATTGCAGATCGAGCAGGTGTTCGCGCATCGCCATGGCGGCCGCGGCCGGCTTGCGATCGCGGATCGCCTGCATAATGCGGTGATGATGATCGTTGTAGCGGTCGACCTTCGCCGGGGTACGCGCCAGCTCGCGCAGGTGGTGCCAGGCGGGTTCGCGGCGCACGGCGTCGAGGGTGTCGAACAGGCCAAGCAGCAGGCGGTTGCCCGCCGCTTCGGCAATCGCCCGGTGAAAGGCGCTGTCCCACAGTTCATTGAGGTCCGGATCTTCGGCACTGACGTTATCGATGCGCTCAAGCATGCGCTGCATCAGCGCCAGCTGCTCGGGGCTTGCCCGCAGTGCCGCCAGCCGCGCCAGGCCTGGCTCAATCTGTAAGCGCGACTCCATCACTTCCAGCATATTGGTCTGCTGAACCAGCCCTTGTAGCGCAACGGGCGAGGCAGGCGCGGTAGGGCCGGTAAAGGTCCCTTTGCCCTGCTTGCGCCAGATGCGCCCCTCCTCCTCCAGCACGTCGAGGGCGCGGCGGATCTCGCGCCGCCCGACGCCAAACATTTCAGCCAGCTCGCGCTCTGTCGGCAGAGGAGTCCCTGGTGTTGACTCATACTGGTGGATAAGGCCACGAAGCTGTTCAAGCGCTGTGCTGGAGTTCGCCAGATAGCGTGAGGGTTTTTCCATATTGGTTCATCCGCGTTTTGCGTTATCTTTTTATTTCATAACAGCAAGTTATGGTTTTTATGCCTGCTGCCACTCAGGGTTTATTAAGCAATTTGCGAACCAATAGATCATTGGTTCAGTTATATTTTTGAAATATTTGTTAATACATTGATTTAAAGATGTTTATTTTTTGCCAGCAGTGGCGGGAAAAGCAGCGCTTCAGAGGAGGATAAGCGGCGAATGCACAGTTTTTGTGCAACATATGCACCAAAAAAGAGCAAAACGTTCACAAATGCACCATCCGATGGTGCGATTCTTGAGAGGGATGTGGGGTTTGTATCGCCCGATGGCGCTGCGATTATCGGGCCTACGGGTGTGTTGCGTGTGTGAGCCGGGTGTTGTAGGCCTGATAAGGCGCAGCCGCCGTCAGGCAATGGCGGAAGGACGTGCAATAAGCTGACCAACTGCGAGGCTAAAGGCGCGCAGCGCCTGGGCGACATCACCCCCCGCAATGCTCTCCGCCGGATGGTGGCTAATGCCTCCCGCACAGCGCACAAAGAGCATCGCCGACGGCCAGCGTTCGGCGATGGCGATGGCGTCATGCCCGGCACCGCTCGGCAACAACAGCGTGCGCCCCTGCACTTCCCACACCGCGTCGCTTAACTGCGCACGCAGAGCTTCATCGCAGGGCGTGGCGGCAATGGTATAAAAAATCTCATGGCTAAAACCCACGCCGCGCCGCGCCGCGATCTCCCCGGCCTGATCCAGCAAGCGTTGCAGCAGCGCGTCGCGCGCCTCATCCTGCGGGCTGCGAATATCGAGCGTCAGGCTTACCGCACCCGGGATCACGTTCACCGCGCCGGGTTCACACTGCAAGGTACCAACGGTGGCGACAATATCCGGCGCGAAGGCCTGGGTGGTCTGCTCAATAAACAGCAGCCATTCGGCAGCGGCGGCCAGCGCATCGCGGCGATGGCGCATCGGCACCGTCCCGGCATGGCCCGCTTCGCCGGTAAAGCGGGCATGCAGGCGGTGCGCGCCATTAATCGCGCTCACCACGCCGAGGGCGAGATCCTCCTGCTCCAGCACCGGCCCCTGCTCAATGTGCAACTCGAGGTAGGCCGAGAAATCCGCCGCCGGGCGCTGGGCGGCAAAAATCGCATCGGCGCTCAGCCCGGCAAGGGCTAACGCCTGCGCAACGCTTATCCCCTGCGCATCCTCGCAGGCAAGCCACGAGGCGGGCCAGCTGCCGGTCAGCCCGCGACTGCCAAGCAGGGCGATGTTAAAGCGCGTCCCCTCCTCATCAGCAAAACCGATAATCTCAATCGCCTGCGCCCCGCGCAGCCCGGCACGGTTCAGCGCATCGACCACTTCAATCGCCGCCAGCACACCGAGCATGCCGTCGTAACGCCCGGCGTTGCGCACCGTGTCGAGATGGGAGCCGAGCAGCAGCGCCTGCGCGCCCGGCTGCGCGGCCTCATAGCGCCCGCAGATATTGCCGACCGCATCCTGCCAGGTGTTCATGCCCGCCTGCTGCATCCACTGCGCGACCAGCGCGTTGGCCTGCAAATGCTCCGACGAGAGATAAACGCGGGTCAGCCCCTCTGTGCTTTCGCTTAATTGCGCCAGCGCGTCGCAGCGCGCCATTACCCGAGCGGCGGCGCAGGCGGCCTCCTCCTGATTCATCATGCGCGCGCTCCTTCATACACATCCCAGGCTGCCTGCATCGCCGCGCCCTGCACGGTACGAAAACCGAGGCGGTTGAGCACCGCTTCCAGCGCGGTGAGGGTTTGCAGGACGCAATCTTTGCGCGCGTTATAGCCCATGGTGCCGATGCGCCAGATCTTGCCCTGCAACGGGCCGAAGGAGGTGCCAATCTCAATATGGAAATCGTTCAGCAGGCGCTGGCGCACCTCTTCACCGTGCACCTCAGGCGGGATCACCACCCCGAGCACGTTATTCATCTTGTGGCGGATGTCGCCAAACACCCCAAGCCCCATTCCCTGGATACCGGCGAGCAGCGCGCGGCCGTGCAGTTCGTGGCGGGCAATCAGGTTATCCATCCCCTCCTCCAGCATAATGCGCGCGCATTCGCGGGCGGCGAAGAGCATGCTGGTGGCTTCGGTGTGGTGGTTCAGGCGCTCCGGCCCCCAGTAATCCATTACCATGCCGAGATCGAAATAGTTGGAGTAGATCATCTCCTCGCTGCCATCTTCGTGGGCCTCGGTGCGGATCCCCTGCTCAACACAGCGGCGAGCGCGGATCGCCGCCTCCATGCGCGGGCTTAAGGTGACCGGCGCGCTGCCGGACGGCCCGCCAAGGCACTTCTGCAACCCGGCAGAGACCGCATCCAGCCCCCAGGCATCGCTCTCCAGCGCGTTGCCGCCGAGTGACGCCGTGGCATCGGTGTAAAACAGCACATCGTGGCGGCGGCAGATCTCGCCCAGTTTATCGAGGGGTTGCAGCATCGTTGTCGAGGTGTCGCCCTGCACCGTCAGCAGCAGGCGCGGCTTAACGCGCTTGATCGCCTCTTCAATCTGATCCGGCGTAAAGACTTCGCCCCACGGCACCTCGATGGTATGCACCTCGGCGCGGCAGCGGCGGGCGATTTCACAAAGCAGGTGACCGAAGCGGCCAAACACCGGCACCAGCACGCGGTCGCCGGGGCGAATGGCGGAGACGAGGATCGCCTCAATACCGGCGCGCGAGGTGCCATCCACCAGCATCGTCCAGCGGTTTTCGGTGCGAAAGACGCCGCGATAGAGCGCCATTACCTCATTCATGTAGCCGGTCATCACCGGATCGTACTGGCCGATAAGCTGGCTCGCCATTGCGCGCAGTACGCGCGGATCGGCATTGATCGGCCCTGGCCCCATCAGCAGGCGTTGAGGCGGGTTGATTTGTGAACTGTGGGAGAGATCAAACATTGGCACGTCCTTCATCCGGTCAATGAAACAAAAGGTTCTTATTTTCTATTTCTGCAACTAATGTGCCATAGACGGAGGGGACGGGACTGCGGGGTAAACCACAAAATCGGGGGCACAGCGTGCCCCGCGAGGTGTCATCAGCGTGGTGCGAAAGCACCAAAAAAGTGCATCAGCGCGCTTCGAGTTCGTCGAGATCCTGATAGAGCGCAGCGATAGTGTGAATGCGCTGCCGCCCTTCGCTAAGCGTGGTGTGCAGCAGCGCGTTAGCGAGGAGATTCACCAGGCTCATGGCGCTGCTGTAGCTGTCGAAGGCCGAGACGCTCTCCAGCGGCAGGCCGATATGCCAGCGGCTAACGGCTTTCAGCCCGCTGGCCTGCGCTTCACTCAGCACCAGCACCGGCACGCCGCGGCTTTGCAGCGTCTCCAGCAGCGGACGCACGCCGCGCGGACGGCGGCGAAACGCCACCATTACCACCATATCCTCCTCAGTGAGATCGACAATCTCCTCCGCCAGCGTCTGCCCAGGCTGTGGCATCACCGCCACCTGCCCGCGGCTTTGCAATAACTGCTGGCGCAGATGCAGCGCCACCGGCGCGCTGTTGCGAAAGCCAATGATCACCACCCGCCGGGCAGCGCTCAGGGCCGCGATAATGGCGGCAAACTGCTCCGCATCGAGGCTGTTGATCCACTGGGTCAGGTTCGCCATCTCCTGCTTATAGTGGCGCGCCAGCAGCGTGTTGCCCTGCACCGCCTCGCGGCTTTCCGCCAGCGGCATCCCGCTCTGGCGCAGGGTGCGCAGCTCATCGCGCATCGCTTTGAAGTTGTCGTAACCGAGTCGGCGAAACAGGCGGCTGACGGTCGCCTTCGACACGCCGCTTAAGCGGGCAAGCTCCGCGCTGTTGTAGCTCACCAGGTCGTCGAAGTGATCGAGAATAAAGGCGGCCACCCGCTGCTCCTGCGGCGAGAGGTGGTCGTAACACGCGCGTAAGCGCATATCGAGCTGCTGCATAACGCCTCCTGCAACTTTTGTTTCAGCTAAAGCTGACACAGTGAAACGTATCGCGTCAATCTGGAACAGCTCTTGCTTAGCACTCTGCTATACCCGCAAAAAAGGAAGCGTGACGATGCAGAGTAATATGGCCCCCTCCGGTATGGCGGTAACGCCCCACCACCTTGCCAGCGAGTCGGCGCTCTCGGTGCTGCGCCACGGCGGTGACGCCATTGAAGCGATGGTCGCGGCGGCGGCCACCATTGCGGTGGTCTACCCGCATATGAACGGCATTGGCGGCGACGGCTTCTGGCTGATTGTGCCGCCGAACGGCGAACCGTTGGCGATCGATGCCAGCGGCGCGGCGGGCCAGCACGCGACCACCGCCTTTTATGACGGGCATGCGCATATTCCCCATCGCGGCCCGCTGGCGGCGTTAACCGTGCCCGGCACATTGAGCGGCTGGGAGGAGGCGCTGACGTTCTCCACCTCACTCGGCGGCGGGCAGCTTCCACTTTCGCGCCTGCTGGCAGATGCCATTCGCTACGCCGCCGACGGTATTCCCGTCACCCAGTCGCAGGCCAGCGCCACCCAGGCGAAGTACGCTGAGCTGGTCGATGTCCCCGGTTTTGCCGACACCTTCTTACCAGAGGGCAGTGCGCCTTTGGCGGGGAGCCGCTTTTGCCAGCCGAAACTGGCGCGCACCTTAACCCGGCTTGCCACTGAGGGGCTGGGCAGTTTTTATCGCGGCCCGCTGGCAACGATTATCGCCGCTGAAATGGCGGCCTTAGGCCTGCCGGTGACCGCGCAGGATCTCGCCGCTCATCGCGCCCAGCGCCGCGTGCCGCTGCGCCTCGCGCACAGCCAGGGCGAGGTGTTCAACATGACGCCGCCCACTCAGGGGCTGGTGTCGCTGGCGATCCTCGGCATTACCGATCACCTGGCGATGGAACAGGCCAGTGAAGTGCAGACCATCCACCGAATTGTCGAAGCGACCAAAAAAGCCTTTGGCCTGCGCGACCGCTATATCACCGATCCGCGCCACGTCACGCTGCCGGTGCAGAGCCTGCTGGAGCAGGCACCGCTGGAACAGCTCGCCGCCAGCATCGATGAGCAGCGCGCCGCCCCCTGGGGCCCAGGCAAAGGGCCGGGGGATACGGTGTGGATGGGCGTGGTGGATAAAAACGGGCTGGCGGTGTCGTTTATCCAGAGTATCTATCACGAGTTTGGCAGCGGCGTAGTGCTGCCGGAGAGCGGCGTGCTGCTGCAAAACCGCGGCGCGGCCTTCAGCCTCGACCCGGAACATCTGCTGGCGCTGATGCCGGGCAAACAGCCGTTCCACACCTTAAACCCGGCGGCGGCGCGGCTTAATGATGGGCGCACCATGGTCTACGGCACGATGGGCGGTGACGGGCAGCCGCAGACCCAGGCGGCGATCTTTACCCGACATGTATTGCAGGGAATGGGATTGCAGGAGGCGGTCTGCGCCCCGCGCTGGCTGCTCGGGCGCACCTGGGGGCAGACCTCCGACAGCCTGAAGCTGGAGAACCGTTTTAGCGAAGAGACGGCGCAGGCACTGCGCGCCATGGGGCATGAAGTGGAGTGGCTGCCCGGCTTAAGCGAAGCGACCGGCCATGCCGGTGCGATTGTGCGCCATGCCAACGGCATGCTGGAGGGGGCATTTGATCCGCGCAGCAACGGCAGCGCGGCAGGTTTCTAAGGAGCGATGATGAATAACGACGCAACAGACTGGCCGGCGTGGATCCGGCTGGTGGAGCAGATACTTGACGTGCCGCTTGATGACGCGCGCCGTGCGGAGCTTGAGGTGCAGCTGGCGCGCATCGCGGCGATGGCGCAGCCGTTAATGCAGTTTCCCCTGCCCCCTCGTCAGGAAGGGGCGGGAGAGTACCGCTTATGAATCTGTCGATTGAGGATATTCAGCGCGGGCTGCGCGAGAAGTGGTTCAGCGCGTACGAACTGGCGCTGCAGACGTTATCGCGCATCGATCAACTTAACCCCGGCATTAATGCCTTTACTGAAGTCACCGCTCCGCGCCTGCTTGCCGAGGCGGCGCAGATTGACCGCCAGATCGCCGGGGGCGAGACGCTGCCGCCGCTGGCGGGGGTGCCGTTTGCGGTGAAAAACCTGTTTGATATTGCAGGCGTGACGACGCTGGCTGGTGCGGAGTTGTTTAGCAACGATCCGCCCGCCGCGCAGGATGCCTTTGCCCTGCGCCAGCTCCATCGCGCCGGAGCGCTGCTGGCCGGGGCGCTTAATATGGACGCCTATGCCTATGGCTTTACCACTGAGAACAGCCACTACGGCGCGACGCGCAACCCGCGCGATCGCACCCGCGTGGCAGGCGGCTCCTCTGGCGGCTCGGCGGCGGCGGTCGCGGCGGGGATGGTCAGTTTCGCTCTCGGCACCGACACTAACGGCTCGATCCGCGTGCCCGCTTCTCTCTGCGGTGTGAATGGCCTGAAACCAACCTTCGGGCGTTTGTCGCGCAGCGGCAGCCACCCCTTTGTGCCGAGCCTCGATCATATCGGCCCGCTGGCGCGCACCGTCGACGATCTGACGCGGGTGTATGACGCCATGCAGGGGCACGATCCGGACGATCGCGCCCAAGCGGATCGCCCGCTTGAGCGAGCGCTTACGCAGCTTACCCGTGACGATCCGCTGCGCTGCGCGGTGCTGGAGGGGTTCTTCACCACCTGGTGCGATAACGATGCCAGGGGCGCCTTAAGCCAGGTGGCACAAGCACTAGCTGCGGATCGTGCGATGACGCTGCCGCAGGCGGAGCTGGCGCGTTCGGCGGCGTTTGTGCTGACCGCTGCCGAAGGGGGAAATGCGTACCTGCCTGCCCTGCGCACGGCGGCGGATAAGTTTGAGCCGAACTCGCGCGAGCGCCTGCTGGCAGGGGCGATGACGCCGTCGGCGTGGTATACGCAGGCGCAGCGCTTCCGGGCCTGGTTTCGTGATGAGACGCTGGCGCTGTTTAAGGATGTCGATCTGCTACTCGCTCCCGCCACGCCGTGCAGCGCCACGCAGATCGGGGACGCGACAATGCGCATTAACGGCTGTGACTTGCCGGTTAAAGCGAGCATGGGGATGCTGACGCAGCCGATTTCGTTTCTCGGCCTGCCGGTGGTGACCGTGGCACTGAAGAGTGAGCGCGGGCTGCCGATTGGCGTGCAGATTATTGGCGCGCCGTGGCAGGAGGCGCGCTGTTTACAGGCAGCATGGCGGCTGGAGCAGGCCGGGCTTCTTTATCCGCAGGAGGGGGCATGAATCGGGACAATATTGACCGCCCGCTGATCCTCAACGAGGTGACAGCGGCGTTTTATCGTTATGAGCAGGCGTTAATCAGTAATGATGTGGCGGTGCTGGATGAGCTGTTCTGGGATGACGGGCGCACGGTGCGCTACGGGGCGACGGAGAACCTTTACGGCATGGCGGCAATCCGCGATTTTCGCCATGCGCGACCGTCAGCCGGATTAGAGCGGGTGTTACGTAATACCACCATCACCACCTTCGGCGATGAGATGGCGGTGGCGAGCACCGAGTTTACCCGCGAAAACAGCGAGCGCATCGGCCGCCAGATGCAGACATGGGTGAAGTTCCCGTTCGGATGGCGGATTGTCGCCGCCCATGTGAGTGTGATGCAGTAAGAGTGTTACAAAACCGCAGCCATCATCGTAGGCCGGATAAGCGTTAGCGCCATCCGGCAATGTGATGCCGTAAGCCGGTGCGGTCTGTTTGCCGGATGGCGGCTGCGCCTTATCCGGCCTACAACCCCGGGCTCTTCATCGTAGGCCGGATAAGCGTTAGCGCCATCCGGCAGTGTGGTGCCGTAAGCCGGTGCGGTTTGTTTGACGGATGCGGCTTTGCCTTATCCGGCCTACAACACCGGGCTCTTCATCGTAGGCCGGATAAGCGTTAGCGCCATCCGGCAATGTGATGCCTTAAGCCGGTGCGGTCTGTTTTCCGGATGGCGGCTGCGCCTTATCCGGCCTACAACACCGGCAAAATCGCGGTAGCCATCCGGCAACGGCTGAAGAGTTACCCTTCGTGCAGCCCGCATTCGCGTTTCAGGCCGAAGAAGCGCGTCTCCTCTTCTGCCATGCCCGGCTCCCATTTGCGGGTGGTGTGGGTGTCACCGACTGACAGATAGCCCTGATCCCACAGCGGATGGTACTTAAGCCCCTGCTTTTGCAGATACTGGTACACCGTACGGTTATCCCAGTCGATGATCGGCAGCACTTTGAACACACCGCGCTGAATGCCCAGCACCGACAGCGCTGCGCGGCTACCAGACTGCTCACGGCGCAACCCGGCAAACCAGGTTTGCGCATTGAGATCAGCCAGCGCCCGGTTCATCGGCTCGACTTTGTTGATCTGGTTGTACTTCTCAATCCCTTCCACGCCCTGCTCCCACAGCTTGCCGTAGCGCGCTTCCTGCCAGGCCGGGCTCTGCTCGGCGCGATAGACCTTAAGGTTTAAGTTGAGCTTCTCTGTCAGCTCATCAATAAACTGGTAGGTCTCCGGGAAGAGATAACCGGTATCAGTCAGGATCACCGGGATATTCGGGCAGACCTGGTTGACCAGGTGCAGGCTGACCGCTGCCTGAATGCCGAAGCTGGATGAGAGCACATACTCACCCGGCAGGTTTTCCAGCGCCCACGCCACGCGCGCTTCGGCGGTGAAGGTTTCAAGCTGGGCATTGGTGTCGGCCAGCTGCTGGTCGCGTTCCTCTTTCGCCAGCGCGTTGAGCGCGTTCAGATCGAGTATGGACATAGGTTCCTCACAGTGTTGTTGCCGGGTGGCGTGGTCAGTGCCGGATGGCGGCTTCGCCTTATCCGGCCCGTAACGCTTATTCCCAAAAATCGCGCGCCGGATCTAATACCGGGCGGATAATGCCGCTGCGCACGGTGAAATCGCCGAAACCTTCACCCGCGTCGCGCTCCTGTGCCCAGCGCCCGACGAGGGTGTCGATCTCGCCAAGGATCTCCGGCTCGGTAATGTTTTCGCGGTACATGCGCGGAATGCGCGTGCCGCTGCGGTTGCCGCCGAGGTGCAGGTTGTAGCGACCCGGTGCTTTGCCCACCAGGCCAATCTCCGCCAGCATCGCGCGACCACAGCCGTTCGGGCAGCCGGTGACGCGCAGCACGATATGCTCGTCGCCGACGCCATGTTTCACCATCAGCGCTTCCACTTTATCGACGAAGGATGGCAGGAAACGCTCCGCTTCCGCCATCGCCAGCGGGCAGGTCGGGAAGGAGACGCAGGCCATCGAGTTTTCACGCTGCGGGGTTACCGCATCCATCAGACCGTGGCTGCGCGCCAGCTGCTCGATCGCCGCTTTCTGGCTCTCCGGCACGCTGGCAATGATCAGATTCTGGTTGGCAGTGATGCGGAAATCGCCCTGGTGGATCTTCGCGATCTCCAGCAGGCCAGTTTTCAGCGGACGTCCCGGATAATCCAGGATACGACCGTTTTCAATAAACAGCGTCAGATGCCAGTTATTGTCGATCCCTTTAACCCAGCCGATGCGATCGCCGCGCCCGGTAAACTCATACGGGCGGATCGGCTCAAATTTGATCCCCGCACGGCGTTCCACTTCCGCTTTAAAGGTCTCAACGCCGACACGCTCAAGGGTGTATTTGGTTTTGGCGTTTTTACGATCGGTACGGTTACCCCAGTCGCGCTGGGTAGTGACCACCGCTTCCGCCACCGCCAGCGTATGCTCCAGCGGCAGGTAGCCAAACTCGCTCGCCGTGCGGGCGTAGGTTTTCTTGTTGCCGTGCTCAATAGAGAGCCCGCCGCCGACCAGCAGGTTAAAGCCGACCAGCTTGCCGTTCTCGGCAATCGCCACAAAGTTCATGTCGTTGGCGTGCAGATCGATATCGTTCTGCGGCGGGATCACCACCGTGGTTTTGAACTTACGCGGCAGATAGGTCTGGCCGAGGATCGGCTCTTCATCGGTGGTGGCGACTTTCTCCTGATCGAGCCAGATCTCTGCATAGGCGCGGGTGCGCGGCAGCAGATGCTCGGAGATCTTCTTCGCCCACTCGTACGCTTCGGCGTGCAGCTGCGATTCGAACGGGTTCGAGGTGCAGAGCACGTTACGGTTCATGTCGTTGGCGGTCGCCAGCGCATCCAGCCCGACGGAGTGCAGCATCTGGTGCACCGGCTTCACGTTCTTCTTCAGAATGCCGTGAAACTGGAAGGTCTGGCGGTTGGTCAGACGGATGCTGCCGTAAATGGTGTTGTCATGGGCGAACTTATCGATCGCCTGCCACTGTTTAGTGGTGATGACACCGCCCGGCAGACGGCAGCGCAGCAGCATTGCGTGGCGCGGTTCGAGTTTTTGCTCGGCGCGCTCGGCGCGAATGTCGCGGTCATCCTGCTGGTACATGCCGTGAAAACGGATCAGCAGGAAGTTGTCGCCGGTGAAGCCACCGGTCAGACCGTTATTTAAATCTTCGGCGATGGTGCCGCGCAGATAGTTACTCTCAAGCTTCATGCGCTCGGCATCGGCCAGTTTGCCTTCGACCACCAGAGGGCCGGGATGTTTTTCGCTCATTAGTAGACATCTCGCTGATAACGGCGCTCAACGCGCAGCTCACTTAAAAATTCATCCGCCGCTTCGGTATCCATGCCACCGAACTCGGCAATCACGTCCAGTAAAGCCTGCTCAACGTCTTTCGCCATACGATTGGCGTCGCCGCAGACATAAATGTGGGCACCCTCATTGATCCAGCGCCACAGCTCTGCGCCCTGTTCGCGCAGTTTGTCTTGTACGTATATTTTCTCTTTTTGATCCCGCGACCAGGCGAGATCGATACGGCTCAGCACGCCCTCTTTCACATAGCGCTGCCACTCCACCTGGTAGAGGAAATCCTCGGTAAAGTGCGGGTTGCCAAAGAAGAGCCAGTTTTTGCCCGGTGCTTCATCGGCGGCGCGCTGCTGCATAAAGGCGCGGAACGGCGCGATGCCGGTGCCAGGACCAATCATAATGACCGGCGTTTCCGGGTTGGCCGGCAGGCGGAAGTGCTCGTTATGCTCGATAAAGACGCGTACTTCGCCCTCCTCTTCCACGCGATCGGCGAGGAAGCTTGACGCACCGCCAGCACGCGGACGGCCTTCAATCTCGTAACGCACCACGCCAACGGTGACGTGCACTTCGCTCTCCACTTCTGCCTGCGCAGAGGCAATGGAGTAGAGGCGCGGCGTCAGCGGGCGCAGCAGGCCAATCAGCGCGTCGGCATCCAGCTGCGCCGGGGAGAAGCGCACCATATCAACAATAGGCGTAGTGGCGGCGTAGTGCTGCAACTTCGCTTTATCACCCACCAGCGGCAGCAGCGATTCGCTGCGTGTCAGGGTGGCGTAGTTCTCAACGATATTGGCGGTGTTAACGGTCAGCTCGAAATGCCACTGTAAAGCTTCAGCCAGCGGCAGGGTTTTGCCGTCTACCATTACCGGCTCGTCGCCCTTCAGCCACAGCAGCTCCACCAGCTCTTGCACCAGCGCCGGATCGTTCTGGTACCAGACACCGAGCGCGTCGCCAGGCTGGTAGCGCAGGCCAGAGTCGCCAAGATCGATTTCGATATGGCGGACATCTTTTTCCGAGTTACGGCCGGTGATTTTTTGATTAACGGAGAGCGTCGCGGCAAGCGGCGCTTCTTTAGTATAGGGGCTGGAGGTGACTTCATTCACCGCGCCGCTGGTGCTGGCTGCGGTCTGCGCAGGCGTAGCGGCCGGGGCGCGGGCTTTCAGCACCTCGACGACGCGCGCGCGCCACTCGGCGGCGGCGGCCTGGTACTCAACATCGGCATCGACACGATCGAGCAGACGCTCGGCACCCAGCTCTGCCAGCTTGCTGTCGAAATCTTTTCCCGCCTGGCAGAAGAACTCATAGGAGCTATCGCCAAGGCCAAACACCGCAAAGGCGGTATCGGTAAATTTCGGCGCTTTTTTCGAAAAGAGGAATTTATGCAGTGCTACCGCTTCTTCCGGCGCATCCCCCTCGCCCTGCGTCGAGGCAACAATTACCAGCAGCTTCTCGTTGGCAATCTGTTTGAATTTGTAGTCGCCCGCGTTGACCAGGTTGACGCTCAGTTTCGCCGCCAGCAGATCGTCGCGCAGCGCTTCAGCGACGCGGCGCGCATTGCCGGTCTGCGAGGCGGAGATCAGGGTAATCGATGGGGTTTCGGCAACGGGTGCAGCGGTGGCAACGGCCGCCGCGCCGGGCTGCTGATTGAGCACGCCCCAGAAATAGCCGGAAACCCAGGCGAGCTGGGTGGGAGTCAAATCGGTGGTGGCCGCCTGGAGGCGCGCCAGTTGCTCCGGGTTTAACGGGAGCAACGCGGAAGATGGGGCCTGGGTTGTCATGCGTCGTTATGTTCCAGTAGCAAAGCTGTTTTTATGTTTTGAAAAACAGAAGAGAAAGTAAGGTTAACGGCGGGGATAATAACAATTAAAGAAAGGTTGGAAATAATAAATAACCAAAAGGACTAACCTGTTTTAGCTATCATCCTTAACAGTAAAACAGGTTGAATAAGTGACTGAATTTTAGCGATAAATCGACTGCTTCGTTAAGCGCGTGCAGCGGTAATCGTTTTTAGCGGTTTTAGTTAATGCTAAAAAAGGTCATTTCCGCTACCATTCGGCGGTTTTTGTAGCCTGAGAGTGCATTATGTCGACCACCTTGTTTAAAGATTTCACCTTCGAAGCCGCGCACCACCTGCCCCACGTTCCTGAGGGACATAAGTGCGGCCGCCTGCACGGCCACTCCTTTATGGTGCGCCTGGAGATCACCGGCGAGGTGGACCCTTATACCGGCTGGATTATGGATTTCGCCGAGCTGAAAGCGGCGTTTAAACCGCTCTACGACAGACTGGATCACTACTATCTGAATGAGATCCCGGGGCTGGAAAACCCGACCAGCGAAGTGCTGGCGAAATGGATTTGGGATCAGATGAAGCCGGTTGTGCCGCTGCTGAGCGCGGTGATGGTGAAAGAGACCTGTACCGCCGGATGCGTCTACCGCGGCTGATCCTCTGCGTAAAACAACAAACCCGCCGCTGGCGGGTTTTGTTTTTCAGGCGATGTTGAGATATTTGTGCGTCTGCATCGACAGCCGCCAGTTGCGTGCAATGCAGGTTTCAATGCACAGACGCGTGGCGTCCTCTTTCTGGCTGATGGGTTGCAGAGCGATAACCCGCTGCTTCTGATCGTGCAGCTGCGCCAGCAGTTCATCCAGCGCTTCGATATCGCGCATGCGCCCGACCGGGTGCTTGATCTCATCGGCCCGCTCCAGCGCCTGCTGTAACACATCATACCCGCCGCGCATATTCACCTTCGGCGAAACCGTCACCCAGGTGGAGTGGGAGGTACGCACTTCGTGGGTGCCGCTGGTTTCGATCTGGCAGCTAAAGCCGTGCTTCTCAAGCAGCGCGGTGAGCGGGATAAGGTCGTGAATGCAGGGTTCGCCGCCGGTGATCACCACGTGGCGCGCCGTCCAGCCCTGGCGCTCAATAATGGCGAGCAGATCTTCGCTGCTGGCCGCGCCCCACTTGTCGCTCTCTTTGGTCTTGCCAAGAATGCTGTAGAGCGACACCTCCCGATCCGCGAGCTTATCCCAGGTGTGTTTGGTGTCGCACCAGGCGCAACCAACCGGGCATCCCTGTAAACGAACAAAAATGGCGGGAACGCCGGTGAAGTAACCCTCGCCTTGCAGGGTCTGGAACATCTCGTTAATCGGGTACTGCATGCTGGCTCTTTATCGAAGTGAAAAAAGGGATTATTGCAGATAACCCGCCGCCGATCATGTGCCATTTGCGCTTTGCCGCAACATCTCCGGCGGGTAGTACGCCATTTATGGCGAATTGTCAGCGGTGAAAGAGTGCCGCTATGATGTGGCGAATCTCCCCCAGCCCTGCAAGGAAGTTGCTTTATGGCACGCGTAGTCACCTTATTGCTGCTGTTCGTGAGCATGACGTTTCAGGCTCACGCGCTCCCGGTTCCGTCGATGCGCGGCTTCGTCAACGATCCGCACGCCATGTTTGCCACCGAGGATAAGTTGTCACTTATTAGCGAGGTCGCGGAGATTAACAGGCGAACCGGCGCGCAGGTCGCCGTGCTGGTGCTGCCCTCCCTTGAGGGAGAGAACCTCGAAACGTTTGCCACACAAACCTTTAATGAGTGGCGGCTGGGCAATGCGCAGCGCAATGACGGCGTGCTGATCCTCGTGGCATGGCAAGATCGCCGGGTGCGCGTTGAAGTCGGGCGCGGTCTTGAAACCACTATCAGCGATGCGCTGGCAAGCCAGGTGATCAAAGAGCAGATGCTGCCCTACTTCAGGGAGGGGGATCTGCTCTCCGGCTTACAGCACGGGCTGAAAGGGATTGATGCGCTGCTGAGCGGGCAACCGCTGCCATCGCCCGCCTCCGCCTCGTGGGCTTGGGTGCGCGGAAAGCTGGTTAACTTCTCTTACTGGCAAGGGTTGCCCTTTCTCGCCGTCGGCCTCTTTTTACTGATCCTCAAGCGCAAAAAGAGAACGGTGCGGGTACTCTTTTTTGGCTCGTTGTTACTGACCCCGGCACTCGCCATCACCTCTGAGTTTGTCTCCTGGGTGATGCCTTTTGTCTGGCTCAGCTTCTCCATCCCTTTTATCAGCATCTTTTCGGGATTGTTCTTCCTGTGGCTCTACCCGCAGCGCTTGCTGGCTGAAGGCGGCGGTACGATGCGCGACGACAGTGCGACCTGGACCTCGACCTCCACCAGCCACCTTCACCACCATTCAGGCGGTGATAGCGGCAGCCACAGCAGCAGCGATAGCTCAAGCTCCGGTGACGGCGGCTCCAGCGACGGCGGCGGCTCGTCAGACAGCTGGTGATCTTATTGCGTCGGTAAAACGGCGCGTAATCTGCTGGGGACGGGTAATGGCACCGCCCACTACCACCGCATGGGCACCGAGCGCCAGGCAGCGCGACGCGCGCTCGGGGGTATCAACATTCCCTTCGGCAATGACCGGAATGGCAACGGCTGCGAGCACTCCTTTGAGCAGGGCAAAATCGCTCTCCGGCAGCGTATGGCCTTTTGTCTGCGCCGTATAACCGTAGAGCGTGGTGCCGACGCAGTCGAAACCAAGCTGCTCTGCTATCACTGCCTCTTCAACGCTTGCGATATCCGCCATTAATAACAGCGCGGGCCAGCGGGCACGGATCCCGGCGACCAGTTGTGCAAGGGTTTCTCCACCGGGGCGCGGGCGCTGGGTGGCATCGAGCGCAATCATCTCTGGCGCGGCGGCCACTAACTCTTCGATTTCGCGCAGCGTGGGCGTAATAAACACCTCGCTATCGGGGTAGTCGCGCTTTAAAAGGCCAATCACCGGCAGTGCGACCTGCTGTTTGATAGCTTCAATATCCGCCACGCTGTTAGCCCGAATTCCCGATGCTCCACCCTCGGCGGCCGCCAGCGCCATCCTCGCCATAATAAACGGGCTATGCAGTGGCTCATTTTCCAGCGCCTGGCACGAAACGACCAGCTTGCCTTTTATTTGCTCTAACATCGTCGGCCTCCCTCTGACTGTTTAATGTTATCTCTATTATTGTCGTTAAAAGCGAAAGTGCCTGCCCGCGATTAGTGTATGCGAATCGTCTAATATGATTTAAAAAAGGGGAAAAAGGATGTAAGCAGAGATTATTTATTTTACATATGGAAATAATTTACGCTTTTATTTCACATGCATGACAGGCAATTAATAATAAATAAAATCATCAACATAGATAATTTATTTATCTTGCCTGAATTTTTTCCCCGGCTTCGCTGTCCTATAAAAATCCCCCGCGACACTTTCCTTAAATTAAGCTTAATTTTCGCCTTTTCACGCCGCGTGTTTATTTATCTGGCGTTTACTTTTCTGCTCCTACAATCCGCCCATTCAACCATAATGGGATAGCACGCATGACCACACTATTAATAACGGGCGCAACGGGTTTTCTGGGCGGAGCAGTATTAGAAAAAATCCTGCAGCGTAATGAAAAGGTCAATTTATTACTGCTGGTGCGCGCCGCCGATCGCGAAACCGGGCTGGCGCGCATTGTCACGAATATGCGCAAATTTAATCTCAGCGAGGCGCAGCTTGCCGCCCTCACCGCCGGGCAGATCCTTTGCGGTGATTTGGGCGAGCCGGAGAGCTTTCTCGACGATCCGCGCCTTGAGCAGGTCACCCATGTAGTCAACTGCGCGGCAGTGGCCTCATTTGGCAGCAATCCGCTGATCTGGAAAGTGAACGTGGAAGGTACCCTCGCCTTCGCGCGCCGGATGGCGCAGGTAACAGGCTTGCAGCGCTTCCTGCATGTTGGCACGGCGATGTCCTGTACTCCGGAGCCGGATTCGCTGGTGGCGGAGAGCGCAGAGTTTCGTGAAAACGCGGAGCACCTTGTGGCGTATACCCACTCCAAATCGACCATTGAACAGCTGATGCGCCAGCACTGCCCGCAACTGCCGCTGGTTATCGCCCGTCCCTCCATTGTGGTTGGGCACACGTGCCACGGCTGCCAGCCGTCGACCAGTATTTTCTGGGTCTTCAGTATGGGGCTGATGCTGCAAAAATTTATGTGCTCGCTGGAGGATCGCGTGGATGTGATCCCGGTCGATTACTGTGCTGATGCCCTGCTGATGCTGCTGGAAAAAGAGATGGCGCACGGGGAAGTGGTGCATATCTCTGCCGGGGAGGAGAACAGCGTGCGCTTTGCGGATATCGACAGCGCGATGGCGCAGGCGCTGGAGAAAGCCCCGATTGCCGATAACTACGCGCAGGTGAGCTATGAGACGCTGGTGAAGATGCGCCGCGAGCTGAAGGATATCTTCGGGCCGTGCAATGAGCGGCTGATGCTGAAAGCGATGCGGTTATATGGTGCCTTCGCCACACTCAACGTGCGTTTCAGTAATGATAAGCTGCTGAGCCTCGGCATGCCGAAGCCGCCGCGCTTTACCGACTATATCGCCCGCTGTGTGCAGACGACGCGCGGTTTGACGATTCCGCAGCAGATGGAAGTCGATTTTAAGTAAAAAAAAATGCCAGTCATTCGACTGGCATTTCTCTAAGACGAACGCGCAGGGATTATGCCTGGCCTTTGATCTCTTTACGACCGTTGTACGGTGCTTTTTCACCCAGCGCTTCTTCGATACGAATCAGCTGGTTGTATTTAGCAACGCGGTCAGAACGGCTCATGGAACCGGTTTTGATCTGGCCAGCCGCAGTACCTACCGCCAGGTCAGCGATGGTTGCGTCTTCAGTTTCGCCAGAGCGGTGAGAGATAACGGCAGTGTAGCCCGCATCTTTCGCCATCTTGATGGCAGCCAGAGTTTCGGTCAGAGAACCGATCTGGTTGAATTTGATCAGGATGGAGTTAGCGATACCTTTGTCGATACCTTCTTTCAGGATCTTGGTGTTGGTTACGAACAGGTCGTCGCCCACCAGCTGGATTTTGTCGCCCAGCACTTTGGTCTGGTATGCAAAGCCGTCCCAGTCAGATTCGTCCAGGCCATCTTCGATGGAGACGATCGGGTACTGTTTGGTCAGCTCTTCCAGGAAGTGAGTGAACTCTTCAGAAGAGAAGGCTTTGTTGCCTTCGCCAGCCAGCACATATTTGCCGTCTTTGTAGAATTCAGATGCTGCGCAGTCCATCGCCAGAGTGATGTCTTTGCCCAGTTCGTAGCCTGCTGCTTTTACCGCTTCAGCGATAACAGCCAGCGCTTCGGCGTTGGAACCCAGGTTCGGCGCGTAGCCACCTTCGTCACCAACAGCGGTGTTCATGCCTTTAGACTTCAGCACTTTCGCCAGGTGATGGAACACTTCAGAACCCATGCGGATCGCTTCTTTAACGCTGGAAGCGCCAACCGGCTGGATCATGAATTCCTGGATGTCGACGTTGTTGTCAGCGTGCTCGCCGCCGTTGATGATGTTCATCATCGGAACCGGCATGGAGTATTTGCCCGGGGTGCCGTTCAGTTCAGCGATGTGCTCGTACAGCGGCTGGCCTTTAGAGGCAGCAGCAGCTTTCGCAGCAGCCAGGGAGACCGCTAGGATAGCGTTGGCGCCGAAGTTAGATTTGTTCTCAGTACCGTCCAGATCGATCATGATCTTATCGATGCCAGCCTGGTCTTTGGCATCTTTGCCAAGCAGCGCCTGAGCAATCGGGCCGTTAACTGCGCCAACTGCTTTGGTTACGCCTTTACCCAGGAAACGGGATTTGTCGCCATCGCGCAGTTCCAGCGCTTCGCGGGAACCAGTGGAAGCACCTGACGGAGCGGCAGCCAGACCAACGAAACCACCTTCCAGGTGAACTTCTGCTTCAACAGTCGGGTTACCACGGGAGTCGATGATTTCACGACCGATGACTTTAACGATTTTGGACATTAGGTTTTCCTCAGTACAAGTTAAACTAAAACTCCAGACAACAATGCACCCGTCGGGGTGCACTGTCTTTGTATATTTTACTTCGCCTGGCGCTTTTGATACTCGCTGGCAGCTTTCACAAAGCCGGCAAACAGCGGATGTCCGTCACGCGGCGTAGAAGTAAACTCCGGGTGGAACTGGCAAGCAACAAACCACGGATGGTTCGGCACTTCGATGATCTCGACCAACTGATCATCCCCGGAACGGCCCGCAACGCGCAGGCCCGCAGCTTCAATCTGTTTCAACAGCATATTGTTGACTTCGTAGCGATGGCGATGGCGCTCAACAATCGTTTCTGAGCCATACAGCTGGCGAACCAGGCTCTCATCGCTAAGCTGGCACTGCTGCGCGCCAAGGCGCATGGTGCCGCCGAGATCGCTCTTCTCAGAACGCTGCTCAACGTTGCCCTCTTCGTCACGCCACTCGGTGATCAGCGCCACAACCGGGTACTTACAGTCTGGCACAAATTCCGTGGAGTTGGCGTTCTCCATCCCGACAACGTGGCGCGCATACTCAATCAACGCAACCTGCATACCCAGGCAGATGCCGAGGTAAGGAATATTGTTTTCACGCGCAAAACGCGCGGTGGCGATCTTGCCTTCTACGCCGCGGTAGCCGAAGCCGCCCGGGATCAGAATGGCATCGAGGCCTTTGAGGATCTCAACGCCGCGCGTCTCAACATCCTGCGAATCAATCAGCTTGATGTTGACGGTTACGCGGTTTTTCAGACCACCATGTTTCAGCGCTTCAATCACCGATTTATAGGCATCCGGTAACTCAATGTACTTGCCGACCATACCAATCGTGACTTCACCTGACGGATTCGCTTCCTGGTAGATCACCTGCTCCCATTCGGCGAGATTCGCTTCCGGGCAGTCTAAGCTGAATCGTTTACAAATATAATCGTCCAGCCCCTGAGATTTCAACAGGCCCGGGATTTTATAAATGGAATCGACATCTTTCAGAGAAATCACTGCTTTTTCTGGAACGTTACAGAACAAAGCAATTTTGGCTCTTTCGTTGGCCGGAACGGCGCGATCGGAGCGGCAAATCAGGATATCTGGCTGAATACCGATGGAGAGCAGCTCTTTCACAGAGTGCTGAGTCGGCTTGGTTTTCACTTCACCGGAAGCGGCCATATATGGCACCAGCGTCAGATGCATGTAGAGGGTGCGCTCGCGGCCCACTTCTACCGCCATCTGGCGGATCGCTTCGAGGAATGGCAGGGATTCGATATCACCCACGGTACCGCCGATCTCAACCAGCGCAACGTCGTGGCCTTCGCCGCCGGCAATAATGCGCTCTTTGATGGCGTTGGTGATATGGGGGATAACCTGCACGGTCGCACCGAGATAGTCGCCGCGGCGCTCTTTACGCAGCACCTCGGAGTAGATACGGCCGGTGGTGAAGTTGTTGCGACGGGTCATCTTGGTGCGGATGAAACGCTCGTAGTGACCCAAATCAAGATCGGTTTCTGCGCCATCTTCGGTAACGAACACTTCACCATGCTGGATAGGGCTCATTGTGCCCGGATCGACGTTGATGTACGGATCCAGTTTCATCATGGTGACCTTGAGGCCACGGGCTTCAAGAATAGCTGCCAGGGAGGCTGCGGCAATGCCTTTACCCAGAGAGGATACGACCCCGCCGGTCACAAAAATATAGTTCGTTGTCATGCTGAACCTGAGAAGTTAGGTTTAAAAGACGGTGGAATAACCAGGACGGGAAAGCAGTATACCGGATGATGAGTTGCGCCACAAACTTTCATTCCCCCTCCCCTTCTCTCTTCAGGCCGCATTAGCGTTAGCTCTCTTGGCTGACGCCGCTTGTACAACAATTCTGAACGTTTACTGATTCGTGCTGTTGCCGCCCGGAAGCCCTAAGGATAAGCCGAAGCGGCGTTAGCGGAAACGTTTCAACAAACGTAATGAGTGTGAAAATAGCCCCTTTCCAGCAAATGTTTTTGACGCAAATCAAGCGCTTGCTATTTAAAAAATCACACAAATCGGGCTTGTTACCACAAATGCCTTAAAGATCATGTTCCTGCCGCTTTACCTGCTGCCAGATAGTTTCCATTGTTTCCAGATC
The DNA here is from genome assembly GCF_001975225.1 of Kosakonia cowanii JCM 10956 = DSM 18146. NCBI lineage: Bacteria > Pseudomonadati > Pseudomonadota > Gammaproteobacteria > Enterobacterales > Enterobacteriaceae > Kosakonia > Kosakonia cowanii. Next base: position 2,174,555 of record NZ_CP019445.1, on the reverse strand, counting down.
TACGCCGGTCATTTCCAGGCCGCGCTCCTGAACCAGCCGTTCGACTTCGCGAAAGCGGCGCTCAAATTTGAGGTTCGCTTTTTGCAGCGCCACTTCCGCTTTAACGCCCAGGTGACGAGAGAGATTAACAGTGGCAAAGAGCAGATCGCCCATCTCCTCTTCCACGCGCGCCTGGTCGACAACCGCCTGTTTGGCTTCGTCCATCACTTCGTCGATCTCTTCATACACTTTGTCGAGCACCGGGCCGATGGTGGTCCAGTCAAAGCCAACGGTTGAGCAGCGCTTCTGGATTTTGTGGGCGCGCATCAGTGCCGGCAGGCTGTGAGGAATATCATCCAGCGCCGAGTGCTGCGCTTTCTCTGCACGCTCGGCGGTTTTGATCTGCTCCCAACGCTCAAGCACTTCGGCACTATTGCCCGCCTGCGCGTCGCCAAAGATATGCGGATGGCGGCGCTCCAGCTTGTCGCTGATGGCAGCACAAATATCGTTGAAATCAAAACGCCCCTCTTCCTGCGCCATCTGCGCGTAGAAGACCACCTGGAAGAGCAGATCGCCCAACTCGCCGCGCAGATCGTCGAAGTCTTCGCGCGAAATGGCGTCCAGCACTTCGTAAGTCTCTTCCAGCGTATAGGGCGCGATGGTGGCGTAAGTCTGCTCTTTGTCCCACGGGCAGCCGGTTTGCGGGTCGCGCAGCCGTTGCATGATCCCGAGCAGACGTTCGATTTGTGTCATGAAAAATCCTTGCTAAAAAGCGATCCTCCCAGAAGATGGGAGGATCGGGTGAAGAGACGATCAGCCGCCGTGCAGGCGACGTGCGTCGATAACGTCAGGCACCTGATTCAGTTTGCTAAGCACGCGGCCCAGCACCTGCAGGTTGTAGATTTCGATATTCATATCGATAGTCGCCAGCTGCTCGCGGGTGTCGCTGCGGCTGGCAACGCCCAGCACGTTGACCTTTTCGTTGGCGAGAATGGTGGTGATATCACGCAGCAGCCCGCTGCGATCGTTCGCCGTGACGCGCACCACCAGCGAGTAGCCCGCCGAGTAGCTTTCGCCCCAGACGGCATCCACGATGCGCTCCGGCGCGACATTGCGCAGCTCTTCCAGCTGATCGCAGTCGGCGCGGTGAATCGAGATGCCGCGCCCCTGGGTGATAAAGCCGACGATTTCGTCGCCAGGGATCGGCTGGCAGCAGCGCGCGATGTGGTGCATCAGGTTGCCAACCCCTTCCACCACCACGCGCCCGTTGTCTTTGCTGCGGTTCTGCGGTGCGTAGGTCTTCTGCTGCAACTGCTTGAGCGCAGCGGCATCCTGCTCCTCGGCGCTCGGCTTGTTGAACTGCGCCTGCAGGAAGTTGACCATCTGGTTAAGGCGAATATCGCCGCCGCCAATCGCCGCCAGCAGCTCGTCCAGCTCGTTGAAGTTGTAGCGCGGCAGCAGGTGCTTCTCCGCCTCTTTCAGGCTGATGCCGAGGTGCGCCAGCTCATCGTCGAGGATCTGGCGACCGGCAAGAATGTTCTTGTCGCGATCCTGCTTGCGGAACCAGGCGTGGATCTTCGAGCGCCCGCGGCTGGTGGTGACATAGCCGAGGTTCGGGTTGAGCCAGTCGCGGCTCGGGTTCGGCTGTTTCTGGGTGATGATCTCAATCTGATCGCCCATCTGCAGCTGATAGGTAAAGGGCACGATGCGGCCGCTGATTTTTGCGCCGATGCAGCGGTGACCCACATCGCTGTGAATATGGTAAGCGAAGTCCAGCGGCGTGGAGCCAGCGGGCAGATCCACCACATCCCCTTTTGGCGTAAAGACGTAGACCCGGTCGTCGAAAACCTGGCTGCGCACCTCGTCGAGCATTTCGCCGGAGTCCGCCATCTCTTCCTGCCAGGCAATCAGCTTACGCAGCCAGGCAATGCGATCTTCATGTGCGGAACGCGCGCCGGTCGCCGTCGCGGTGCCCTCTTTGTACTTCCAGTGTGCGGCAACGCCCAGCTCGGCATCTTCGTGCATCTGGCGGGTACGGATCTGGATCTCAACGGTTTTACCGCCCGGCCCGAGTACCACCGTATGGATGGACTGGTAACCGTTCGGTTTCGGGTTGGCGACATAATCGTCGAACTCATCCGGCAGGTGGCGATAGTGGGTATGCACAATCCCCAGCGCGGCGTAGCAATCCTGCAACCGTTCAGCGACGATGCGCACGGCGCGGACATCAAACAGCTCGTCGAAAGCGAGGTGCTTTTTCTGCATCTTGCGCCAGATGCTGTAGATATGTTTCGGGCGGCCATAGACTTCGGCTTTGACGCCTTCGGTCTTCATCTCGGCGCGCAGGTGGCCAACAAACTCATCAATGTAGTGTTCGCGATCGATACGGCGCTCGTGCAGCAGCTTAGCGATGCGTTTGTACTCTTCCGGGTGCAGGTAGCGGAAGCAGTAATCCTCCAGCTCCCACTTCAGCTGGCCGATACCTAAGCGGTTCGCCAGTGGCGCATAGATGTTGGTACACTCTTTCGCCGCCAGCACGCGCTCGTCTTCCGGCGCATCTTTCACTTCGCGCAGATGGGCGATACGTTCAGCAAGCTTGATGACTACGCAGCGGAAATCATCCACCATCGCCAGCAGCATGCGGCGGACGTTATCCACCTGTTCGGAGGAGACGGAATCGGTATGAGTCGCTTTTAACTGGCGGATGGCGGCCATGTCGCGCACGCCGTGGATCAGCTCAACCACCGCCGCGCCGACGTTTTCGCGCAGCACCTCTTCGCTGACCACTTCCGCATCGGCGAGCGGGAAGAGCAGCGCGGCGCGCAGCGTGTCGGTGTCCATACTCAGCATCGAGAGGATCTCCACCATCTCGATCCCGCGTGAAAGCAGGATCTCCGCCTGCGGATGCCCTTGAGTTTGACGCAGACAATAAGCCCAGGTTTCGGTTAAGCGTTCACACGACGGCTGACTGGTAATGCCCAGACTGGCGATCCATTTGGCCGGATCGAATTCACCCGCTTTGTTCAAATGCGCACTGCGTACCGCAACCATTGTCCTCTCCTTTCAGGGACCGGGCCTGCCGAATTCGGCAAGCCGAAATTAATCATTTGTGTTTCACAAACAACACCATCGATTCCAGGTGACCAGTGTGCGGGAACATGTCCAGCATCGCCAGCCGCTCAATCTGGTATCCCGCACTCAGCAGCGCTTCACTGTCGCGTGCAAGCGTGGCGGGATTACAGGAGACGTAGACCACCCGGCCCGGCGACAATTTTATAATATGCTGCATCACACCTGCCGCCCCCGCGCGCGCAGGGTCGAGTAAAACTTTGTCAAACCCACGGCTCGCCCACGGCTGTTTTGTAACATCTTCCTCCAGATTTTCGTGAAAGAATGTCACATTGTGCAAACCATTCTGTTGCGCGTTCTCCTGCCCTTTCGCTACCAGCTCGGCAACGCCCTCCACGCCAACCACTTCCGCCGCGCGTTTCGCCAGCGGCAGCGTGAAATTTCCCATCCCACAAAAGAGATCGAGAATGCGGTCCTGCGGCTGCACAGCGAGCCACTCCAGCGCACGGGCGACCATCTGCTGATTTACGCCATCATTGACCTGGATAAAATCCCGCGGGCTGAAGTGTAAGGGTAGCCCGTCAGAAGCGTAGCAGGGAGTCTGACCAGTGATCTGCTCAACAATATCGCTTTGCGGCGCGAGATAAAGCGCCAGATGATGGGAATGCGAAAAGCGTTCCAGTTTTGCTCTGTCGGCGGCGTTTAACGGTGCGGTGTGACGCAGCACCATCAGCGGGCCATTATCCGCCTCAACCAGTTCGACATGCCCCAACTGGCGAGCACCGCTTAATTCCGCCAGGCAGTCGCGCAGCGGCGTAAGCAGTGCTTCAAGACGGGGCACCAGCACCGGGCATTGTGTGACATTGACGATATCGCTGTCGCCCGCTTTGCGAAAACCCATCTCCAGACGCTGCGCTTTCGGCTGCCAGCTCAGGCTTAAGCGCGCGCGGCGGCGATATCCCCACGGCTTACCGGCGATCACATCGTCGACCTCCTGCTTTATCAGGCGTGCCAGCGCGGCGCGTTTGCTGCGCTGTTGCAGCTCAATGCTCGCATGCTGCTGCTGACAGCCGCCGCAGACGCCAAAGTGCGGGCAGCGCGGCGCTACGCGCTCCGGGCTGTCGCTCAGGCGGCGGCTCACTTCGCCGCGGGCAAACTGGCGTTTATCCTCTTTAAGGATAATTTCCGCCGTCTCTGCGGGTAACAAACCGGGAATAAACAGCGCTTTACCATTATGACGCGCCACCCCCTGCCCAAACGGGTCAAGGTCGTTTACTGTTACGGTTATTTTTTGACGAGTCGTCACTCGTCGTTTTGCAGAGTAGAATTGCGCCATTGCGGTGAAAAATCTCAATTACTGATCAATGGCCCCATTCTCCCATAACGGAATTCCATGACCAACTACAGCTTGCGCGCACGCATGATGATTCTGATTCTGGCGCCCACCGTACTTATCGGTGTGCTGCTCAGCGTCTTTTTTGTCGTCCATCGCTATAACGATTTGCAGCGTCAACTGGAAGACGCCGGTGCCAGCATTATTGAGCCGCTGGCGGTCTCCAGCGAATACAGCATGACGTTGCAGGATAAAGACGCCATCGGCCAGCTGATTAGCGTCCTGCACCGCCGCCACTCCGATATCGTGCGGGCCATCTCGATCTACGACAATAAGAACGCGCTCTTCGTCTCGTCGAACCTGCAACTGGAGGGCGACTCCCTCAAGCTGCCCGCCCATCAGCCCTTCCCGCGCAAGCTGAGCGTCACCCGGCGCGGCGATGTGATGATCCTGCGCACGCCGATCCTTACCGAAGGGTTTGCGCCCGCCAACTCCTCGCTGCCGGCAGATAAGATCACCGGCAATCTGCTCGGCTATGTGGCGCTGGAGCTGGATCTCAAATCGGTGCGTTTGCAGCAGTACAAAGAGATCTTTATCTCCAGCCTGATGATCCTCTTCTGTATCGGCATCGCGCTCATTTTTGGCTGGCGGCTAATGCGCGATGTCACCAGCCCAATACGTAATATGGTCAACACCGTCGACCGCATTCGCCGCGGCCAGCTCGATAGCCGCGTCGAAGGCTTTATGCTCGGCGAGCTGGATATGTTGAAAAACGGCATTAACTCGATGGCGATGTCGCTGGCTGCCTATCACGAAGAGATGCAGCACAATATCGACCAGTCCACCTCCGACCTGCGTGAAACGCTGGAGCAGATGGAGATCCAGAACGTTGAACTGGATCTGGCGAAAAAGCGCGCCCAGGAAGCGGCGCGCATCAAATCCGAGTTTCTCGCCAATATGTCCCACGAGCTGCGGACGCCGCTTAATGGCGTGATTGGCTTTACCCGCCTGACGCTGAAATCGGAACTGAATCCTACCCAGCGCGACCATCTGCTGACCATTGAGCGCTCAGCCAATAACCTGCTGGCGATCATCAATGACGTGCTCGACTTCTCCAAGCTGGAAGCGGGCAAGCTGATTCTGGAAAGCATCCCCTTCCCGCTGCGCAGCACGCTGGATGAGGTGGTGACGCTGGCGCACTCGGCCCACGATAAGGGGCTGGAGCTGACGCTGAGCATCAAAAACGATGTGCCGGATAACGTCATCGGCGATCCGCTGCGCCTGCAGCAGGTGATCACCAATCTGGTCGGCAATGCGATCAAGTTTACGGAAAACGGCAATATCGACGTGGTGGTGGAGAAGCGCGCCATCAGCAATAACAAAGTGCAGGTGGAAATGCAGATCCGCGATACCGGCATCGGCATTCCCGAGCGCGACCAGTCGCGGCTCTTCCAGGCGTTTCGTCAGGCGGACGCCAGCATTTCGCGTCGCCACGGCGGCACCGGGCTGGGGCTGGTGATCACCCAGCGGCTGGTCAATGAGATGGGCGGCGATATCTCTTTCCACAGCCAGCCC